>CAKUTI010000003.1 GCA_934691925.1 uncultured Treponema sp. | reverse complement strand
CCCGGACAACTCAAATAGAAGATATTTTTTTGAGAAAGTTGACATCTGCGACCGCCCGCAAATCGAAAGAATTTTCAAAGAATACGATATTGACACCGTGATTCATTTTGCGGCTGAAAGCCACGTTGACCGCTCGATACTCGGTCCTGAGGCTTTTATCAAGACAAACGTGATGGGAACTTACACGCTTCTCGATGTCGCCAGAAAATACTGGAATGTCTCGCTTGACAATCCGCGCGATGATGTTCTTTTTCATCATATTTCAACAGATGAGGTTTACGGCTCGCTTGGCGAAACAGGATATTTCGTTGAGACAACGCCTTATGACCCGCGCTCTCCTTATTCTGCGTCAAAGGCAAGTTCTGACCATATCGTTATGGCTTATTACCACACTTACGGGCTTCCTGTAACTTTGTCAAACTGTACAAACAATTACGGCCCGTTCCAGTTTCCGGAAAAGCTGCTTCCGCTTATGATTTCCAATATCAAAGATGGAAAAGAGCTTCCTGTTTACGGCGACGGAAAAAATATACGCGACTGGATTTATGTTGAAGACCACAACCGCGGAGTCTGGCAGATTATAAAGCAGTCTCCTGCCGGTGAAAAATGGAATCTCGGTGGCGAGAACGAATGGGAAAACATCAAGCTTTTGAACACAGTCATCGACTTGACTTCAAAAGAGCTTGGAAAAAATCCTGAAGATGTAAGAAAATCAATCACTTTTGTAAAAGATCGCCCGGGACACGACCGCCGCTACGCGATTGACTGCACTAAGGCAAAAACAAAGCTTGGCTGGGAGCGAAAAATGACTTTCGAGCAAGGGCTTTTGTCTACTATAAAATGGTACTTGAGCCACGGCGAATGGATTGAGCATATTCAAAACGGCTCTTACAAAGACTGGATTCAGAAAAACTACAAGGACTTGGGAAGATAATTTTTTATGATTTGGGTAATCGGCTGCAACGGAATGTTGGGAACTGGGCTTTGCCGCCTTTTAAAAGAGAATAAAATCGATTTTGAAGGCACTGACCGTTCTGTTGACATCACTGATTTTTCTTCCCTTGAAAAATTCGCCGCTGGAAAAAAGTTTGATTTCATTGTGAACTGTGCGGCTTACACGGCGGTTGACAAGGCTGAGGCAGAATCTTCTTTTGCTGAAAAACTCAATGCTGAAGGACCTAGAAACATTGCCCGGCTTGCAAAGAAAATCGGCGCGAAACTGATTCATATTTCAACGGACTATGTTTTTGACGGAACTGCAGCATCTCCGATTGCGGAAGATTCTCCTATTTCCCCGATTGGCGTTTACGGAAAAACAAAAGCCGAGGGCGAAAAAGCTATACAGGAAGAGACAAGCGAATATTATATTTTGCGGACTGCGTGGCTTTACGGCTGGGACGGAAAAAATTTCGTCTACACAATGATTCGCGCTATGAACTCGCATTCTGCTGTAAAAGTCGTGAACGACCAGAAAGGAACTCCGACTTTCTGCGGAGACCTTGCAGAAGTCATCTTGAAAATCACGGAAAAAAATATTCCTTACGGAATTTACCACGTTACAGACTTGGGCGAGATTTCTTGGTGGAATTTCGCTGTTGAAATCAAAAATCAGGGAATAGAGCAGGGCTTAATCACAAATTCTGACTGCGCTGTAAATCCTTGCACGACTGCCGATTATCCGACACCGGCGAAGCGGCCTGCTTACTCAGTTCTGAGCAAGGAAAAAATCCAGAGCGCGCTTGGAATAAATCTTCCTGATTGGAAAGAAAGCCTCCGCGTTTTTATGGAAAGTTCACTTTTTAACAAAGAAATGATAAGATAGTTTTCGGAGATTTTTCGAAAATGGATATAGTCAGAACTCTTTTAATCGGGCTTGTAATCGGCATGGCGAATGTGATTCCTGGTGTTTCTGGGAGCACGATGGCGGTTGTCTTCAATATTTATGACAAATTTGTGAACGCGATCACCTTGAACATAAAGAAGCTGATTTCAAACAGGCTTTTCGTTGTTCCTCTTGTCTGCGGAATGGCGAGCGGAGTTCTGCTTTTCAGCAAGCTGATTACACTTTTATATGAGAATTTCCCGGTTCAGACAAATTATTTTTTCACAGGGCTTATAGTCGGAAGCCTTCCGATGCTTTTTCTTTTTATGACAAAGATTGAAAAAGGCGCGAAATTTCCGCTCGGAAAAACGTTTTCTGTTGTTGTCTGCGCAACGCTCGGACTTGCCGCGCTTTTAGTTTTCTCTTCGCTTGAAGGAAACGTTGACGCTTCATCTGCAATTTCTGCGGAGCTTCCTGAATGGACTTTTTCTCTCGCATTGAAGATTTTCGCGGCTGGAATCTTAGGCGCGGTCGCGATGATAATCCCCGGAATTTCAGGCTCGCTTTTAATGCTGATTATGGGCGTTTATCCAATCGTTATGAAAAGCATTCCGTCGCTTTTTTCGCCTGACACATTTTTTCATGCGCTTATCCTGCTTCTTCCTAACGGAATCGGCGTGCTGTTCGGGCTTTTGTGCGGTGCCTGGCTTGTGAAAACTCTTTTGAAAATCGCTCCAAACCAGACTTACGCCGTTATCTTCGGTCTCTTGGTCGGCTCTGCGATTCATCTTTTCCCGGGAATCTCTGAAATAAACGGACTTCCGATGGCATTAGGCTCGTTTTTAAGTCTTTTAACCGGAGCTTTGATGGCTTATTTCAGCTCGAAGCTTTCTCCGAAAGAAGACTAAGCTGACAAATCTGTCAAAAAATTTAGAAATTCTTTCGGGAGACGAAATCCTACCTTAAAATCAGTTTTTCTCGAATTTCTTTTTAAGATAAATATACTCGGAAAAAATGTCGTCAAAATTCTCGTAGCCGAAAACCTTGTGGACTTTTGTGACGTTCCATTGCTTTATGTTTGCGGTGTGCGGGAACGGAAGCCAAAAAAGCCTTTTCGAGAAATGGCGGATTACTGTGTCTTTGTAAAGAAATTTCTGGTCGTTGAAACGCTGGCTTAGAATTTTCTGCGCGGCTGTGCTTTCGATAAGCGCGCTTTCGTCGGCGAAAAGCAGTTTTTTCGTCCTTATAAGATTGCGCGCCTTTTCAAAGATTTTTGTCTCCCTGCATTTTTTCATATTGAACAGAATCACGCCCGCGTTAATGAATTTTCTTCTGAAAAAAAGAAGAATTTTTCCGTAATGGTCGCGCGAGGCGGCGTATTCAAAATTCTCGATGTTCGTGTTCCAAATCAGGTCGATGTCGCGGTTAAAAAGAATGTCCGCGTCAAGATAGAGAATTTTGTCTGGAATCTCGGTGAAAACGTCCGCAAAAAGACGTATTAAAGTGTAGGGCGAGCAGTAGCAGTTTTCGTTCGGGCAGCCTGAGAAATTTTCCATGTAGATTTTTGTGACATCGATTTTCTTGACTTTGTTCTCCGGATTATATGATTTTGCAACTTCATCCAAAAAATTCGCCTGCGCGTCTGAAAGCGGAGTGAACCGTTTGTTCAAATGCGAAACGTCCATAGTGAAAATAAAGAGAGTGAACGGCTCTTTTGATTTCGTCCGCATAAAAATTGAAAGCATCGCAGTCAGGATTCCGTCAAAAACCTTGTCGTTTCCGCAGAAAAGTATGTTTTTCATTCTGATTCCTTTTTAATGTATTTTATCGCTTCGTAGGTGCTAAGTTTTGCCCTCTCGCACATCGCATTGTAGACTTCATCTCTCAGCTTTTTTCTGCGCTCTTTTGGGGAAATACTTTCGTCAGCAAAAAAAGGCCCGTCAATGTAAGTCGTCATTTTTGGAGTCTTTCTGAATTTTTGCCTTGTGTAGACATTCGTGAAGCAGAAAACCGGCGTTTTGTATTCGACAGGATATTTAAAAGACGAGTCTGGAAACTGCCGGATTTTTGTATAAAATGGCCAGATATGAGCCTCTGGATAAATCATAATAGAAGAATTTTCTCTTACGTGAAGCCTTATTGTCTCCATGAAATTTTTTCCGGCTTTTAGATTGTCAGGAAGGGGCAGCGCGCCGAGATATGGCATAAATTTTCCCCAGAACGGCATTGAGACGTTGTTCGGATGGACAATCACAAAAGTGCTGTGCGGCCAGCCTGCAAAAGTCGGAACGAGCGGATCTGAAAAAGTGTTCGTGTGGTTTCCGTAAAAGAAAATCGGAGATTTTTTGAACGGCCTTACTTTTTCGCGCCCGACAATTTTATTTGCGAAAACGAGCTTTAAGTATGCAAAAGCGACTGGAACTGCGATTATTCTCCAGAGAAAAAAACGCTTTATCTTCCATGAAAGAGTTCTGCCGCCGTAATCGTATTTTTCATCGATTTTTCTCGGCTTTATCACGGCTGTGGAAAATTCGTCGTTCAGCTCATCTGAATAGTAGATTATTTTTCGTCTGTCCATTTTCTGATTTTTCGCGCAAACTTCCGTCTTTTAATTTTTATACTCAAGCGGAATTCCGTATGTTTTCTCGTAGACTTCTTTCCACGCCTTGTAGTTTTCTTCTTTCATATATTCCGCGTTTTTCCGTGCGGAGAATTCTGGATTCGGAAAAATCGGCTTTAAAATGTGGATTGAATACTCCTGAACTGGAAATCCGTCGCTTTTGTCGATGATTTTCGAGTCTTCCATCGTGATGAAAAACGGAATGACAGGCGCGTTGTTCTCAGCCGCAAATTTGAAAGCTCCGTTTGTGAGCGGACGCGGCTTTCTGTAGTTCCACCACATTGCCTGCTCGGGATAAATCAGAATCTGCCTTCCCTGTGAAAGATAAGTTTTAACGGCAGCCATAAAATTTTTCATTGTCGAGGTGACGCTGCTTAAAGGAAGTGTGTTGCAGTGCTTGAACAAAAATCCGTAGAAACCCGGAAAATTCGTGTAGTTTCCTTCGCGGCAGACTTTCACAAGCTCGCGGTGATAAACGTGCTTTTCAATCGCCTTGTAAACCGCGAAATTGTCCATCGCGTTGAAATGGTTGCAGGTTATGATTGCGCCGGTTCTTTTCAGCGGAACGTAGTTTTCCTCAAGACCTGTAACTTCCTTTATTATCATTGTTTTTTTTCGGAGAAGAGTGTTGATGTGATGGCGCGCGAGCATATTTGCAAATTTCATCCAGAATTTGCTCGAAATCTTTTTGTTCAGATAGTCAACTTTGTCTGGATTCAGCGGAATTGTGGGCGGATCTGCCTCCACGTCTTCTGTCCAGCGTTTTTCCCTTTCAAACTGTTCTATCTTTTTTACGATTGCGACTCTTTCTGGATTTTTTTCTGAATTCTCTTTGGAATTTTCCTGATTTTCAGTTTCTGCCATCTTTTTTTCCTGATTTTTATTTTGAGGATTTTTGAATCGAGTTGAAATAATTTTTCGGGTCGTTTGTGTCTTCAATCGCCATTTTCCTTAAATTTTCAAAAGCGATTCTGTCGCGCTCGTGCAAGTCCTCTGAGTAAGTCGCCTTGATTTTCAGAATATTGTCATAAAGAAAAGTTTTCTGCGCGTATTTCCAGAAAAATTCCTCGTAGTGAACATTGTCGTAATGCCACGGCTTCCAGTTTATCTTATAGTGAATCAGCTTTAGATTTTTGTCGTCAAAGCTCGGAGTCTCGAATGCGGACTTGTTCCAGCCCACGTCAATCATCTTTGTCTTTCCATAGCACAGAACGTTAAGATAATCCTCATCCTGAGTAACGCGGAAAGTGAAAGTGTTCATCAGATTTATGAATTTCGACTCGATTTCTTCCTCGCGGTATTTTTTCGCGTTTATCAGAAGAACACCCGCGCTGAAATATTTGTCGCGCGGAACGCCGAGAGCTTTTTCAACGTAAGTTCCAAAAACATCGTACTCGACCATGACTTCCTCGCTCGCGGCTCCGACCAGATTGTCGCCAAGCTCGACGTTGTAAAGCTCTGAAATGTCGCCTGTAACAACAATGTCGCAGTCAAGATAAATCACCTTGTCGTATTGAGGGAAAACACGCGGAATAAAAACGCGGCAGTAAGTTTCCTTTGAGTAATAGTCGCGCAGATGGAAATTTCCGGAAGATTTTTCCATTTCCTCGCGCAAGTCAACAAATTCTATAGAAGCGAAGTCAGCTCCTGCGTCTTTCGCTATAAGCGTAAGCTCATCGACATATTCTTTTCTAAGGCTCGTGGTCAAGACAAAAATTCTGTAATAATAATCTTTTGAAGCGTTGTCCAAAAGCGACGTAAGCGCAACCGCAAGAAACGGAACATAATTGTTGTCGGTCGCGAAAAAAATCGGAATTTCTTTTTTAGATGCGAAATTTTGCATAATGAAATATCCTAGCATAGATTTAGTTTCGTTTTCAAGGCAAAGAATTTTCTCATCTTGCTGAAAACATTTTATTAGACTCCGAAAATCCGAAAAAGTTGCATTTTCAAAAAAGTGGAAAAAATCCTGAAAAAACTATATTTTCTTTTGATATGAAAAAAACTTTTTTTCCTTTTTGCCTTTCAAGATTTTTTGTTTTTCTAGCGTTTTTTATGCTTTTTTCAGTTTCTGCCGCATTTTCCCAAGATTTTTCGGAAAATGAAAGCAAAACGATTCAGGAAATTTTTGATTTCAGGCTTTCGCTCCGTTCTCTTCCGGACGCTGACTCGTGCATCGAAAAAATCCGGGAATACAAAAATCTCAACGGCGAAAAAATAAATTCGCTTGGGGAAGAAGCCCGGCTCACTTGCGAAAATATGCTTGCGACTGCGGAATACAACTGCGAGTACGAAAAAGACATTCATTCTCCAAATATGGAAAAAATTCTGCGTCCTCAGTATGAGAAAATCGCCGAATTCTCAAAAGGAAAATCCGCCGAAGGCTTGAACCCATATTTTGTCCTGACCAGCGCGGATTTGACAAATTCAATGCTCCAGTTTTTGCCGCGCTCAAATTCAATAACGCTTGGCTTGCAGGAGAAAAAGGATTATGCAGTCGTCGTGAAGAACAATCCGAAAATGGCTTTCGCGCTAACGCTTTCTGGCTGGTGGTATTATTACGCGCCTGCTGTCGGCGGCGGAAGCGACTCAAAGGCGAAAGAATTTTTCATTCTTGCGGAGCAGAACGCGGTTTCAGACTACGACAAATATTATTCAAGCATAAATCTAGCGCAGTTCTATTTTGAAAAAAAACAAACTGACCTTTGCGAAAAATATATGGAAGAAGCTGAGAAAATCCTGCCTGAAACGCGGTATGTCAAATTTCTTAGAAAAATCAACAAAATCGGATATTCGCTTTTCGACTATAACATGAACAGCCGCCGCGAGAAAATCGACAAGAAATTGATTGTTGAAGATTGATTTGTTTTTAGATAGAATACTTGTCTATGCTCTTGTATCTTGCCCTGAAAAATATAATCACAAAAAAAAGTTCATATGTAATTGTTTTGTTCATCGCTTTTGCCGTGATGATGCTCGTTGTTACAAACGCGGTTTTTGACAGCACTGAGAAAGGCGTTCAGGAGACTTTTGTCTCCTCGTTTACCGGCGATGTTGTAATCCGCCCGAAGCACGTTCCGCCTCTGAGTCTTTTTGGCGACCAGACTCCAGTAACTGGAAAGCTTTCTGAAATTCCTATTTTGAATCCTTATGGAGAAATCTGCGGAATTCTAAAGTCTGACGAAAGAATCAAAAAAATCACGCCGCAGATTACAGGTCAGGTGGCAATCTCAAACGACAAGGGAGACGACCTTTCAGCCTCATACATTTTCGGAGTGAACGGCGAAGAATACAATGACTGCATGACTTCAATCAAAATCATCGAGGGCGCGCCGTGGAAAAATGGAGAGAAGGGCGTTATGCTCACAAAATCCCACGCGGAAGAGCTTAATGTCTCGGTTGGAGACACAGTCCAGTTCGCGATAAGCGCGGGCTTTTCTTCAAGGCTTCGAGCCGCGCCGCTAACTGCAATCTATGAATACAAAAATGACAACCAGACTCTTGAAAATCTCGTCCTTGTGAATTCTGAAACTGTGCGCCAGCTTCTCGACATTTCAGACATGACGGACTCGTCAAAAATTCAGCTTGATGAAAGCCAGCAGAATTTTCTTGGCGACTTGGACTTTGACAATCTTTTTGGAGACGCAGCGGACGTGAGCGAGGCTGTGGCAACCGATGAAATTACTTTTTCAAAGGAAGAGCAGGATGCTTTGCAGGCTTCTTATTCGTCTTCAACATGGAATTTTATAATCTGCCGTCTTGAAGACTCTAAAGACGCGCGGAAAGTCATAAAGTCGCTCAACGGCATTTTCGAGGAGAAAGGCTGGCAGGTCGAGGCTGTAAACTGGCGGAGCAGCGCGGGAAGCACGGCTTTTTATCTTTATATTCTCCGCCTGATTTTGAACATCGGAATTATAATCGTTCTTGCGGCGGGCTTTATTGTTGTGAACAACACGCTTGTAATAAACGTTCTCGACAGAATCAGAGAGATTGGAACAATGCGCGCAATCGGGGCGAACAAACGCTATATCTCAAAGGAATGTATGGCTGAAACTGTGATTATGGCTGTGATTTCAGGAATCTTGGGGCTTCTGCTCGGCGTTTTTGCTTCAAAAATCGTGAATCTTATGAACATAACCGTACACAACAGCTTTTTAGTTCAGCTTTTCGGCGGCCCGAACATTGTAACTTCTGTGAAAATCTCAAATCTCGTAAGCTCGTTTTCAGTCGCGCTTATAATCGGCCTTGTCGCATGGATTTATCCTGTTATAAACGCGCTTAGAGTAAATCCTGTTCAGGCAATGCAGGGAGCAAAATAATGTATCAGATAAAAATCGGTCTTCGCTCGCTTTTATATAGAAAAACTCAGTATGTTTCCTTGTTTCTCGTCTGCGCTGTGGGAGTCGCAGTCTCGCTCGCTTCAATTTTTGTGAGCAAAGGAATGATAAAGGCGATGACAGACAAGGCTAGCGTCTACTACGGCGGCGACATTGTATTTATGGCGGCAAGCGAGGCAGAGGGAATCGAATATATTGACTATTCAAAATACGTTCCGACTCTTGAAAAAGTTTTCGGAAAGGACGCTGTCGTTTCTCCGAGAATGGATTTTGACGCAAGACACTGCGCTTATTATTTTGAGGGAACTGAGGCTCTTCAAAAAACGATAAAGGGCATAAATTTCGACAAGGAAGCCGCGCTTTTTGAGAAGCTTTATTTTATCGAGGGCGGAATCGACGGAATGAAAGGCTCGAACGGAGTCTTGATTTCAAAGCCGATTTCTGAGCTTTTGAATGTCCACGTCGGAGATTCAATAACTTTTATGGTTGAGACTTATGATGATGAAAAAAACACACTCGATATTGTTGTGAAAGGAATTTTTCAGGATTCAAGCGCGTTCGGAATGTACACTTCCTACATGGATTTTGAATATCTGAAAGCTGCCTACGCGCGCCCGAATTATAAGATAAATGCGAACCGTATTGCAATCGATTTTCCTAAAAAGGAAATCAGCAGAAAAGAGATTGAAAAATATCAGGCGGAGCTTGAAAAAATCTACAATATGCATCCTCTTGTTGACGACAAGGACGATTTTATCGACAACGATGATGACTACAAAGAAATAACTTACGCGATAATTCCTCTTGAATCGAATCTTACTGATGTCAAGATAATGCAAAAAGCGATGGACGCGGTTGTCTCGTTCGTTATTTTTATGCTCACGGTGATAATAATCGCCGGAATCGGAAGCACTTACAGAATTCTCATAATGAAGAGAATCAACGAGATTGGAATTTATATGTCAATCGGAATGAAAAAGTCGAACATCATAAAGACGCTTCTTTTCGAGTCTTTCGTGCTTCTGCTTTTAGGCTGTGTCGCGGGGCTTCTTCTTTCTGGCGTTATCTGCGCTGTGATGTCGGCTTTCAATTTCTCGTTTATTCCGGCTTTTGATATGTTCCTTGTGAAAGGTAACCTTTCGCCTGCGTTCGATGTTCTAAAAAGTGTGGCGGTCATAGCGGCTGTCATTATCGTTACATTGCTTGCAGTTTTGTATTCAACGTGCAAGTCTATAAAAATTCTTCCAGTACAGGCTCTTGCCACTACTGAGTAACCGTTTTCTTTCTTTTTTGAAAACATTTTAGGGAGATTTTGACTTATGAAAAAAATTATTGTTTCTGTTGCGGCATTTGCGGCATTTTTTGCTCCGGCTTTTGCGGAAAAACTCACTTATGCAAAGGCGCGCGAACTTCTCCAAAAAGCTGAGGACAACACTGCTTTTTACGGCACTGACTTTACAGCAAGCTACGAGGTCGTTCAGGACAAGCCTGGCGAGGGCAGAAGCAAGACAAACGCGACAATCTACCGCCGCGACTCTGAAAGCAAATGGACAATTCTGATTACAGCTCCTCTCAAAGACAAGGGAAAAGGCTATCTTCAGGCGAACTCGACAATCTGGTTCTACGATCCGGCAGACCGCCGCTTCACATTTTCAAGCTCAAAGGACAAATTTCAGGGAACAAACGCGAACACATCGGATTTTGCCCCTCAGAGATTTGTGAAAGACTACGACATTAAAGACAACGAGCAGGTCAATCTCGGAAAACTCAAATGCGTGCTTTTCACACTCGAGGCAAAGACAAAAAATGTCGAGTATCCTAAAATCAAGCTCTGGGTCACAGAAGATGACGGACTTATGAGAATGAAAGAGGATTATTCGCTTTCAGGACAGAAGCTCCGCACAACAGCCGTTCCGTCTTACCAGCCTGTAACAGGAAACGGCCGCGACGCGAAAATTCCGGTCAACATGGTCATTCAGGACAACTTAAAAGGAAAGAAAATCAACAACAAGATTGAATATGAGAAAACTTTGATTTCAATCTCAAACGCGACTCTTTCAAAACAAGATGATGCGGTATATACTAAGCCGTATCTTGAGTTAATGAGTGACAGATAAATTGATTCGTACATTTAATAAAATGCCTAAAATTCTGATGGCAGCGTTTCTAGCTGCCATTTTTTGTGTTTCCGTTCAGGCGCAGGAAACTTCTGACATAACCGCTGACATCAGCGATAATACTGAAATTTCATCAGATTCTCTTTCCAATTCTGATTCTGAAACTTCCGGCTCAGACCTTTTTGGCGACATCGGAGACTTGTTTGACAACGCAAGCGACTCAGAAGAGACTGTTGTGACGGACAAGCAGGAAAGCGGCTCCGACACGACTTTCAGCCTTGCTTCTCTTTCAATTCCGTTGAAAATGAGCGGCGACATCTCTGCGGAGCTTGGAGCGGCGGCAATAAATTCCGACGGAGAGACGAGCGGCTCTGCATATTTTGACCTTGTGAACTATCTTTACTTCACGACACGTCCTGACAAGTACATGGCCGTTAAAGGCTCATTGAAAACCTCTCTTATCGATTCTGAAGAAGCCGATGTTGAAAACCAGAACCAGTATTTTTATCTTTACGAGCTTTATTTTGACTATATCATGGCTGACAAAGTTTATATCACAGCCGGAAAAAAGAAGACTGTCTGGGGAAACATAAGGCTTTTCTCAAACGACGACGATTTTGAGGACGACGAGGACGCGCTTTACACAAACGCGCTGTACGACAGCCGATACAATATTTCTGGAATCATAAGGATTCCGTTCGGGCTTTCAACTTTGACCCTTCTCACAATGTACAGGGGCGGAAGCGACGAGCCTTCTCACCGCGAGCTGTCCTACGCAGGAAGCGCGGAGGCGATTGTTTTTGGAACTTCGCTTAACTTTTTCGCGCGCGTTTTTCCTTCAAGATATGGCGAGCTTTCAAAATATTACAATCTTCCGATTGTCGGAGCGGAAGCGAAGCGGACTGTTTTCGGCACTGACTTGTATGCGCAGCTTATCGGACGCGTGAATTCAAACAGCACGCTCCGCGAATTCTGGAAAAGCGACTTGTACAAGAAGTCCGCTTTTGAAAGATTCGTGTTCACCGGCGGATTCTACAAGCTTTTTACAGACTTTTTCCCGTATTTTGGAATCAACGCTGAATATCAGGCGGTTTATTATCCACACGATGTCGTTCATTATGAATACAAAGGAACTTCATACAAATATCTTGATGAATTTGATTCTGAGGATTACGAAACAATAATCGACAAGGAAAGCGAAGACTTTGAGCAGCGTCTTATTGTTGACGCGGGACTTGCAAAGCTTGGAAAAGAACGAAATCTGAAAGTCGGCGTGCAGTGGTATCATAACATCACAGAAAAAAGCGGCTACATAAAGCCAGCCTTTATCGCTTCAAGAATCGTTCCGCATTGCGATTGGCGCATTGGCTTAAAATGGGAATACTGGAAAGACCAAGAGTATTTCGGAAAATTTACTCTTGGATCTTACTTGAAATTCTCGCTCGGATATTAAAAAACTCGAAACTAGGCTACAATTCCGTCTCTGATTTTTATGACGTGGTCGCTAAGCGCGACAATTTTCGCATCGTGCGTCGAGAACACGAATGTCGTCTTTAATTCCTGGTTCAGCTTTTTCATAAGCTCGAGAATCTGGTCGCCGTTTTTCGAGTCAAGGTTCGCTGTAGGCTCGTCTGCAAGGATAATCGGGGCTTTTGTGACAAGCGCGCGCGCAATCGCGACTCGCTGCCGCTGTCCGCCGGAAAGCTCGGAAGGCTTGTTTTTCTGCCTGTTTTCAAGTCCTACGGTTTCAAGAAGATATTCAATCCATTCTTTTTTTTCTGCCGCGCTCATAGAGTCAGAAGCAGGAGATTTTCCAAGGGAAAGCGGAAGCTCGATATTTTCCCAGACGTTTAAGACAGGAATAAGGTTGAAAGTCTGAAAAATGAATCCTAAATGACCGCGGCGCAGTTCCGTAAGCTTTGAGTCGAGCCTTAGAGGAACTTTTTTTGTCTTTTCAAGGTCGATTCCCTTGTAGACATCCTCGCCTTCAAGAATAACTGAGCCTGAAGAAGGCAGGTCAATCAAGCCGATTATATTCAGCAAAGTCGATTTTCCAGAGCCTGAAGGTCCTGAAATCGCCGCGAATTCGCCTTTTTCAATCTTGAAAGAGACTTTGTCAACCGCGCGCACTTCAACTTTTTCCATCTGATAAATTTTGCTCACATCTTTAAGTTCAATTATTGCCATAAAAAAAGATTATATTGACTATCGATAATTTTTTCTACACTTTAGGTTTTAAAGAAGAAAATTGGAACCGGAAAATGTAGTTAAAACGAAAAAATTGTATTAAAATTGTCTTTAATATGTGGATTGCGATTTTTATAACAGCTGTTCTTGTGGCGGCTTTCATAAGACTTTGCGTTGTTTTTCAGGACAAGATAAAATTTATCATAAGAGGACAGGACGAAAGATTCAAGCTCCGCGAGATTCTTCTTTTGTGGAAGCTCGCGAAAAGAACGGGACTTGAGCAGCCTGAGTCGCTTTTTTATTCGCTCGGCTCGCTTAACAGCGCGATTTCAAAATATCTTTCCGAGGCGAGGCAGAACGGAAGCGAGTCGTCGCCTGAAATCCAGAATTTTCTTTCAAAACTCTACAAATATAGGACAAAAATCGATATTGACCACGAAAACAGGCGCGGGCTTGAATCTTCAAAATATCTTGAGAAAGGCCAGCGGCTTAGAATTCTGCTGAAAGGAAGCGGAGTTTTTTCTTCGGAAGTCCTGAACAACGCTAGCGAGATTGCGGCACGGCTTCCGCTCCAAAAAAACACGCTGAAAATGCAGGGCGAAAGCTGGATTGGAAAAAACGTGAGCGTTTATCTTTGGCGAAAAGGAGACGCAGGCTACGTTTTTGACACAAAAGTTACGAATTCGGGCGTTTTTCATGGGCAGAACGTGATTTATCTTGCGCAGTCGGGAAAAATGGAGCGCGCGCAGAAACGCCGTTCAGTTAGAAGCGAATGTTCGATTCCGGCTCATCTTTATTTTATAACTTCTGAAATCACAGATTTTACAACGTTCGAAGTTGAGCCGGGCTACAAATGCATTCTCGAGGATATTTCCGAGGACGGAGCGATGGTCAGAGTCGGCGGAAAAGGCGAGAGCAGTGTTCAGATTAAGCTTCAGTTTGAGATTGACGGAAAGCCGATTGTAATGTTCGGAATTGTGCGCGCGGTTGAGTACAATGCGAAAGTGAACCAGTCGCGTCTTCATTTTGAATGTCTCCATATCGAAAAAAATATGCGGAACGAAATCCTGAATTACGTCTACAAAATCGTTCCAGAAGACAAAAAAGAAGTGATTGAGGCGATAGCGATGTCAGAGCAGGACTCAAATGAAGATTCTGACAAAAAAGATGAAAAAAAATCTCAAAAATCTTCCGAGCTTGAAAACCAGAAAATCGAACAAGAAATTGAAGCCGAAATTGCGATTGACGGAGAAAACGTAAAAAACGCAGAAGCTGCGAAAAACGGCGCGAGCCAAAATCCTGAAAAAGATGAAAACGTTGCTGAAATCAAAAATGAAATTGACACGGACGCGCTCGCCTCTCTTGACGTTGAAGATTCTGACTACGGAGAAAAAATATGAAAAAGCTGATTATTTTCTTGCTCGTTTTTAATTTTATCCAGTTTTTTTCTTTAGGCGGAATTTCTGCACAAGTGCAGGCGCAGGCACAGGCACAGACGAAATTGCATTTAAAAGCAAGCGAAATCGAGAAAAAATTTATTCTTGGAAACATAAAAGACAAAATCGAGGCGGTTCTGAATGCGGTTCAGAATGAGGATTTGCAAAACGGCTTGAATCTTTCTCTTCGCGGAATCGATTATTCGCTTGAGAACGCTGAAATTCTAGGAAATAACACGGAAATTTTGTCGCTCGCAACCGCTTCAATGCAGGCTTTGTCGCAAAATGCTAATTTGAATTCCTTAGATGAAGAAAAAATTGCGGAAATTTCAGGCAAGATAATAGAAATCTTCAAGAATTTTGATGATGAAAACGTGAAAATCGCCGCTGTTGACTGCCTTTCAAAGTTTCCGGGCGCAAAATGGAACGGGACGGTCGAGGTCTTGAATGATTATCTTGAAAAACGCTACAAGGAAAATCATCCGGGAAATCTTCTGATTGGAAATGTGATAAATTCGCTTGGAGGATTCGGAGACAGCAGGTCGTTTTCTTTGGTTTTCAACATCTGGCTGAACGAAATTTGGCCGGAATACAAAACTGCAACGGAAAATTCGCTTGTGAATCTCGCAGAGAATTCATTTGAGAACGCGAACAAGGCTGTCTTTTTTTCTGACAATCCGACAATTTTGAAATTTTTCACTTTGATGAAAAAATCTGGAAAAAATAACAAAAATTTCTTGGAAAATCTTGCCGAAAAGTCACTTTCATATGCAATAAATAATGCAGAGAGCAAACAGGAATTTCCGCCGGTCTTTTTTATGATTCAAAAAGAAACTCTTGAAACGCTTGCTTCTGCAAAATGGTCCCGCTCCGAGGAAACCGTGCTGAAAAATTTCAGCGTGGCAAAAAAAGAGTACGAGACAAAAATCATCGATGACAGAGAATTTATTGAAATCATCGAGCTGACGGCAAAATTTTCAAGCCCGAAGATTGCAGAAAAGCTTTCAAAACTTCTCGGAGAATTCAATTTAAGCGCAGAAAAAACGGAAATTCCGTCTGAGCCTGTAACGCTCGCTCTCATAAAATCTTTGGGAGAGCTTGGGGACAAAACGGCTTTTGACAATCTTCTTTACGTTACTTATTTGAATTATTCTGAAAAAGTGATTGCACAGGCAAAAGATTCTCTTGCGAAATTGAAATGGTAAAATCATGGAAAAATCCAGTTTTCGCTTCCGCTTTGATTTGCGGATTTTTAATTTATTCAAAAATTTTGCCAATAAAAGAAAAAAATCCTTTTTCGTCTCCTGTTCCTAATGAAAAAATATCTGAAATTTACGGAAAAGTCGCGTCAAATCCGGTAAAGTCGGAATTTTTCGGCGGAACTTATAAAATTTCATTTGAAGCTTCAAAAGTAAAATCTTTCGATTTCAGCTTTACTGGCAAAACTGGCGCTTCAAGCGGCGGAAATGCAAACGGAATCACGACTGTTTTTATTCCGGCAGAAATTGTCGAGGCTCTTTATCCTGGAAAACTTTACACGGCGGCTGAAAATGAGAAACGCGCGCCCTTAATAGAAAACGGCGCAAATCTCGCCTTAAAAGTGAAATATATTCAAAGAAAAAATATGGAGAACTGCTTTTTGGCGACTTCCGCAGAAAAAAATCCGATTTCAAAAAATGAAAATAGCCTAAATTCCAAAATTGTGAGATTCCGTTCTTTGTGCCGTCTTCAGTTCAAGCGTCTTATGCACGCGTGGGGCAACGCAGGCGGACTTTTGCTTGCTCTCGTAAGCGGAAGCCGCGAATACACCGAAAAAGACGTGAGCAACGCTTTCCGCTCGGCAGGACTTTCTCATATTCTGGCTCTTTCCGGAATGCATTTGTCGCTTTTTGGCGGGCTTGCGCAATTTCTAGGAAAAAAATTGAGTTCGAAAAACATCGCAGCGGGATTTCAGTTTTGCGCGCTTCTTTTTTTCGTTTGGTTCGCAGGAATTTCGCCGTCGCTTTTCCGGGCTTTCCTTTCTTCGCTGATAATTTTTGCTGCGGCAGTTTTTAGAATCAACCGGCCACAGGGACTTTCGGTTTTGTCGCTTTCATTTTTGATTCATATTGTCATTTTTCCTGAGCATATTTTTGACCTCGGCTTTATGCTTTCATATTCGTCGCTTGCGGGAATTATTTCGCTTTCAAATTCCGTCAAGAAAATCATACATCCTGTCATTCCTTTTAAATTGCGCTCCTCGATTGGAGACTCGGCTTCGGCTCAGCTTGCAACCGCTCCTGTCGCCTTAAAATTTTTCGGAAAAATCATGCCTGTTGGAATTTTCGCGAGCGTTGTTGTCTCTCCGCTTGTCGTCCTTTTCTTGTATTTCGGGCTTTTCGGAATTGTTCTTTGCCTTGCTCTGCCTTTTCTTAACGTGCCGATAAGTGCTATTATGAACGGAGTTTATAAAATCATAAAACTGCTGGTCTTGAATTTCAGCAGATTCAGTTAAAAGGATTCAAAAATTAATGCTAAAAACTCCAGATTACAACAGTCCGCTCGCGCTCAAAGCGTTTCTTGACGAAAACGGAATGACGATGCAGAAAAAATTCGGCCAGAATTTTCTTGTGAACGAGACAGCGAGAAAAAAAATTGTTGACGCGCTCGATGTTCAAAAAGATACAAAAGTCTGGGAGGTCGGGCCGGGGCTTGGCTCGATGACCTCTGAAATTCTTGAGCGTGGAGCGAAACTTTCCGCTTTTGAGATTGACCACGGTTTTGCTCGTCTTTTACGGCAGTTTTTTGAGGATTATTCTGAAAAAAAATATTTTGAGCTTGTCGAGGGCGATGTCCTGAAAACTTGGAAAAAATATTACGACGAGAATGGAAAAGCCGACAGATTTTTCGGGAATTTGCCTTACAATGTCGCCGCGATGATAATCGCCGATACGATAAACGAGGGTGTGAGATTCGAGAAAATCGTTGTGACGGTTCAAAAGGAAGTCGCGCAGAGAATGGCTGCAAAAGCTGGAACTGAAAATTATTCTTCGTTCAGCGTCTTGTGCCAGTGGGCTTACGACATAAAAAATGTTCTTGATTTGGCCGGCGGAAATTTCTGGCCCGTTCCGAATGTCGCAAGCCGCGCCGTTCTTATGACAAAAAGAGATGACTTTCCGCGCTGTGAAAATCCGAAGCTCTTTATGAGAATGATTCGCCAGCTTTTTTCATCGAGAAGAAAGACAATCAGAAACAATATGCTGAAACTTGCCTCGCCTGAAAACGTTGACAAAACTTTGGAAGCCGCAGGAATAAGCGCGAATGAAAGGGCTGAAAACCTTAGCGTTGACGAGCTTTTAAAGCTCAGCGACTGCCTTGACGGTGCGATGTGAAAAAAACATTTTTCCTGATTTTCGCTTTTTTGATTCTCTTCTCGAAAATTCCGATTTCCGCTGCTGATTCGTCATCTTCCAGCGGCACTTGGGACGACTTGAATCCGCCGCAGTGGGCAAAAGACTTGCGGAGAACGGAGATTATCACACTCGGCTCGCTTCCTTTTGTGACAATCTGGACGACGCTTGGATATTCGCTTGCCGTTCTCGGGGAATTTCACAATCCGCTTGATAAAAGCACGGACGGATTTGACGACACTGACCAGATGAACATAATCAAGATTTCTGCCGCGACTTGTCTTGGACTAGGGCTTTTTGACTGGGGATTCAATCTTGTGAAAAGGACAGCCTCGAAAAAAAATCTTCAAAAAAAGGAAAATTCGGCGTTCGAGGTTCTGCCGTTCAGCGTTAAGCAGCGCGAGCAAGATGACTTGAATCCGCCGCAGCCGCAAAAACAGGAATATTTTGAATGTGGAGTTGAAAGTGCCGTTTTTTAACGCGGAAGTTCCAGAAAAATTATCATCTTTGAGACTCGATAAATTTATTGCGCAGACTTTTCCAGAAATGAACCGCTCCAAGCTGAAATCCGGAGTTACGGAAATTCTTTTGAACGGAAAAAAAGCGAAGCTTTCCGCAAAAGTGAAGCCGGGCGACAAAATCGGAATCTCGTGGGAAGATTCTGTTCCTGAAGACATCGAGCCTGAAAACATTCCGCTGGACATAATTTATGAAGATGAAAATGTAACGGTCGTGAACAAGAAGCAGGGAATGGTTACGCATCCGGCGGCCGGAAACTGGACTGGCACACTAGTGAACGCGCTTTTGTATCACTGGGGAAAGAGAAAAATCAAAAACAGCGATGAAGGAGAGCCTTCTGAAATTCTCGCACGCCGCCGTCCCGGAATCGTTCACCGCCTTGACAAAGACACTTCTGGAATCATAATCACTGCGAAAAACCGTGAAACAGAAGAATTTCTTCAAAAGCAGTTCCAAGACCACAGGAAAATCACGAAGGAGTATATCTGCATTTGCTGCGGACATCCGAAAAAGTTGGCTGGAAAAATCGAGACGCAGATTGTGCGCGACCCGAAAAACAGAAAACGGTTCAAGACTGTTACTGGCACAACGGAAGGAAAATACGCCTGCACAATTTTCAAATGCTTTGCGACTTACGGTCCGTTCTCGCTTTTCAGGGTCAGAATCAAGACTGGAAGAACCCATCAAATTCGCGTCCATATGAAATATTTGGGCTGCCCGGTAATGGGCGACCCGATTTATGGAAATTATCTGAAGGGCTCGCCGTTTGAAAGCGCGACTTTAATGCTCCATTCTTATCTTCTGAAAATAAAAATTCCCGGTCACGACGAAAGAATGGTTTTCAAGGCGAAAGTTCCTCTAAGATTCAAAAAGGTTCTGAAAACTCTTCATGAAAAATATTCAAAAACTGAAATTTTTCAGGTTCAAAATCAAAAAATTGAGAAATAAAAAAATTGGCCAATAATAAAATCGAAATCATAAATTCTCCAGATTCGCTTCATCCTTTTCTTGTTTTGAACAAGACGGCGGGGCTTCCTTCCGCGCCGCTTTGCGACGGAGACGAATCCGCGCTTACATTCGCGCTCAGAGATTTTCCTCAAATAAGAGAAATTTCAGGAAAAAAAAGTATTGAGCATGGGCTAATTCACAGAATCGACACGGAAACTTCCGGGCTTGTGCTTGTCGCTTTGAGTCAGGAATTTTATGACTTTATGCAGAACGAGCAAAAAGAAGGACGTTTTGAAAAATGGTACAGAGCAGAAGTTCAAAAAGATTTCAATCTGTATGAAAAAATAGACAATTTTCCGCTTCCGCCGTTCTCAAAAAACGAAATCGAAGAAAAAATCGCAGAAAATGATATGATTTTAGTTGAAAGCTCTTTTAGAAAGTTTGGAATTGGCGGAAAAGAAGTTCGCCCGGTTTCAGAAAATTCTGGAAAAGCCGCGAGAAAAAAATCTGGCGGAACAGTTTACAAAACTGAAATCGCTTTTTTATCCGAGAAAAAAGCTGTTGCGCATATCACAAAAGGATTCCGCCACCAAGTTCGCTGCCATTTGGCCTGGCTCGGCTTTCCTGTCGCCGGGGACAAAATCTATAATCCTGCTTCACGTGAAAAAAGTGAAAGTGAAAAAATGCGGTTTGAAGCCTTTAAAATAAAATTTATGAACCCGAAGACCGGCTCTCTGGAAGTTTTTGAAATATAGCCTCCGCAAAAGACTTTATTCTGTTTGTGAACGAAGTTTCCGCGCGCTTTACAAGAAAAGGCAAGTCGATAATTTTCGCTCCGCCAAGCGCGTAAATCACCCAGCTTTCTCCTGAGCGAAAAACCGCAATCGCCGCCTGCATGTCTTCATTTCCGACCGCGTCGAATTTGTCGTAATATCTGAGCTTCTGCGTGTTTTTCATCGTGAAAAAATAATAATTCCCGCGGTTTTCGATTCTCGTCTCGGAAGTATAATATCCAAAAGGCTTCATATAAAATCTCGCGGCGATAATTTCAGCTTTTCCGTCGTTTTCAATGCTTAAAATTTCGGCTTCTGAATACAAATCGTACCATTTTTGGACGCGCTCTGAAAAATAAGGAATTCCAACGTAATTTTCGACGTTTCCAAGAATCTCCGAAATTTCTTGAACGAGATTCTCGTTTCCTTTATACGGCAGGATTTGGATTATCTCAGTAAGATGGTTCGGCTTGAGATTTTTCATCACGTTTATCGCCTGCGAAGTTTCCTCTGTCTCTTTTATCTTGATATTTTTGATTTTTCCGACGCTTTCAAAAAGAATTTCACCGTTTTCGAGCTTTTTTCTGTCAGAATCTGAAAGTCTTCCGTTGAAGAGATTTTCCGGGATTTTATTTTCAGCGGCCGCTCCAGCCAAAAAAAATGAGATAAAAAAGATAAGAAACGCGATTTTCCTCAAAGTCTTCATGAAATGGATTTTAAAAAAATATCTAACACAAGGCAAGTTTTGTGATATAATTTTCCATTATGATAGCTGAGAAAATTCGTGAGACGATTAACTCAAAAGGTGCGTCTGTAATCAGAAAAATGTTCGAGGAAGGAATCGTTCTTAAAAAAAAGTTCGGTGATGACAATGTTTTTGATTTTTCGCTTGGAAACCCGGATTTGGATCCTCCTGAAGAGGTCGTGGCGGCGATTCAGGAGACTGCGAAAGACACGAGACACGGCTGCCACGGTTATATGCCGAATGCAGGCTATCCTGAGACGCGCGCAGCGATTGCTAAGAAAGTTTCGGCTGAGCAGGGCACAAACCTTTCTTTTGGCGACACTGTGATTACTGTTGGAGCTGCTTCCGCGCTGAACTGCGTTTTTAAGGCAATCTTGAATCCTGACGATGAAGTTATCGTTCCGGCTCCGTTTTTTGCCGAGTACCGCCATTACGCTTCAAACCACGGCGGAAAGCTTGTTGAAATTCCGGCAAAAGAAAATTTCAATCTGAATATTGAAGAGATAAAATCAAAACTTTCAAAAAAAACTGCCGCAGTCTTAATCAATAATCCTAATAATCCTACAGGAAAAATCTATTCTGAAAGCGACATAAAGTCTCTTGCAAAAATTCTGACTGAGCACGGAGAAAAAACTGGAAGATTTCCGTATCTCGTTTGCGACGAGCCTTACCGCGCGATCGTCTATGACGGCGCAAAAATCACACCGGTTTTCCAGTTCTATAAGAATTCTGTGATTGTTTCTTCTTTTGCAAAAGATTTGAGTCTTCCGGGCGAGCGAATCGGATATGTGGCTGTGAATCCAGAAAGCGACGGCAAAGACGAATTCATAAAGGCTGTGACGTTTGCGCTCCGCGTGCTTGGCTGCGTGAACGCCCCGGCTTTTTTCCAGAAAGTGATTGCGAAAAGCTGGAATGCGAAAGTTGACTATTCAAGCTACAAAATCAGGCGCGACAAGCTCATGGCGATTATGGAAACGGCGGGGCTTGAATATTACAGGCCGGAAGGCGCGTTCTATCTTTTTGTGAAAGTTCCTGAGAAATTCGGCGGAGATGATTCCGCTTTCTGCGACTATCTGAAAAAATATCTGATTCTTGCCGCTCCGGGAAACGGGTTCGGCGGAAATGGCTGGTTCAGGCTCGCTTACTGCGTGTCTGAAAAAACGATTGTGAATTCTGAAAAGGCTTTTGTCAAAGCGATGAAAGAGCTTTAATATTTTTGGAGACTAAATTTTATGAAAATACTGATGGTGAGCGCAGAGGCTGTTCCTTTTGCAAAGACAGGCGGGCTTGCGGACGCTGTTTCCGCGATGGCAGGAAATTTGAGCTTGGCTGGAAACGAAGTCAAAATCGTTATGCCGCGCTATTACAAGATTGACCGAAACAAGCTTACAAAACTTGAAGGCGCGATGGGGGTTCCTGTAGGAATGGGGCAGGAATGGACTGCGGTCTACATGACAAATCTCCCGGGATTCCCCGCTGTGGAAGTCTATTTTATTGACCATGAGCTTTGCTTTGGAAGAGACGGTGTTTACGGAACAAAATCCGAGCCTGACTTCCACGATAATCCTTACAGATTCTCGCTTTTGGCGCACGGAGCGTTCCAGCTTTGCAACAAGCTCGGCTGGTTTCCTGACATTGTCCATGCGCATGACTGGTCGGCAGGGCTTGTTCCAGTTTTGCTCAAGCACGTTTGCCGCCAGCAGCCGCAGTTCTCGCATACAGCCTCGGTCTACACAATCCACAACATGGGCTATCAGGGCGTTTACGGAAAGGAAAAATTTCCGGATTTAGGAATCGACTGGACTCTTTACTATGGAGCGGGCTTTGAGCGGAACGGCGCAATCAACTTTATGCAGGCCGGAATCACCTGCGCGGATATGATTACGACGGTTTCTCCGACTTATGCTCACGAGATTCAGACTCCAGAGGGCGGATTCGGGCTTGACGGACTTCTGCGTGTTAGAACAGACGTTGTAAAAGGAATTGTGAACGGCGTTGACATTGACACTTGGAATCCTTCAAAAGACAAATATCTTCCGGCGAACTACAGCGTGAAAAACATGGCAGGAAAAGCCGAATGTAAAAAAGCTCTTCAGGAATATTTCGGGCTTCCAGTTCGTGCCGGCGTTCCTGTAATCGGGCTTATCTCGCGTCTTGTAAGTCAGAAAGGAATCGCTGAGGTTTTCGCTCCGACTTACGGAAGCCTTTTCAGAATCTGCTCGACAATGGACTTACAGTTCGTTCTTTTGGGAAGCGGGGAAAAATGGTGCGAGGAAGAAATCAACAATCTTCAGTCAAAACTTCCAAATTTCCGCGCGAAAATCGGATATTCAGAGAATTTAAGCCACTTGATTGAGGCCGGCGCAGACTTTTTCCTTATGCCGTCGCAGTATGAGCCTTGCGGTTTGAACCAGATGTACTCCGAGCTTTACGGAACTCTTCCAATCGTAAGAAGAACGGGCGGGCTTGCCGACACAGTTCAGAACTACAATCAGGAGACAGGCGACGGAACCGGATTCATGTTCGACAGCCTTACTCCGGGAAGCGTCTATGACACAATCGGCTGGGCGGTCTGGGCATATTACAATAAAAAAGAGCATATCAAAAAAATGCAGGAAAAGGCGATGAAAATGGATTTCACATGGAAAGCCAGCTGCAAAAAATATGAGGAAGTCTATAAAGAAGCAATCGATAGAGGCTGCAAATAATTGACTAAAACCCGTAAAAACTGATACTATATCGAATACCCCTTGAGTCCTCGTATGAGGACTCCAAATGTCCATAAGGAGAACATACACAATGAACAAGTATGAACTCATGACTATCTATCCTATCGAGGATGAGAAGTTCAAAGCTGGCACAGACGGAGTAAAAGCTGTGCTTCAGGAATTCGGTGCAACAATCGAAAAAGAAGAATCTTACGGAGACCGTGACCTTGCTTACATCATCAAGAAGAACAAGCGCGGCCGCTTTCATCTCTTTATCGTGAACGCAAATCCTGCGAAGATTGCAGAAATCAACAAACAGTTTGCTCTTAACCACAATCTTTTGAAATCACTTTTCGTAAAAGTGGAAAATGACAGATAGTTTTTTGCTTTTCTAATCCAAAGTCATCTAAAAACGGAGGCGCACAAAAATGACAGATATTAATTCGGTGACGATTGTAGGACGTTTGACACGCGATCTCAACGGCTCAGACCAAAGAGAATACGCTTTTACGCCGAACGGACAGGCTCGCGCCAATATCTCCATTGCTGTGAACCGCAGCCGGAAGCAGGGTGAGCAGTGGATTGACGAGGCAAATTACTTCAATGTTACAATTTGGGGAAAAACAGCGGAAAATCTTCTGCCTTACTTGAAGAAAGGACAGCAGGTCGCTGTTGACGGCTATTTGAAACAGGATCGCTGGCAGGACAAGACAACAGGACAGACAAGAAGTTCTGTTTCCATTGTCGCGAACAATGTGCAGTTGCTTGGAAGAAAATCGGATAACGGCTCACAGCCGAACGGGGGTTACACTCCGAAATTTCAGAATAACGCTTCTGCGCAGAACGGCTTCAATGCCCCAAATCCAGTTCAGAATATGCAGCCTTTTGAAGAATCAGCTTATGGCGGTTCTCCTGACGGCGGATTCCCTGAAGACATTCCATTTTAATTAACAAAATCTATTAGGAGACATGATATGTCAAATGAAGTTTCAGAAAATAAAGTAGAGCAGCCACAGGTTGTTAATGCGCAGGCTGCTTCTGAAGGACGCGACGGCGAAGACAAAGCGCCACGCGGAAAAGGAAAAACATTCTTCCGCAAGAAGGTTTGCCGTTTCTGTGCAAACAAAGCAAAAATCGACTATAAAGATTCTGACGGATTGAAACGCTTCACAACAGAGCGTGGCAAAATTCTTCCACGCCGCATCACAGGAACTTGCGCAAAACATCAGAGACAGCTTACAGTTGCAATTAAAAGAGCACGCAATATCTGCTTGCTTCCATTCGTAACAGAGTAAGTAAAAATCACAATTTGCTCTGCGATCCAACTCCTGGTAACGCAGAGCATCTATTTCAATAGGAGCTTGAAATGAAAGTTATTCTTAATGCAGATGTAAAATCACTCGGAGAAATGGGTGATGTAAAAAATGTTGCTAACGGATACGCACGCAACTTCCTTTTTCCTCATATGTACGCTGTTCCGTACAATGACCAGACAGTAAAATATTTTGAGTCAAGAAAAGAAGAGATTGAAGCACGCAAAGTTCAGAAAAGAGCTGACGCGGCTAGCCTCAAAGACAAGCTTGAAGCTGCAGCTATTGAGTTTGTTTTGCCAGCAGCGGCAAACGGCAAACTCTTCGGTTCTGTAACATCTCTTACAGTTGCTGACTACCTTAACAAAAACGGCTTTGATATTGAGCGCAAAAGAATCGAGATTCCTGGCGTAACAATCAAGACTGTCGGAAACTTCCACTGCGTAATTCATCTTTACGAAGCTGCGACAGCAGAGGTCAAGATTTCTGTAAAAGCTCAGGAATCAAAAGACGCTGCTGCTCCTGCAAAGAAAGCTGAAAAACCAGCGAAAGAGGAAACTCCAGCTGAGGAAACTGCTTCTGAAGAAAAATCAGAGTAGTTTTTCAGACTGATTCTTAACTATGAAAGCCGGAAGGATTTTTCTTTCTGGCTTTTTTTATTCACTTTAAGGCTTTATGAACGAGATTTTAAAAGACACTGTGCCGCCTCACAACGCAGATGCAGAGATGGCGACTCTTGGCGCAATGCTTATCGACTGGAAATGCGCAGATTCGGTTGTCACTTTTTTGAAAAAAGAGCATTTTTATTCCCAGCAGAACCAGATTATCTACAAGGCGATGGTTTCCCTTTTCACGCGGGATATAAAATGCGACACTTTGACTTTAATCAGCGAGCTTTCAAAAACGGGCGAGCTTGAAAAAGCGGGCGGGGCTGCCTATATCGCCTCGCTTACAGACGTTGTTCCGACTTCAGCGAATATTGAATATTATGCGAAAATTGTTTTTGACCGTGCGACGAGAAGAAATCTGATTACAATCTCGTCAGAAATGAAAGCTGCCGCCTACGACGAGACAAGAGACAGCAAGCAGATTCTCGACGAGGCAGAACGGAAAGTCATGGCTCTCGCGGAGAATGACGAGACAACGGCAATCCACACGATGGGCGAGATTGTTCCGCAGACTGTGGATTTAATCGAAAGAAACTATAAAAATCATTCAAACTATACAGGAATTCCGACAGGGTTCTCGAAACTTGACTCAATGACATCAGGATTTCAGGATTCCGAGCTGATTATTATCGGAGCGCGCCCTTCAATGGGAAAAACCGCTATGGCACTGAATATGATGGAATACATTTCCGTCGTAAAAAAAATTCCGTGCGGTTTTTTCTCTTTGGAAATGTCCTACGAGCAGATTGGCCAGCGTCTATTGTCTGAAAACGCGCGGATTCCGGGAAGCAAGCTCAGAAACGGAATGTTGCAGGTGAGCGATTTTCAGAAAATAAATGATGCGGCAGGAAGATGCTATGACGCGCCGCTTTACATTGTTGACACGCCGAATATGCAGCTGATTGACCTGCGCGCGACTGCAAGAAAACTGAAAGCGAACCACGATGTTAAAATCATCTTTATTGACTACATCGGACTGATTTCGACTGAAAATCCGACTGCGCCTGTCTACGAGCAGGTCAGCGAAATCTCTAAATCACTGAAATCGCTTGCCCGCGAGATTCATATTCCGATTGTGGCTCTTTGTCAGGTTGCCCGCGACGCGGAAGGAAACGAGCCTACTTTGGCACAGCTCCGTGGCTCAGGTTCTATTGAGCAGGATGCGGATGTTGTAATGTTTATCCATCGTGAACGGAAAAAGTCCGAGGAGGGCGAAATTGAGCCTGTTCAGGACGCGAAACTTATTGTGGCAAAGCAGCGAAACGGCCCGATTGGAGATGTCCCGCTCTTGTTCTTAAGCTCTATCACGAGATTCGAGAACAAAGCACATGAAGACGAAAACTAAAGATTTTCATTCATCAAGATAAAACCGAAAAATCAAAATCATAAAAAAAGCCCCGAGCTGTGAGAATTTCAGCTTGGGGCTTTTTCGTTTTTCATTTTCAGAAAGATCCTGATTTATTTTGCGTTTGCGGCGTCATTTATTACATTTGCTGCCGAATTAATCACGTTTGCAGCCTTGTTTGAATTGCTTGTCGAGCCTTCGCCGATTAAAGTGAGCTTGTCAAGATTCAAGATTGCAGGATTTCCAGAAGCCGCGCAAACGAGAATTCCTTTCGCAGTGATTGTGATTGGAGTTGCGGCCTTTACGGCAACAGGCGACTGGAGAAGTTTTTCAAGGCTGTTGCTGTATTTTGCGACATAGTAATTTTTTCCGTTCTGAACTGTGCAGTAATAGTTTCCGTCTTTTTCAACAAGAACAGAAAGCTCTGAAAGAGTCTCCGCGCTCTGCGAGACAATTTCAAGATTATCTTTTCCAATAAGAACGAGCTTTACAGCTCCATTTCCGAAGTTAGAGCCTGCAACCGCGACAAAATTGTCTCCGTCCTCATAAACTGTTCTTCCCCTGATTACTGTTACAGGAGATTCTTTGATTACAGAGCCGTTGTCAGAATTCATTTTCACGATTTCTGATGTCTGTCCCAAGTCGTCAACATTTTTCAAGCCGTAAATGACATTCGCGCCCTCATTCTGCGCGCTTTCACGGATAATAGTCTGCTGGTCTTTTGCTATTTCAGTTCGCTCATTCTGCGCCTCAGAACGCTTTGTGTCAGCCTTGTCCTGAGCGGCTTCCGCCTGTGAGGAAGCCTCCTGAGCTTTCTGAGCCTGCTCCTCAGTTTTCTTGTTCTGCTCGATTGCGGCTTCCTGCTTCTTGTCAGCCTCTTTTTGAGCTTCGTCTGCTTTCTGTTGGACATCATCGGCTTTTTTCTGGGCTGCTGCCGCATCCTGCTGAGCCTTCTTGTCATCAGGATTAGCATCGGCCTTTTTCTGTGCATTGTCAGCCTGCTTTTGAGCGTTATCAGCCTGTTTCTGAGCTTTGTCAGCTTCTTTTTGCGCCGCCTGTGCTTCCTTGTTTGCCTGAGCCGATTTCTGCTGCTCTTCTTTCAGCTTTGCATTTTCCTCAGTCGCCTGCTTTTGAGCCTCCTGAGCTTTTTCAGAAGCGTTGTCAGCCTCGCGCTCCTTGATGTCAACCATATCTTTTCTTGCGTCGATATTTTTGCCGTCATCTTCCTGCATTGACTTCACGACGTTTCTGTCAGAAATAATTGAAGTGTCGATTGTTGAAAGTCCGCCGTTCACATCTGAAAGAGGAATCACAATCTGAGATCTTCCCGGCCATTCCTGATAATCCGTTGAAATACCGACATTTGCAGATGAAAGATTTATTGTTACAGCTTCCTTGTATTTTGAATTGAAATAATTCAGGTTTCCACGGTAGACAGCGTTGTAGACTGTAACGAAAACTGCGATTGTGTCTGCGTCTCTTCTCGAATATCCGTAGGCAGACTCGAGATAAGCCGAGATTATTCTTCTTACGTTGTCGATGTGGTCAACTGTCGCCGAGCTTCCGATAATGAAGATGTCGGCGTCGAGTTTCTCTTTTACAGACGGGTCAACAACGTGGATAAACTGGTAGCGGTTAGACGAGCCGGCTGTTACAGATGAGTCCGGGCTTTGGCTTACATTGTTTCCGAGCGTTGAGCCGATTGCCCTGATTTCAGCGGCAGAATTGATAACCGAGTGAGGTCCTGTGTAGTTTCTGAAAACCACAGTGTTCGCGCCGCCAGCGGACTCGATTTCCGGCTGGTCAACGGAAATGGCGAATGAGGCTGTCAAAGCGGCGAAAGCAAAAGCTGAGCAGCCTAAAATCTTTTTGATATTCATCATTTTCCTCCGAATATTCTAAGGTGAATAATTTAAAGACACCTAAAAAATTATATCATATCTAAATAGAAAAAAAATCATTATTTTTCAAGTCCAATCATTTTTTCAAGCGTTTTGCGCGCGTATTCCCTTGTCTCCTTGTCGAACTGAGGAAACATAAGCCGGCTTAAAATCGCTTTTCCCTGCTTGTTGAATGCCGGCCGTCCCATAAATCTACAGACTTTGTAGGTTGACTCGCAGATATTTTCAAGAAGCTTCTTGTCGCCGCTTGAAAGCCTGTTCTGAATCAAAAATTCGTACGCGCCTAAAATCAAGCCGTCAGGGTCGAATCCTTCATCTCCGGAATAGACAATCGCTGCGGAAAGCAAATAAGGGTCGGTTTCGCCTTTTAGAATGTCCGCGAAAACAGAAGAAAAATCAGCGGTTCCGCACTGGCTCATCAGATACATCAGATTTCTTGTGTAGGCCGGATTTGCCGCATAAAAACTCTGCTCCTGCCTGAAATTTGAGCTTAAAATTGAATTTATCGAAGTCAAATAGCCATAGCTTTCAGATTTTATCTCTGAAAGATAATTTTCTTCCTTTCCGTCCAAGTCTCCTGATTTCAAGTCCGCGCTTATTTTCGCCATTTTTTCCATTGTCAGCGTGTGAAGTCCGAACTGTTTTGAGACTGAGTCAAGCTCTTTTATTCCGACGAGACTTTCCGTAGAGATTTTGTTTTGAGAAGGGCTGCCGCCGGGAATCGAATTCATCTTGAAAGATGACATCGACCAGTCGTTGAAACAGAAAATAAGATAGTTCGCCTTTGTGTAGCAAAGCTCGTTCCAGTTTTTTGAAGAAGGCAGGACAGCCGACCATAAAATCGTTCCGTCCTCGTAGAATTCGCAGGCAGAGTAAGAGCCTGAGATGAAAAATCCTGATGTTGACGCTTTTGCGCCCTTGAATCCTTTAATGCTTATGTTTCCGACAGGAAAGCGTCTTAAAATTTTTCCGTCTGAAACGTTGACCAAAAGAGCTTCCGTTGTGCTTCCGTTCTGAAAAAAGTAAGCCGCGTGCCTTGTCTGCGCCCTGTAAGCGACAGAAAACGCGCCGGAAGCGTTTCCAGCCTGAACAACCCATTTTGAGTCGGCTTTTCCGTCGTTTTGAACTGCAATCAAGCCGATTGAGCCGTTGTTCAAGGAAATCAGAATTCCCTCATCGCAGTTTTCAATGCTCACGGCGATTCCGGCGAAAGTCAAATCCTCGAGAGGCTCTCCAAAAGCGGAATAACGTTTTGCGACCGTGTGTCCGTCTTTCGGCTGCGAAAGATAGACAATCACAGAGCCGTCTTTTAATTGTGAAATCGGGAAAGATGAGTCGAGCGGAGATGTTTCGAAAAACCATTTTCTTTTGCCGTCAAGTCCGTAGCAAGCGACTCCTTTTGCTCCGCGCACAAAAACGCGCCCGTCTTTTCCGGCTAAAGGATTCGCCGCAATTTCAAAAGGGCAGACCGCGCTCCAGATTGTCATTCCGCTCGGGTTCACAAGATTAAGATGGGAAGAATCCGTAACAACGTAGAGAAAATCTCCGAACGCGGTTATGTATTTTGACGGACGGCCTTTTATCGAACGCTGCCAGATTACATTTCCGTTGTTTGTGCATGCGGAAAGCATTCTTCCATCGGAGACAACGGCGATTCCGTAAGAAGTCTCGACGCACTGAGAAATTGCCTCGCCGCCGATTACAGCCTGCCATGAAGGCTTTTGGCCGCTTAAATTCACGGTTCTAAGCGGAGTCTGAGCAAAAAGAATGTTGAAGAGCGAAAATCTGAAAGAAAAAATCAAGAGAATTAAAAACTTTTTTCTAATGAATCTGATTTTCGGGCAAGGCACTTTTTGTTCTCTCTTTTTTATTTTTCGTTTTCAATTATGATTTTTCGATTTTGATTCTTCTAAAAAATTCGATTTCTAAACGTTCTCAAAATTCGCAAGGCTTTCTATGTGCGCCGTCTGAGGATAAAAATCAAGAAGATAAAGCTTTTCAAGCTTGTAGCCGGCTTTTATCAAAAATGCCGCGTCGCGCGCCTGCGTGCTTGGATTGCAGCTCACTGCGCGAATCTGAGGAATTTTCGAGCGGCAAAGCCATTGGCAGACGCCTTTTTCCATTCCTGAGCGCGGCGGGTCAATCACAACTGCGTCAAAATTTCCGTTGTTTGACGTTATCAGCGGCTCGCTTTCCTTGACCCATTTTTCGCCAGACTGTCCGTAGCTTTCGTGGCTTTTTCCAAGAAGATTTGTCTCCGCAAACACAATCTGCTCGCGGTTATGCTCAACAAGAAATGTCTTGTCAAAAACATCGGAAAGAAAAACGCTGAAAGTTCCGCAGCCGGAATACATATCGAGGCAGTTTTTTCCACCCATGTTTTTTTTGATTTCACCGATTGACTTTTCAAGGACTTCAAGATTCGACTGGAAAAATCCCTGAACGTCGAATTCGATTTTTTTTCCTGAAATTTCCACAGAGCACTTGTTCGCGCTGTTAAGATTTGTTCCTGCAAAATATGTGTTTTTTCTTATCTGAAGATTTTTCTTGCGGTTCGAAGTGATTTTTCCCTCGAGCTTTATGTCTCTTGAATGTCTTTCTGTCTCTTGTGCGACAACAACTTTGTTTTCAGAGATGATTCTTTTGTCTCCGAAAATATGGACTCTTCCACGCGGACGCTTTTCCTGCGGAGTTTTTGAAAGATATTCATTGATTTCATCGGTTGCGACAGGGCAAAAGTCAAGACTGACAACGCTGTTTGATCCAGCCTCGTTGAAGCCGCCGTTTGTAAGCTGGATTCTGCTTCTGTATCCTTTGTTGCTGCCTGAGACAACTTCGATTTCTGAAACTCTAATTCCCTCGCGCTCAAAACACTCTCGGAGAATATTTTTCCTAAGCTCAATCTGATATTCCGGGTCGATGTGCTGCATATTGCAGCCACCGCATTTTCCGTAAAGAGGGCAGAACGGCTCGGCTCTGTGCGGCGACGGAGAAATTATCTTTACGATTTTCGCCTTGTCATAGTCGCGAAAAGAGCCCGTGATTTCAATTTCAAGCTTCTCGCCCGGAATTGCAAATGGAATAAACACGTTTTTTCCGTTGACTTTCGCAAGGCAGTCTCCGCCTGAAACCATTTTCTCTGCTGTAACAACAATATTAGACATACAAAGATTTTATCAGTTTGAATACTTTTTAATCAATTCTTCCGCGATTTTAGTTTTTTTTGCGCCAGTGTCCATCGCACGCTTTTCAATTGCGTGGTGCGCTTCCATCTCGCTCATTTTCTCATGCTCCATCAAAAGAAGCTTCGCGCGGTTTATCAGACGGATTTCCTCCATTTTTTCCTTCAGCTTTATCGTCTGGCTTGAAAGAATCTGCACTTTGTATTGAACCGCAATCGCAGCCTTTATCATGCTGTAGAAATAGAACTGGTCAAAAGGAGTCGCGACCGTTAAAACTCCGTAAGGCTCGACTTTGTAGCTCACTTGCTCATAAAGATGATTCGGGCATAAAAGCAGAACCGTGCTTGTAGAGTCTGAAATGTCGGCGGCAAAATCAGAGCCTTCTCCGTCAGAAAAATCAACGAGAACAATATTGTAGACCCGCTCCGAGCAAATGCGCCGCGCCTCCTGAAAATTCTGCGTAACAGTCGTGTCGAAAATTGGCGAAATCAGCATTGCAGAAGCAAGCGCGGAGATTTTCGGGTCTTTTGTAACAACAAGAACGCTGTGAGTGTCAGAATTCATTATTTGAAGATTTCCTTTATAAACTGGCTTTTTTCAGCAAGGTCTTTCGCTGTGTTCAAAGTGTCTGGAATCGCCCTGTAATTATATTTTTCCGCAGTCTCGCGGTCAAAGAGATTTTCCTCGCAAGGCTCAAGCGGATCCATATTTTTCCTGATTCCGTCCATTGCGGCATGGAGCAGGAGAGTGAACGCGATATAAGGATTTGTTCCCGCGTCGCTTGAGCGGATTTCGATTCTATCGTTTCCTTTCGCGGCAGGCACTCTGATTACAGTCGAGCGGTTCTCGTGTCCCCATGCGATGTATTTCGGAGCTTTATGCTCGCCGAGCCTGTCGTAAGAATTTCTTGTCGGGTTCAAGTAATAAGTAATTTCAGGAAGATGCTCCATAATTCCAGCCAGAATTGAAGGCATTAGATCTTTTCTTGAAGTTGAAATATTGATGTGCATTCCGTTTCCAGGCTTGTCCTGAAGCGGCTTGGGCTCAAAGTCAGCGTACAGGCCGTTTGCGGCAGCCTTAGTCCGGACAATCCACTTGAAAGTTGAGGCGTTGTCTGCGGCTGTCAATGCGTCTGAATATCTAAAGTCAACCTCGTTCTGCCCCGGACCTTCCTCATGGTGGCTGGACTCCGTTGTGATTCCCATCTGCTCGAGCGTAAAGTCAATCTCGCGGCGGATATTCTCTCCCTTGTCCTCAGGCGCAATATCCATGTAGCCAGCGTTGTCAAAAGGAATTTTTGTCGGATTTCCGTTCTCGTCCAATTTGAAGAGATAAAATTCAAATTCCGTTCCGAAATCCAAAGTCAGGCCGAATTCTTTTTTCGCCTTCTCAACCGCAGTCCGCAATAGATAGCGCGAATCCTTTTTGTAAGGCGTTCCGTCAGGATGCTTGATGTCACAGAACATACGCACAACTTTTCCCGCGCTCGGCCTCCACGGAAGAACGCTCAAAGTTGAAGGGTCAGGATGAAGAAACAAATCAGACTTGTTCGGCTTCTCAAAACCGTCAACGGCAGACGCGTCAAACGGAAATCCGTTCTTGAAGACATTTTCAAGCTCGCCTGCCAAAATCGACACATTTTTCTGCTTTCCTGCAAGGTCAAAATAAGCAAGCCTGATAAACTTGACATCTTCCTCTTTGATAAAATCCATTACTTCTGATTCTGTGTACATATTTTCTCCAAAATTTTTCGGCTGAAAGAACTTTTAAAGGCAAGCCTTCAAGAATTCTACGAAAAGCGGTCCTGCGTTGTTCGGGCGGCTCTTGAATTCAGGATGAAACTGAACTCCGACATAGAACGGATGCTCTTTTTCTGAAAGCTCGACCGTCTCAACGATTTTGTCATCAGGGCTTGTTCCGCCGATAATAAGACCGCGTTTTTTAAGCTCCTCGCGGTAGTCGTTGTTGAACTCGTAGCGGTGGCGATGACGCTCTTCAATCAAGTCGGAATTGTAAGCCTTGTGAAGAATCGTGTTCTTCTGAATCTTGCAAGGATATTTTCCAAGGCGCATTGTTCCGCCCATAATCACGCCTTCCTGGTCTTTCATCAAGTCGATTACAGGATGCTCGCAAACTTCGTCAAATTCGCGGCTGTTCGCGTCTTTCAATCCCAAAACATCGCGCGCAAAAGCGATTACGGCAATCTGCATTCCAAGACAAATTCCAAAATAAGGTTTCTTGTGGACTCGGCAGTAACGAGCCGTGCTTATCATTCCTTCAATTCCGCGGCTTCCAAATCCGCCCGGAAGAATCACGCCCGCGCAGTCTCCGAAGATTCCCGGCGCGGAATCGTCCGTAACAGAATCTGAGTCAACCCATTTGATTTTCACATTTTTTCCGACCGCAAATGAAGCGTGGTTAAGGCTCTCGACAATGCTAAGATAAGAATCGTGCAGCTTAACATATTTTCCGACAAGCGCAATCTGAATCTCGCCGTCGCGAGTGTGGATTGAGTCAACCATTTTTTTCCATTCCGTCAGGTCGATTCTAGTTTTTTCAATTCCAAGCTCCCGGCAGACAACATCGTCCATTTTCTGGTCGTGAAGCATAAGAGGAACTTCATAAAGCGAGGACAAAGTCTTGTTGTCGATTACGCAGTCCTCAGAGACGTTGCAGAATGAAGAGATTTTCCGCTTGATTTCAGGCGGAATTTCAGAATCAGAGCGCGTAACGATAATATCAGGATGAAGACCGACAGCCATCATCTCCTTTACCGAGTGCTGTGTCGGCTTTGACTTGAACTCGTCGCTTCCAGAAATATAAGGAACAAGGCAAACGTGGATAAAAAGGCAGTTTCTCCGTCCGACCTCAGTTGAAAGCTGACGGATTGCCTCAAGGAAAGGCTGGCTTTCGATGTCTCCGATTGTGCCGCCGATTTCAACGATTGAAACGTCAGCTTCGGTGACTTTCGCGTTTTTCAGGATAAATTCCTTGATTTCATTTGTGACGTGAGGAATAATCTGGACTGTCTGTCCAAGATACTCGCCGCGACGCTCCTTGTTTAGGACATTCCAGTAAACGCGGCCGGAAGTTAAATTTGAATATTTGTTCAGATTCTCATCGATAAATCTTTCGTAATGTCCAAGGTCAAGGTCGGTTTCAGCTCCGTCGTCTGTAACAAAAACTTCTCCGTGCTGAAAAGGGCTCATCGTGCCAGGGTCAACATTCATGTAAGGATCGAGCTTTTGAGAAGCGACTTTAAGTCCTCTGCATTTTAAAAGCCGACCAAGGCTTGCCGCCGTGATTCCTTTTCCGAGTCCCGAAACAACGCCGCCGGTAACAAAAATAAATTTAGAAACCTTGCCTTCCATAATAAAAAATTCTCCAAAATAGGTAGTAAAATAAAAAAGAGCCGTAGACAAAAACATCCGCGCTGAAAAGCAGACAGCGATGCTTATATCTACGGCTCCTTTGCCGTTCTTTCGGGAGTTCATATTAGCGAAACGGAGCAGTTTGTTCAATACAAAAAAATATTGTTAAGAATTGGAGAAAATTAAGGAAAATTCCTTGCCCCAGCACTGCACGAGCTTTTCGAGCGTCCAGACTGCGTTTGCAGGGCTTGTCGATGGCATTGTTTTTGAAATCGACAGGAGCTCTTGGCTTTGGTATTTTAGAAAATATTTTTCGGCGGTCTTTCCGTTCAAAAGAATTTCCTCGATTTTTGACTCTTTCAGAATTTTTTTGATGTCGGATGGAACTGCGCCGCGGATTGAGCTGTCTAGTGAGCCTGAAATTGAACATTCCTTTATCGTGTCGTAAAGCGCTATTTTGTTTTTCCGTAAAAAATTCCTTTTCTGTTCTATCGTTTTTAATGTTTCTAATGATTTTGACGATTCTTGCGGTTCAAAATTTTCTGATGTCTTTGAAATTTCGTTTTTTTCATTATCTTTTTCTGCGAAGATTATTGAAAGCATTTTCCAGAAACGGTTCTGCTTGTTTCCGTAATAAAAGCCGTCTGCGCGGGATTTTATGGAAGGAAAGCTTCCTAGAATCAAAATTTTTGAGTCGCTTTGAAAAAACGGCTCAAACGGATGAATTATGCGCTCGAGCTCCATGCAAATGCTGCTTTTCATGCGGAAAATTTTCTTTGATTTTTTGACAAGTGTCAAGAAAAGCGTTTTACGCTGGAAATAAAAAACAACTTATGATTCCTTTTGCAAGGCCTTCTGCTTCTGTTGACTTAGCCTTAAAAGGCTTCTCTGAAATGACTCCGGAACTCTCCATACCGTCTTTCTTCAAGTCTCAGAGGCCTTGTATAAGAGACGAAACCAGCAGTGTTTTTCATAAAACTTAGCCTGACTGTTCAATACAGCAAGCCTGTCTTTATTCAAGAGTAAACATAATATTGCCGCAAACTCAAATTGGCTTAAAGTTTAATCCAATTTGAGTTTAAATGAATTCCAATTTAGATTGAATTTGTATTCAATTTGATTTTAAAGTTGAATCAATTTAAGTTAAAAGTGAAACCAAGTTAAGTTAAAAGTGAAACCAAGTTAAATTTAAAATGAAATAAAGTTAGAACATATTTTATTCCAACTTGATTTATCAATAATGCTAATTTAAAATTATACCCATATTCCATAGCCTAGGATTATAGGTAAGCATTGCATAAGTCCACCGCAAGCATAAAAAGCACGCTGAGAAAGCTCCTAATTAACAACAAGCCGTATTCAATTTATGTCTGCTCTTTTGACTTCAGTTTACGATTTATTTTCATACTCTCTGCAGTTTTAAAGATTCATTTTCCTAGTTTTCCAATTTTCTGATTTTTGATAAAATCTTCCGGATTATGTCTACACGCTTTCAACAGTCCGGCTTTTGGTGCGATTTTAAGTGCGCGCACGGCTGGAAAAAAATAAATCACGACAAAATAAATGTTCTTGTCCGTTCTTTTAGGAAAGGACCGGTCTCTTTTTCGCTTGCCTATGTTCCGATGGCGCCTGAATTCAAGGCGGAATCAGCAGTTCCGGGATTTGAGGAGCAGGCGAGAAGCGAAGTTGATTATGTAAAGTCGCTCGGAGATTTTGCGGAAAATGTCCGCTCAAAACTTCCGAAAAACACGCTTTGTCTCCGTTTTGATATTCCGCTTGATATGCCCGACGTGGAAAACCGGAACGAATATCTTTTCCGTTTGCCTGAGCTTTGCAGAATTTCAAAAGTGAATCTAAAAAAAACGAAAGTTGACATTCAGCCGCCTGACAGCACTTTTCTTGACTTGTCGCTTTCAGAAGACGAGCTTCTAAAAAATATGAAGAACAAGTGGCGGTACAATATCCGCTACGCGGCAAAGCGCGGAGTTGAAGTGCGGGCGATTACTGCTTCATCGCCTGATTTTGAGAAAGACTTAAACTCGTTTTATTCTCTTTACAAGGAGACTGCCGAGCGCGACGGAATCGGGCTTCATCCGCTTTCTTACTACAAAGACTTGCTTGAGCGCGGCGAAAAATCTCTTGGAACTGACGATGAGACTAAAATTACGCTTTACATCGCAAGCCATGAGGACGAGGACTTGGCTGCAATCATAACGCTTTTTCAAAAGGACGAGGCGGTTTATCTTTACGGCTGCTCTTCAAACAAAAAACGTAACCTTATGCCGAATTATCTTGTTCAATGGACAGCGGTTTGCGACGCAAAAAATTACGGCTCGAAGATTTATGATTTCTACGGAATTCCGCCGACTGGAGATGAGAATCACCCGATGCACGGGCTTTATCTTTTCAAGACAGGATTCGGCGGACTCGAAGTCCACAGGCCTGGAAGCGTTGATATTCCACTGAGCCGCTTTTACAAGGCTTATATTCTTGCGGAAGATTTCCGCGCTTTTTGGCACAAGAAAATTATGAAAAAAATCAGAGGAAGATAATATTATTATGGAAGCATTTGTTTTAGGCTGCGGAGGCATGATGCCGCTTCCTTACCGCCATTTGACTTCGGTTCTTCTAAGGCGGAAAGGCGATTTGTTTTTGTTCGACTGCGGAGAAGGAACTCAGGTTTCTCTCAAAAGGCTTAATCTTAAATGGAAGAAAATCGACGCGATTTTTATCTCTCACACTCACGCAGACCACGTGACTGGCTTGCCTGGAATCTTGATGCTTAACTCGCAGGTTGAGCGCACAGAGCCGCTTTACATTTACGGACCACCGAAAATCAAGGAATATGTTGAGACCAGCAGAAGCGTTCTTGATATGTACATAAACTATCCGATTATCGTAAAAGAAATAACCGCGCCTTGCGTTGTGCATGAGGGCGACGGATTTTACGTTCGGGCTTTTCCTTTGCAGCACACAAAAACTTGCGTCGGCTACACTTTGGAAGAGCTTGATCGTCCGGGAGAATTTAATGTTGAAAAAGCTGTTTCATTAGGCGTAAAGCCGGGACCGCTTTTTGGAAAGCTCCAACGGGGCGATGAAATCACTCTTGAAGACGGAAAGATCATCAAGCCGTCAGATGTTATGGGCGAGAAGCGGAGCGGAAGAAAATTCAGTTTTGTAACAGACACACTTTATCTTCCGTCAATTTCGCAGGAAGTCAGAGGAAGCGACCTTTTAATCTGCGAGGGAATGTTTTCAGATGACTGCGCGGATCAGGCAAAAGAAAAAAAGCATATGACTTCTCGTCAGGCGGCGACAATCGCAAGAGACTCAAATTCAAAGCGAATGGCGATGATTCATTACAGCCCGCGCTATACCGATAAGGAACTTCCAGTTTTGCTCGAGCAGGCCAGAGAAGTTTATCCGAACGCGGAGCTTACACGCGACAGAATGAGATTTGAAATTCCTTTTGAAGACTGAAAGACGCTAAAAAAATGCCTGTTGTTGTAAAAAATTTTTCAAAAGAATACAAAAATTTTCTCGCGGTTTCAGATGTCTCGTTTGAATGTGAGGAAGGCAAGATTACAGGAATTTTAGGGCCGAACGGAGCTGGAAAGACAACGATTTTAAAGGCGATTTCCGCGCGCCATCTTCCAACTTCAGGCGAGATTCTTGTTGACGGAAAAAGCGTGGCAGAAGAGACCGAAATTGTGCGGAATCTGGCTGGATTTGTCACGGAAGAGCCTGAAATGCCTCCTGAATACAAGGTTTTCGAGTATCTTTATTCCATTTTGAGCCTTCATTCTGCCGAAAATTCGCTTTCCTTGGAAAATTTGAAATCGGAGATTCTTGAAAATCTGTCCTTAAAAGAGCTGATGAACAAAAAAATCAAGAAGCTTTCAAAAGGGCAGCGTCAAAGAGTCAATTTCGCCCAAGCTTTGATTTTTAATCCTCCAGTCTTGATTCTGGACGAACCTGCAAGCGGTCTTGACCCGTCTCAAATCATAAAAATGCGCTCTTTCGTAAAATCTCTTCGGAAAAAACGGACTATAATAATTTCCACCCACATAATGCAGGAAGCTGAGGCTCTTTGTGACGACATTCTGATTTTAAGCCGCGGAAAAATCGCGGCGCACGGAACGATTCCTGAAATCATAAAATCTGCAAATTCAAATTCTTTGGAAGAGGCTTTTTTTCGCCTCGCTCAGCCTGAATAAGAGGTTAAAGTTTGAAAACTTCGCTTTATAAAATTTCTCTTCGCTCTTTTTTTATCGACCCGCTTTTTTACGTTTCTTCGGTTCTGACAATTCTTTTTTGCGCTTTCAGATTTTTCTTCGTATCAAAATTTTTTGTCAGCGGAATCGGCTCGACAGACTTGCGGCCGCTTTTAAGATCTATTCCGTACATCGCGATAATAACAGTTCCGCTTCTCGCGCTCAGACTTCGTTCTTTTCTTTTGGACGACTCGCTTCCTTTTTCAAGTTTTTCACGCCACATTTCGATTTTGCTTTCCGCTGTGACAGTTTTTTTGATTCCGATTTTTCTGCTTTTTGCAGTTCCGCTCTCGGTCTCTTTTTTTGGAGATATTGACGCAGGACAGATTTTTTTAAGTTTTCTCGGAATTGTCTTTTTCGCTTTCTCAGCTTTTTCGCTCGCTTTTTTTTCTTTCAATTTATGCAAATCTTCGCCAGCGGCTTCAATCTTGATAACTTCTTTTTTGCTTGCTGTCGTAAATTTTATACATCTTCTTCCGCTTTATAGCTCAGCTGGGAATTTTCTTTCATTTTTGTGCAGAACTTTCAGTTTTTCGTGGCATTTTGATTCATTTTCAAAAGGAATTTTTGATTCAAGAAACGCTGTTTATTTTTTCTTCTCGACTTTTATTTTGATTTTGCTTTCGATTTCGCTTGAATACAAACGAATTTCACGGAAAATAAGCAAAATTACGTTTTTTCTTTTCTCTTTTATTCTGATTTTGCTTTCATTTTCTTTTTCAAGAATTTATTTTCGACTCGATTTTTCATCTTCAAAGCAGTTTTCCGTTTCAAAAGCCAACAAGGAGCTGATTAAAAATCTTTCAGACACGCTCAGAATCACTTATTTTCGTTCAAAAGAGCTGAAAAATCTTTATCCGCAAGTCGGCGACGTTTCTGAATATTTGACTGAGTTCAGCTCGCTTTCGCCGAACGTGACTTTGACGATTCAAAATGCGGATTCTGAAAAACTCAAAGCGCTGGGAATTCAAGGGCAGCAAATCCGCTCGGCAACAGAAAACAAGACAGAATACACAACCGTTTTTTCAACAATTCTGCTTCAATACGGCGAAAAGTCTTCGATGATTCCGTTTGTGCTTTCAACGCAGAATCTTGAATACGACTTTGCGCAGCGGCTTCAGACGCTTGTTACAAGAAAAGAGCGTCTCGCTTATCTTTTTTGCGGAAACGGCAGAAGCCTCGACAAGGATTATATGTATGTTGAGCCGTGGCTGAACTCGAGAGGATTTAAGGCTGTGAAAATTGACGAAAAAAATTCTTTTGAAATTCTGAAAAATCTGACCCCGCAGGATTTTGTCGCAGTTTTCGGCTCTGAAAAAATGAATTTTGAACAGGAAGAGTTGCTTGAATCCGCGCTTGAAAAAGGAACGAGAGCGTTCGTTATGACGAGCCAGTTCAACACTTCAATAGAAGAAGAGTGGAAAATCACAAAATCAAAAAACGACCGCTTTCTTTCATATTTAAATTCAAAAGGCTTCGCCCTTCAAAATTCGCTTGTCGAGGATATTTCTTGCTATCCGCTTACGATGGCGAGCGGCGAGGGAAGCAACGAAGAATATATTGTCGTGAATTATCCGCTTTGGCTTTCGCTTCAAGGCCAGAGCGAAGCGAAACAGGGCGTTACGCTTTTTTGGGCAAGCCCGCTTGAACTTTACGGAAATGCCGAGCCTGTTTTGTTTACGACTAATTACGCATGGCTTCAGGAAAGCGCGGACGATACATTCGGCAAAAGCCTTTTTCTAACAGACCCGTTCAAGATTCCAAAATCTGCAAAGGCTTCAGGAAAAGCAACTGCGCGTTATATTGTCGGCGCGAAAAACGGGAACATTGTTTTTATTCCGGACCAGTTTTTTCTCTCTTCATTGATGACTGGATTTATATCCGGGGAAAATTCGATTGATTTTAGGAACTACGATTTTTTTGCGGGCCAGATTCTAAAACTTCAAGGCGAAAAACAGCTTGCCTCGCTGATGGAAAAATCCCAGCGCAACACTTCGCTTTACAAAATCACCGAAAAAGACAAATTTTCTTCAATGAAAAACTTCGTGCTAGTTTTGAATTTCGTTCTGCTTCCAGTTCTGATTCTCGCTTTTGGAATTTTTGTTTTCTGTGCAAGATTTTATAGAGGAAAAACTTATGAAAAATAAAGATTTGAACAAGCGGCTTTTCGTTGTTTCCTGTTTTTCAGCTTTGATTTTTATTTTGACATTTTTTTTTTCAAACGACTCTTTTGCAAGACAAAAATCTGTTGATTCGGTTCTCTTAAATCCAAAATACAAAAACGATGTCGGTCTGATTTTGATTCAAGACGGGACTGACGAAAACAATGGCGAAATCTCAATTAAAAAAACAGGCGAAACTTTTTTTGTTCAGCAAAACGGAAAAACTGATTTTGCAGACCAAAAAATTATAGAACTTTTACTTAGCAATTTTACAAAAATCAGAAAACTGTATAAAATAATTTCAAGCAACTATAAAGATGTCAAAAAAAATGCACATAATGAAAATTTGTTTTTAGATGGCAGTCTAAAAAATAATACAACATACAAAGATTTTTCTTTCCAAGAGAAAACCATTTCTTTTTATGATTCAAAGAATTCTCTTCTCTCTCAAATTTGCTTTTATTCACAAAACCAGCTTTTAAACAGAATAACAATTTTTTCGTCTGGAACTTTTTACGAAATCGAAGATGACGTTTCCCAGTTTCTTGCGCAGAATTTCAATTACTGGGCAGACGGAAGCCTTTTTCCTGAAATAAAAAATCCTGTAAAAATGACATATTCATTTCATAAAATTGAAGATACCGCTTCTCTAAGTCGAATTTCATTTTCAGATGAAGATTCGGCTTTTTCCGCTTTTAAGTCTGAGATTCTAGCTTTGCGGCACGGAAACGAAAGCGACGCTCAATTTGATTTTTCTTCCGCATATTCTTCTTTGCGGATGGAAGACGGAAGCGGAGCAGTTTCTGTTTTGTCGTTTCAAAAAATGCCGGACGGAAATTTTCTTTGCTCTAAAAAGATTTTTTCATCAGAATCGAATAGCCAAACTCAAAAATCTTTTCAATCTATAAATGCTGTTTACGAAATTAGCAGCTGGACATTAAAAAAAATAGAATCAATTTTTGGAATTTAGCATTTAGCCAATAAATTTGACAAAAATGAAAACTGAAAAATTGTAAAGCGAATGAATAAAAAACGGCACAAACACGGATTTTGATTTTATCATGCAGAATCTTAAAACCAGCCCGGAAAAAAATGCGTTCAAAACAGCAAGAATTCCCAGATAGCGATGGCTCAGCGCAAAAACGCAAGCTGATAGAAATTCAAAAAACAAATTCAGCGTTTTTGACTTTTCAGAATTCAGCTTTTCCCGGCTTAGATTTTTAACATTCTCTTTTAGCGCAAAAGGAAGATAAAAGCGGTAAATCACTTCCTCGGAAAAAGCCGCAAAAAGAGTTCCGAATAAAAAATTTATAAAGTAAAAAAAGTTTTCCGGGAAAATTATTTTCTGTGAATTGAAACTATTTTTATTTTCAAGCAAAGCGGAAAGCTGGAAAAATGCTGAGACAATAAAAATCGTCCCAAGACAGACAGTCCCGACACTTGTTTTTTCAATTAAACTGGATTTTTTCGTGATTAAATCGCCTGTTTTATTATTTTTTTTGTCTGAAAAACTTCTTTCGGCAAAGATAAAAACTGAAACAAGAAAGACAGCATAAGTTGAAAATGAATATCCTTTTGAAAAATCAAGAACGAGAATTTCATTTTTTGGAGCGTTAAAAAGAGGCGGGGCGATTAGAAAAAAAGCGACAAATATAAATTCCGCTAAAGAAAAGAAAATCATAAAAAAAGGGCTTTCAAAAGCGAAAGCCCTGAATAATAAAATTATTAGTATTTTGACTCGGCGTAGCCAATCCAGCCTTCATTTTCAATCAAAGCCTTTTCGAAGCCTTCAAGCTTGAAAGGGTAGCTTTTTGAAAGGGAGCCTGCAATAAGCTTGACTTTCCATGTGCCGTCATCTTTTGGCTCGATTTTGCACTCGCAATCCTTATCTGCAAAAGTACGGAACATATCATCAATATCGCGTTTTGGCATATCAAGAGCAAGAAGACCGCAGTTGTACATATTCTGTCTGAAAATGCGCGCGAAGTTCGGAGCGATTACAGTGTAGATTCCGTTTACTTCAAGCGCCCACGGAGCGTGCTCACGGCTTGAGCCACAGCCGAAATTCTCGCGAGTGATAATCACTTTTTTTCCAGGAACATCGCGTTTTGCATCAAAGCCTTCGAGCTTAAGGTCTTCAAGGCAGTAAGGCTTCAACGCCTGCTTTGAAATTTCTGTCAAATATTTTGCAGGAATGATTTCGTCAGTGTTTATATCTGAGCGATCCAAAAAAAGTACCGGTCCACCGAATGCTTTCATAAAATTTCCCCTTTATGTTTTTTTACAAGGCGAATGACGCCGTGCTTTTTATCCTCTGTAAAGTTCAGAATTTGTGATTGTTCCAGCGATTGCAGTAGCAGCAGCCGAAGCAGGGCTCATAAGATGAACCATTCCGCCTTTTCCCATGCGTCCGTTGAAGTTTCTGTTTGTTGTAGAAGCGCAAACTTCGCCTTCTGCAAGAACGCCGTTTGACATTCCAAGACAAGCTCCGCAAGTCGGGTTTGTCACGCAGAAACCAGCTTCAAGGAAAATGTCAATCAAGCCTTCATCAACAGCCATTTTATAGATTTTTGGTGTCGCAGGAGAAACGATTCCGCGAGTTCCGTCAGCAAGATGATGACCTTTCAAAACCTGAGCAGCAATTCTAAGGTCTGAAATGCGTCCGTTTGTGCAAGAGCCGATGTAAACCTGATCAACGTGAGTTCCTTTCATTTCTGAAATTTTCTTAATCTGATCTGGCTTGTAGTTGATTGTGCATACAGGCTCGAGATTTGACAAATCTTCTGTGATTACTTTCTCGTAAACAGCGTCCTCGTCATCGCGCCATTTTGAATAATCGGCAATCGCGTCTTCTCGTGACTTGTACTCGTCTTTGATAAATTCCCAAAGATAATCAACCGTTTTTTCATCCGGGAAGCAGATTCCGCTTGTTCCGCCAGCTTCAACAGCCATATTGCAAAGAGTCATGCGCTCTTCCATTCCCATATTGTCAATTACAGGACCTGTGAATTCAACAACGCAGTTTGTCGCGCCGTTCACGCCGATTCTTCCAATCAGATGAAGAATAACGTCTTTTGCATAAACGCCATCTTTGAGTTTTCCGTTCAAGACAAACTTAATTGTCTTTGGTTCTTTAAAAGAACAGACTCCTTTCAAGATTCCAACTTCAAGGTCGGTTGTTCCGACGCCTGCAGCAAAAGCTCCAAATGCGCCGTGAGTGCAAGTGTGGCTGTCTCCCATGATTACTGTAAATCCAGGGCGGACAAATCCTTTTTCAGGGAAAATCGCATGGCAAACGCCGTTCGCGCCAATGTCAAAAAAATCTTTGATATTGTTGCGTCTTGCCCAGTCTCTCAAAATTTTCCCTTGAGTTGCAGTCTTACTGTCTTTTGCCGGAGTTACGTGGTCAATTACAGCCTTGATTTTTGTCGGGTCAAAAACACGGTCTTTTCCGCGCTCTGCCAAGTCGTTAATTGCGACAGGAGTTGTAATCTCGTGGCAGAACACGCGGTCAAGCTTCAGAACATAAGTCCCAGGAAAAGGCTTGTCTACAAGATGAGAATCAAAAATTTTTTGTGCAATGGTTTTTCCCATTTTCTGTACCTCTAAAGTTTATATAAAAAAATTAATTTACAACGTTTATAGGATTTCCGTTCAAGAAGCTTTTGATATTGTCAACCGCAATTCCAAGAAGCCGCTTTCGTGTTTCAAACGGAGCCCACGCAAGATGCGGCGTAATCACGCAGTTTTTCGCCTTGTAAAGAGGGCAATCCGCTCTCATCGGCTCATTCAATATAACGTCTGCCGCATATCCTGAAATCAAGCCGTTTTCAAGCGCGTCTCTAACGGCTGACTCGTCAACGAGACCTCCGCGCGCAGTGTTTATCAGATATGCAGATTTTTTCATCAAAGTTAGACTTTCTTTATTGATGATTTTTTCTGTCTGGGCTGTCATAGGAGCATGAAGTGTCACAAAATCAGAAGTCTTCAAAAGCTCCTCAAAAGAAACAGCTTTTTCATTTCCTTTGAAAGATTTTTCGCTGTGGACACAAATCTGAACATTCATTCCGAACGCGTGAGCGATTTCTGCAACTTTCTGTCCGATATGGCCGAATCCGAAAATTCCCAGCGTTTTTCCAGAAAGTTCAAAAAGCGGCGGAATCCAATAGCAAAAATCAGGACTTTTTATCCAGCCACCGTTTTGAACTGACTGGCTATGCGTTTCGACTTTGTTTGAAAAATTCAGGATGAAAGAAAAAACGTGCTGGGCAACAGCCTCTGTGCTGTATGAAGGAATATTTGTTACAGTGATTCCAGCCTCACGGCAAGCTTTTGTATCAACAACGTTGTAGCCGGTCGCAAGAACTCCGATATATTTCAAATTTTTGCACTTTGAAACAATATCTTTTGTGATATTTACTTTGTTAAGAAGAATTAACTGACTGTCGCCAATCCTCTCAGGCACAAGTTCCTGAGGCGAACGGTCATAAACAGAAAAATCATCGACGATGGATTTTACACAATCCCAAGAAAGATCGCCAGGATTTAGACCGTGGCCATCAAGAACAGTAAGTTTCATTTTTTTAGTCCTATTTTATCCTAAAACTGTGATTCCAACAGAAGAGATTGCAGCGTTGATAGCATCTTCAATGCCAGAGACGCTCTCATCAAAATCAACAAGAACCTGTGACTTATCAGAATTCGCATTGCAGTTTGTTACGCCAGCAACAGCTTTAACAGCCGCGCCGACTTTGCTGGCTGTGTCCGGGTCGAACATTCCGTCAACATATATTTTCTTTTCCATTTACGAACATCTCCATAAATATGATTATTTTATTATAAAATGTATGTCCTTTATTTTCAATAGATGTGTCTAGCCCCTGATTTTGTCTGCAAGCGTTTTTCCAAGCTGGCCACAAGCTCCGCCGATTTCTCTTCCGCGCCTTGTCCTGAGCGTAACATTCAGCCCGGCTTTTTCAAGATGATAGACAAAATTTTTGCACTCTTTTCCGCTTGGCTCTGAAAAAGGCAATCCTTCAACTGGATTCCACGGAATAAGATTAAGATGGACATCGAGATTCCGCGCGAAATTTATCATATTTGTCGCGCTTTCAATGCTTGTGTTTGTGTCGTGAAGAAGGGCTGCTTCAAGCGTCACGCGTTTTCCTGTTTTCTGCGTGAAATATTCAATCGCTTTTCTAAGCTCTGGAAGCGGATTCGCCTTTGAAATCGGCATAATTTTTTCGCGCAAGTCCGCGTCGGCTGTCGTAAGAGAAACTGCAAGCCGGATTGAAGGACCGTTGTCAGCCAAATCGTAAATTCCTTTTATAACGCCGGAAGTTGACAATGTGATTCTTCTACTTGAAAGACCTCTTCCATCTTTGCTTGTGAGAATTTCAATTGCTTTCCGTACATTCGGAAGATTCATCATCGGCTCGCCCATTCCCATAAAGACGATGTTGTCTAATGTTCCTGCGTGCTTTTCAAGATGAAGAAACTGCTCGACGATTTCACCTGCGCAAAGGTTTCTTGCAAGTCCGAGCGCGCCAGTTTGGCAAAAAGCGCATTTCATCGCGCACCCCACCTGACAAGAGACGCAGGCTGTCTTGCGGTTTTCGCGGTCTGTCAAAAGAACTGTCTCAACTGCAAGTCCATCGCTCAGAGAAATTTGAAGTTTTATCGTTCCGTCCGGGTCTTTAAGGACTTTTGAAACAGAAGTTGAACGCAAGACGGCTTTTTCTTTTAACTCTTCCCGAAGCTGAACGCTCAAATTCGACATCTCGTCAAAACTTTCCGCGCCTTTTCCAATCCATTGGAAAATTTGCTTTCCGCGGAAAGACTGTTTTAATCCGAGTTTCTCACAAATTTCTGCCGGCATTAAGCCGCTGAGTGCAAATTTTTCTGACGTTTCTGACATAGGAAATTATGATAAAGAGATTTTCACGCGCTTTCAAGCCTTGAAATCATATCGGTGATTGCAGGACTTTTTACGCCCTGTTTTCCAAATCCTTTTAAGACTTCCAAAGCGGAATCTTTCTTGTTCATTTTCAAGTAGCAGTCCGCCACATCAACGTAAAATCGGTAATTTTTAGGGTCGATTTTTATAAGCGAGTTCAGTCTCTCAATCGCGTCCTCGAATTTTCCTTCGCCTTTGTCGATTAGAGCAAGTCCGAGAGCCGCATAAATATCAAATTCAATGCTCAAAGCCTTGTTGTAATACGCTTCAGCCGTCTTGTAGTCGCCTGTGTTTCTATAAGCGTCGCCTGCACGCGCCAAAATGACTTTGTTGTTCGGGTCGATTTCAAGAATTTTGTTCCAGTATTCAATTGACTTGAACTGCTGGTTCATTCCGCGGTAGCAGTCGGCAAGCCCGAACAGCGCGTAGAAATTTTTCGGATCGCGGGCAAGCGTCTTTTCAAAATACGGAATTCCCTTGTCGAAAGTCTTAAGCTTTCTGTAGCAGTTTCCGATTGAAGTCAGAACGCGGATATCAGCAAATTCCACATTTTTCTCAAGCATTTCAGTCCAGTAATACAATGCGTCCTTGTATTCCTTGAAATCATAATGAAGATGTCCAAGCCCGATTAGCGCGTAGGAATTGTCCGTTTCCATATCGAGAACTTTTAGATAAAATTCCTTTGATTTTTTGAAGTCCTTGATTTTTCTGTAAGCGTCCGCAACTCTCGTCAGAACTGTGATATTTCTGTCGTCATGAACGAGATACTGCTCCCAAATTTCAATCGCCTTGTGATACTGATTGAGAGCCTTGTAGCAGTCGGCAAGGCCGAACAGCGCGTAATTGTTTCCAGGATGATAGGAAAGGCATTTTGTGTAGTAATCAATCGCCTCTTTAAAGTTGTTCTGCTTTCTCTGGCTGTCGCCAAGCCCCACGAGAGCATAATTGTTGTTTTCTTCGATTGTCAATATTTTTGCGAAGAAGACTTCCGCTTCTTCAATATTGTTTTCCTTCAGCTTTTGATAGCCTTTTTTTGAAAGCTCGGAAATCTCGCTGTTTGTTTTTTCCGCCTGTGCAAGCGGAAAATCATTTTCGGTGCGCGGAAGCTCAAATTCCTTCAGTAAATCATCGCTCATTTTTTACCTCATTTTTTACTTTTTGAATTCCATTTTATGAAATTATTTTATAATCGCTGAAATTAAGTTCGCCAGCTTCTCGAAAATCGGCTCAGCCTTTTTTTTGTCTCTTGCAAGAAGATAATATTTCAAGGCTGTAAGGCTTTTTCTTTGCTTTGCGTACAAGTCGCCGATTCTGGTCAGGCCGTCAGAATATCCAGTTGTAACAAAAATTCTGCACGCCGCGTCATATTTTCCTTCATTAAAAAGAACGTTTCCTTTTCTGTTTAGAATCGCTTTTTGTTCTGATGTCAATCCTTGAACTGGCTTGTCTGTTACTTTTATAAAGCCGTCTGAAATTTCATGCGCGGAAACAGCGTTTTTTAGTTTTTCATTGTCCAATTGAATATCCTAAAAATTGTCTTAAATTCTAATCTATTTGATGATATTGTCAAGAAAAATTCTCGTCTGATTTTTTATCGGAAGAAGAATTCTCGCTTTCAAATTTATAAAAATGGACTATCGAGCGTCCATAAATTCTCTTGTCTTTTAGAACGAGGCTTCCGATTTTTTCAGGCAGCATATCTTCCTCAGGAAAATGAATCATCACGGTTCCTTCGGGATTTACAAGTTTTCGCTGCTCGATGATTTTTAGCAAGTCAAGCCGGTATTTGTAAGGAAAGGGCGGGTCGAGAAAAATATAGTCGAACGTGCTTTTGCATTTTTTAAGAAAAAGCTCAACCGCCATAAAATGGCAGCCGATTCTGACACCAAGCTCTTTTTCCGTGATTGAGACGTTTTCAAGAACCTGCTTGATTTTGATTTTGTCTTTTTCGCAAAGCTGAACAGATTTTGAGCCGCGCGAAACCGCTTCAATCGCGATTGTTCCGCTGCCGGAAAACAAGTCTAGCCAGGATTTCCCGCTCAAATTTCCGAGAATTGCAAAAACCGACTCTCTCATTCTGTCCATTGCCGGCCGGATAATTCCTTCCGGGCATTTTATGACTCTTCCTTTTAATAATCCGCCTGTGATTCTCAAAATTCTTACCGCCGTTTTTTTTAATTTATATTTTGAAATTGCAATTTTTTGTTTTAATTTGGATTTTAGAACTTAAAAAATCTTTTTTTTAGATTTTGTTTTTCTCCGCATAATTGAATGTCGTTTTCGTGGCTTTCGTCATCTTTGTTCTGTTTTTGTCGCCATTTTTGTTTGCGTTTTCAATGAAAGTGAGCTCAGAAGATTTTAAAAGCTCTTCTGAAATCAAATTGTCTTTTGCAGTGTTTTCCGCGTAATCGTAAAGATAAATGCTTTCCGTTTTGGAAACCGGCGCGGTCATTTTGTCAAGCTCAATCAAGCTGTTTTCTTTTCGTTTTGCGATTGTGGACTTTTTCTCATTTTGAACTGCAGCGATTTTTTTTTCTTTTGGAGATTTTTCCTGAAATCCTTCAGTCTTTTTGTTTTCGCCTGTCTCGATTTTTTCTTCGATAACAGTAATCGCTTCAGCAGCTGGAATCACAGCGGCGGCAACAGGAACAAAAGTCTCGGCAGATTCCGCAGGCAAGGAAGAGTCAGCTGACAGTTCAGACAGAAGCTCCGCTTCTTCAAAATTTTCAGCATTTTCTTCTGCATCAGGCGCAATTTCAGATTCGGCTTCATTTTCAGTCTCTAAAGATGAAATCTGAAGATATTTTGAGAAAATGGCTTCAATTTCGCTTTGCCTGCTGTTCTCTTTTGCATAGTCAAGGGCATTTTTTCCGTTTTTATCTTTTTGAAGAATCCGCTTTTTTCTCTGAAACTTAAACGGCGCGTTGTATTTTAAGACTGTGTTTACCGCTTCAATGTCACTTTCATTTTCACTTGCGTACATCAAGGCCGTTTTTCCGTTCTTGTCTTTCGCCTTTGGAGAAATTCCAGCCCGCAAAAGAGACTTTATAACTGCGTTTTCGCGGTCAGCTTCAAGAGCCGCCATCAAAATATTCTGCTTTCCTTCGCGCTTGTATTTTATAAAAGAATAGTCGGTCTCAATCGCTTTTCGGATTTCTTTGACAGTGCCGTTTTCAACTGTTTCAAAAGCCCTGTCGGACCATCTTGAGCAGAACGCAAAAAACGAGAGAAAAAACAACAAAATGCGCAAAAAATTTCTTTTCATCTTGTTCATAAGAAAATTATAATGCTGATTTTTTCAGATTACAAGATTGCAGACATCGCTTAGCAATCGAAGCTGCTTTTTCAGTCTGCAATCCGCGCAACATTTTTCTAAAATTCCGACCATTGGCCGTCGGCTGTCATATTCCAGTCGGAAAGCACATTGCTTGTGTCTGGATTGTACCAGCTTACCGAGCCGTTTCTGTTCAAAACTGCGATTCTGTTTCCGTTTCCGGCGACTTTCAGCGGCATTGAAGCCGAGCGTTTATAAAGGAAACTTTTTCTCGTCTGCAAATTGTACGAGCGAATCTGGCTTTTTCCGATGTTTGTGTAAAGAACTGAACTCCTTAGATATGTGAACGCCTCGTTGTCCTCGTCGGAGATTGTCAGAAGATTCCTGATTGATTTTCTTGAAATGTCGAACGCGAAAACAGAAGTTGTGAGTTTTTTTGACCTTGCGTCTGTGTAAATTAGAACGCCGTAAAATTCATTCGGGCGATTTCTGTCGAAATTCAGGGAATAGGCGATATTTCCACGCACATTTGCAAGAGGAACTGTCTCCTGAGTTTCGATGTTCACGTAAAGAAGCGGAACTTCAGGATTTGACGCGCTGGATTTTGCGATGTACAAGTCTTTTTCGCTTGTAGCAAGAGCGTCCTGAATTCCTGTTCCTGAATAAACCTGCTTTTTGTTTCCTGTCTCCAAGTCGATTATGTTTACGGAAGAGCTTGCCTCAACGTCAATCAGGCTGTTTCCAAAAATTCTCAAAACCTGAACCGCAGATTTTGGCGTAAAAACCGTTCTTGAAACGCCTGTTGAAACATCAAGAATCTCGACCGGCCGTCTCGTGTCTTTCGACCACAAGACAACATTCTCGCCGTTTGCAATCACGTTTGTGTGTCCTGAATTCAAGCCTTTTCTTGCGACCGAGTTGTTGTCATAAGAGGACTTGAAAAGCGAATTTTCCGAAAGAAAATAAAAATCGCTTCCATCGGAGGCAACGTCAAAAATTTTGTCATACAAAGTGTCGCTTATCGGCTGCACAACATCGACGCGCTCCGCTTGAACATAGTCAAATTTGTATATATTTCCGAGGTTTGTTCCTGCGTAGATTTCTTCTCCTGCAAAAGCCGCGCACACAACCGACTCGCCGTCTTTAAGACCTGAAAAAGTTCTCATAAGCTCAGGCGCGATTACAGCCTTGTTTCTGTCATTCTGGATTTTGTAGACTTTAAAATCATGATTTTCGCTCACGATGTAATACAAATCTTGGCTTTTGTTTGACGCGATTAAGACGGGGCTTTGCGCGCTATATTTTCCGACAGTTTTTCCTGTCACAGCCTGAACAATATAGATATTGTTTCCGCGCGTTCCTGAAAGAAAGACATTGTTGTTGAAAAGTCCGACCTGAGAAAGCGAGTCTTCCGTCAGATATTTTGCCTTTTGCTTTCCGCTCAGAAGATTGTAGTAAGAAAGCACGCCTTTTGATGAATAAGCGATTGCAGTTTTTTCGGTGTCGGAAGTGCAGATAAAATTCACAACGCCGGCTCCGGACGGAATTTTTCCGTTCACAATGTTTCCGGTCGAAGAATTTATCATGCTCAATCCGTTCACAGAAGCCGTTCCGACCATAAGATAAGTTCCTTTTGCGGAATAGCTAAGGCTTGTGATTGTGTCGGTAAATCTGTACGCGAATTTTCTCGTGAATGTGCGCCAGTTCCATACGCTCACGCGGTTCAGCGAAGCGCCGTCAGACTCGTAGACCGCAATCTCGTAGCCGTTCGGACTTCTTGAAATCATCTTTATAGGCAAGTCAGAAACCTGATAATGCTCGCCAGTTCCGTCATTTCGCCATTTTATCAAAAATCCGTCTTTTCCCGCGCTCAAAGCCGAAGATTCTCCGCCAGATTCAAGATAGGCGATATTCGTCACATCTGAAAAATGGGACTGTGTTGAGGAGCTTGCCTGCGCGAAAACGGAGACGTAAAAAAAAGGCGCGAGAGCAAAAGCGAAAACAGATTTCAATTTATTTTTTGACATTTATCAACTCCATAAAATAGTGAAAGTCGCCGGTCATCGCCACAGCAAAAAGAAGCGCGATAAAGGCGATTCCGATGAATTGTACAATATTGCGGACTTTTGGTGAAATTCGAATTTTGAAGATTGCTTCTATTAAACTTGTCAAAACAAGAAAGCCGTCAAGAATCGGGATTGGAAGAAGATTCATAATGAAAAGCGAAATGCTGATTAAGGCCATGAACTGCAAGACTCTAGAAAGACCGTTCTTGAATCCAGATGAAAATCCGGCAGTCGCGGCAGAGCCGAGCATGGAAGTTACACGGGCTGGTCCTGAAACAGACTCTGTGATTTTTACGCCCTTGAAAAGCGTTGAAATTCCTTTCACAGTCAGAAAAATCATATTTCCGGTTTCTTTTGCGCCGTTTGCTAAAGCTCCGAAAAATCCGTAGGTCTTAGCCTCGCGTCTTTCAATAGAGTCCGGGGCTGAGACAACTCCTATTTTTCCTTCGCCAGTGCTTTTATTTATGTCTGTGTGGACATTGAATTCAAGGAGTTCTCCGTTTCTTTCAACAAGAACAAGAATATTCTCATCAGGATGAGTTGCGACCTGCGTGTACAAGTCAGAAAAGTCTGAAATTTCCGCCGAGTTGATTTTTATGATTTTGTCGCCGCTTTTTATTCCTGAGTCTCCGGCAGCAGAGTTCATTTCAGGATAAACGTCCGTCGCGATTTTCACTGTGTTTCCGGCAGAATAATATGTGTATCCGACAAGCGAAACCGTGAAAAAAGCCAGAAAAGCGAAAATCACGTTTGCGAAAGGTCCTGCCGCTCCGATAAAAGCCCGCAGAACTGGCTTAACGCCAAAAAAAGCATCCTTGTCTATTGCAGCTTCCGGATTTTCGTGGATAAAATCCGCGTCTCCTTCGCCTTTCATCGAGCAGTAGCCGCCGACAGGAAAAAGCGAGAGCCGCCAGTCGGTGTCTTTTATCGTTTTATGGAAAATTACAGGTCCCATTCCAAGCGAGAAGGCCTCGATTTTTACGCCCGAAAGCTTCGCAGCCGCAAAATGCCCAAGCTCGTGAAAAAAAACGATTATGTCCAAAAGAAAAAGCCCGAGAATTATTGTCAAAATTGTCATCTGATTAGATTTTCTGCCTTTTTTCTTGCGTCTTTGTCAGCTTCAAGAACATCGGAAAGATTTTTCGGAAGCGCAGACCAGTCATTTTGATGAAGAACCTTTCCGACACATTCCGCAATCTGTGTGAATCCGATTTTTCCGTCAATAAAAGCCTGAACCGCAACCTCATTTGCCGCATTGAAAGCAATCGGATAGCTTCCGTTCTTTTCCGCGCACTCAAAAGCGAATTTCAGAAGAGGAAAATCGTCCATCCGAGGCTTTTCAAAAGTCAGAGTCCGTTTTCCGTCCAACGTATCTGTCAAATCGAAAGGCTTCATAAAATCCAGCAGAATCTCCGGCCAGTCGAGAGCCTGCAGAATAGGGTGCTTCATGTCGGGCTCGCTGAACTGCCCGTAGACAATTCCGTCGTTTGTCTGAACAAGCGAGTGAATCACGCTTTGAGGGTGAACAACAACCTGAATCTGGCTTGCGCTGACACCGAAAAGTTTTCTCGCTTCAATCACTTCAAGGCCTTTGTTTCCGAGCGTAGCAGAGTCAATCGTGATTTTCTTTCCCATGCTCCAAGTCGGATGCTTCAAAGCGTCTTCAAGTTTTACAGATTTCAGTTTTTCAGACGAAAAAGTCCTGAAAGGTCCGCCGCTCGCCGTGATTATGATTTTTCTGATGTTCTCTTTTCCGCACTGATGAATCAAAGTGAAAATCGCGGAATGCTCAGAGTCAACAGGAAGAATCCTCGAGCCGCTTTTTTCCGCCGCCTCGAACATCAGCTGCCCTGCCATCACGACCGTTTCCTTGTTCGCAAGGGCAAGGTCAACGCCGCGCTCCAAAACCGCCATGCTAGGCTCAAGTCCCGCGCTTCCCGCAATTCCGTTTACAACGATGTCAGGCTCCGTCTTGTCGATAAGATTTTTTATTCCGCCAATTCCGTCTGTTTTTGTCAAAGTTACAGGACAGTTGAATTCAGAGCCTAAAGATTTTAGCTCTTCAGACTTTGAATTTGCGCTCAGTCCGCAACACACAAATCTGTCGCTTTGATTGCGCAAAATGTCAAGCGAGTTTTTTCCGATTGAGCCGGTGCATCCTAAAACGAGAATTTTTTTCTGCTTCATTTTTCTTATTTATTCCGATTTTTCAGCCAAATCTAAATATTAAAAAGAAGATTGATTCCTATGTAATAGACCGGAGCCGCAAAGAAAATGCTGTCAACCGAGTCCAAAATTCCGCCGCGTCCAGGAATAATCGAGCCTGAATCCTTTATCTGAGCCGAGCGTTTTAAGACAGACTCCACCAAGTCTCCGAGAATAGACACAAAAGCCATTACGATTCCAAGCGCGACAACCTTGAAAACTGAACCTGAAAAAAGGTTTGGAAACAAAATCCAGCCGATGATTCCGCTCAGGACAGAGCCTGCAAATCCGCCTAAAAATCCTGCGACAGACTTGTTCGGGCTTGCCTTGATAATTCCTTTGTTGTTTTTTCCGAAGAGAATTCCAAAAAACCAAGCCGAAGAATCGCACATGCAGACTATAAGAATGAAAATCGCAATGTACTCGCGTGAATGTTCAAAAATTGTCATTCGTGAAACAAAAGTCGGCAAGAAACCTGCGTAAAGAATCATAAAAGCCGACGACATCAAATGCTGCACGGACTTCTCAAATGTCTTTTGGGCAAGAACCTCGTAAGCCATACAGACCATAACTGCGCCAAGAAAAATGTAGTCAATGTAGTAAGGCGGAAGCTCGAAAAGCACGCAGAAAACCGCAAAAAAAGCCGGTAAAACCGACATCACGAGAACAAGCGGGCGGGGCTGAAGCGAAATATTCTGCGCAAAAAGATGATAAAGCTCGCTTGCGGCAAGCAAAGAAGCCAGAAAAATAACAACATGCAAGGCGATGTGATGAAAATCGTTAAACCAAACAATTGCTATGATTAGAGGCAAGCCAATAAAAAAAACAAGAAGCCGCTGGACAAGTTTACTCATAATATCCTCATTTTATTGATTCGGCACTCCGCCGAATCTTCTGTTGCGTTTTTGAAATTCTTCAATGTCTTTACAAAATTCCTCTTCATTGTAGTCCGGCCAGAGGGTGTCTGTGAACACAAATTCCGCATACGCGTTCTGCCACAGGAGGAAATTGCTGAGACGCTTCTCTCCGCCGGTTCTTATCAAGAGGTCAACCGCTGGAATATCTCCAGTGTCTAAAGATGAAGAGATAAGCTCTTCCGTTATTTCTTCGGATTTTTTATTCTGATTTATGATTTTTCTGACAGCACGGACAATTTCGTCGCGTCCGCCATAGTTGATTGCAAGGATACAAGTTGTGCCGGAAAAATGCTCAGTGTCTTTTTCCGCGTTTATGATTTCTTTTTGAACGTCTTCTGGAAGTCCAGCCAAGTCGCCAATCTGCTTAATCCGAATTCCGTTTTTCTTGTAGAATTCAAATTCAGCACGCAAATGGCTTTTTATCAGACTCATTAAAAAGCCGACTTCTTCCTGAGCGCGCTTCCAGTTTTCTGTTGAGAATGTGTATAAAGTTACATATTTTATGCCAAGCTGAGCCGCTGCCTTTACAATCTTCTTTGCAGAAGTTAAGCCTTCCTTGTGGCCGGCTGTGCGAGGCATTCCGCGTTTTTTTGCCCAGCGTCCGTTTCCGTCCATAATTATTGCAATATGTTCAGGAACTCCGCGGGCAATTATTTCTTCAGTATTCATTTTTGTAGAATAATTTGCAGATTAAGCAAGGATTTCCTTTTCTTTTGCGTCACAAACCGTCTGAATGTCGGAAACATATTTGTCTGTGAGCTTCTGAAGGTCGTCGGTTTCCTTTTTGAGCTGGTCTTCTGTGATTTCTCCAGCTTTCTGCTGCTTTTTCAGGTCATCGTTTCCGTCTCGGCGGACATTTCTGATTGTCGTCTTGTAATTTTCAGCGATTCCTTTAGCCTGCTTTACAAGCTCCTTGCGTCTTTCCGCTGTAAGGGCAGGGATAGCGATTCTAATGACTTTGCCGTCGTTTGAAGGGTTAAGTCCCAAGTCTGCAACCTGAATAGCTTTCTCGATTTCTGAAATAAGAGACTTGTCAAACGGAGAAATTACAACTGTGCGCGCTTCTGGAATTGAAATTGTCGCAACCTGATTGAGAGGCGACTTATTTCCATAATAATCCACACGAACTTTATCGAAGATTGCGGCTGATGCGCGGCCGGTGCGGATTGTGTTCATCTCATTTTTGAAACCTTCGAGAGTTTTTTCCATTTTTGATTTTGCATCAAACGCCATAGTAATTCTCCTTTATATAATAAAAATCAGCAAAATAAAAAACTAAAAAGCGGCCAGAATATTAACTCTGACCGCTTTTTTAGGCAAAGTTATTTACCAAGAATGTAAAGAGCAACTTTCTCGAATGAAAGTTTTGCGCCAGAAGATTTTGAAACTTCTGCGAGCTTCTTTGCAACTGTCACTTTGTCATCTTTTACAAAAGCCTGATCAACGAAGCAGATTTCAGCCAAGTGCTTGTTGATTTTCCCCTGAAGAATTCCAGCTTTTACATTTTCCGGTTTAGAAGCCATTTTTTCGTCCTGAGCCATCTGAGCTTCAAAGATTTCTTTCTGCTCATTGATGTAGCTTTCTGGAACGTCTTTCTGTTCAATATACGCAGGTGTGAATGCAGCAAGGTGCAAGCAGCAGTCCTTTGCGAATGTCTTTACCTCATCAGTGTCTGAACCGTTGATTACAACGACAGCGGCTGTTTTGAAGTCTGAGTGAACATAGAATGCAGATGCGTCGCCAGCTGGAACATCAATAACTTCCAAGCGGCGGAGAGCCATGTTCTCACGGATTTTTGTAGCAAGCTCAAGAACGAGGTCTTCAAGCTCTTTTTCGATTTTTGTGTAGCCTTTAGCAAATACTGTGTCAACAATCTTGTTCCCGACAGCAATGAAATCAGCGTTCTTTGCAACAAAGTCAGTCTCGCAAGTAACTTCAGCTACAACGATTTTGCTTCCTTCCTGACGGATAAAGATGCGTCCTTCAGAAGTTGCTCTTTCTGAACGTTTTGCTACAGCAGCAAGGCCTTTCTCTTTAAGGATTTTTTCTGCCTCAGCAGCGTCACCGTTAGCTTCTGTGAGTGCTTTTTTGCACTCCATCATGCCTGCGCCAGTCTTGTCGCGCAAAGCTTTTACATCAGCAGCTGTGATTGCCATATATAGCTCCTAATTTTTTATTTAGTGAATTTTTCTTCAAGGTCTTCTTCCTCAGCAACATCTTCTTCTTTTGGCTCAGAAGGAGTGTAGTTTGAGTAGTCAACGATTTCCTCATCATCTTTCTTAGTAGAAGCGTCAGTCTGAACTTCCTCTTCATCTCCAAGAGTCTCGATGATTTTAAGACCTTCCTCGTTGTTTGCTTCTACAACTGCGTTTGCAATGATAGAAGTAAAGAGAGAAATTGCGCGGATAGCGTCATCGTTTCCAGGAATTGGATATGTGATTCCCTCAGGATTGCAGTTTGTGTCAACAACAGCAACTACAGGAATTCCCATGCGGCGAGCTTCAGCTACAGCAATCTGCTCTTTGTGTGTGTCGATAATGAAGAGAACTCCAGGAAGCTCCTTCATCTCTTTGATTCCGCCCAAGTTCTTTTCGAGCTTAGCTTTTTCTTTCAAGAGATTTGCGACTTCTTTCTTTGTGAGATTGTTGAAAGTTCCGTCAACTTCCATTTTCTCGATTTTCTTGAGTCTCTGAAGTGATTTTTTGATTGTAGAGAAGTTTGTAAGCATACCGCCAAGCCAGCGGTTGTTGATGTAGAACATTCCGCAACGTTCAGCTTCTTTCTGGATTGCCTGCTGAGCCTGTTTTTTTGTTCCGACAAAAAGAACTGATTTTCCAGAAGCGACAATCTTGCGGACAGCCTCGTAGCTGTCTTTAATTGCAGCGATTGTCTTCTGCAAGTCAATGATATGGATTCCATTGCGCTCTGCGAAGATATACTTCTTCATGCGTGGATCCCAACGCTTTACCTGATGACCAAAGTGTACACCAGATTCAAGCAAACTCTTCATGGTTACAACTGCCATAGAGTTTCTCCTTCACCGGAAAAGTTTTACCGCTTTATTCTTGATAAAATCTTTCCACCGTACTCTGTTTCTCGTGACGTTTCCGCCCGGATAATTACGCAGCATCGCTTTTAGCCAACAGCCTCCAGCAAAGCCCGACAGAGCTATTCGATAAATGAATACCCCTGTTCTTTCAACATATCATAAAGCTCAAAAATAGGCAAGCCGACAACGTTGGTGCTTGTCCCGACAATTTTGCTGATAAAGCAGGACGCAAGCCCCTGAATTCTGTATCCGCCTGCGGCTCCGTGCCATTCGCCGGACTCAACATACCAGTCGATTTCTTCTTTTGTCATCGGCGCGAAAGTAACTTCAGTAACAACGCTGCGGCTTGAAACATACATAAGTTTCCCATTGAACAAGGCCATTCCCGTTATAACTTTGTGAGTCCGCCCTTGGAGCCGCTCGAGATATTTTGCCGCTTTCACTGAATCCGCCGGCTTTCCCAAAAGCTCTCCGTCAAGATAAACCATTGTGTCCGCTCCGAATATCCACGGGATCTCGCGGTCTGCAAAATAAGCCTTTTCAACAGATTTCACCTTGTTTATAGCCAAGTATTCAGGAACTTTTTCTTTCTCCATATCTTCCGGAATAATTTCTTCTTCTGGAGAAAGTTTAACTTGAAAAGGAATGTTGAGCTGCTTGAATATTTCTTGTCTGCGCGGAGAAGAGGAGGCGAGAATTATCGGTTCCATAAGAAAACTCCTTTTTTAATATTATTTTAAGTATATAAAAAAAAGCGGAATCTGTGTAGATTCCGCTTGCATAAAACAGTCTTTTTGTGTTTATTTTGCGTCTTTATTGCTCTTTGAAGAAGACTTGCCGTTTGAATTCGAGCCTTGAAGAGTCTTCAAAAGCGCGAGCGCGCGGTCTCTTACAGGCTTTACATAGTGATAATCAGTCGCAATTGCTCCGACAGACTGGATCATCTCGCCCTTGTCCTGAACTGAGTCAGCAAGTTTTTCATATGCGATAAGAACTTCAAGCGCGAGTGAAGACGTCGGATTAAGGACCGCGTTCTTTTTCTGCGCCCAGGCGATTGTCTTTGTAACTTCGTCGTTGTCGTTCATTCCGATGTCGCCGAGAGAGCGGATTGCAGCAGTGATAACCATAGGCTCGTTGTCTTCAAGCGCGACTTTTTTCAATGAATGTTTCGATTCCTCTGTAGGAACTTTTCCGAGAAGCTCGCAAGCCTTTGCGCGGATATCAGGGAAGTTGTTCATAAGACGTCCTTTTGTTCTTGACTGTGAAGCAATTCCTTCGCCTGCAAGCGAGTCAAGAGCCACCATCATGTCAGGAGTTGTGCGTCCGTCATTGACAGCATCCTCAAGATACTGCAGCGCGACAAGCTTGTTGTCTCTTTCATCAGAATTTGCAAGTTCTGTGATGACAACATCCTCAACGCTGCTCAAATATGAACTTTCGGCAGATGTTTCTGTCTTGCTTGCGTCTTTTTCCTGAGCAAACGCAGTAGCCGCAACAAGAATAGCGCACATTGCGCCGGCAACTTTTTTCAAAGATTTCATTAAAAAATTCCTCCTACGGAAAGCGACATTGAATCGCAATATGAAAAGTATAAAATAAAAATTTTTTAAAAGCAACTTAAATAAGTTTTCAAGAGACGCGCTGTCAAGCGGCTACTCGTCAATCGGCGGAATGTTCACCATCCAGAAACCGTTTATTTTGTTAAAATAATAGTAGACAATATCCTGCTCGCTTCCAGTCTGAATTGCCTTTATGTATTTGTCGGAAATGTATCTGATTTCAGTCACTTCGCGGCCTTTTCTTGCAGGAACAAAAACATATTTAAAGTAGTCTTCAAGGCTGTTGAGGCGAAGACCTTTTACAGGAAGCCGATTCTGAGCTTTTTTCAGGTTCGCAGGTCTTGACCAGTAATCGACTGTCTCTTTGTCAACATATCTGAGCCAAGACTTGTAGTCGAAATCTTTCATAACTGTGTCCAACTCGGAAATTATTTTAAGAACCCTTTCCTTGTCCTCCTCAAAAGTGTCGCGCGAGACAGAAACGTTCCCTACAGAACGCGCGTACTCGTCTTCTGGAACAGGCTCTTCCACGACTGGCTCTTCAACTACTTCTTCCGGCGCAGGCTCTTCGACAACAACAGGACGCGGCTCTTCAACAGCGACCCCCAGCTTTGCTGGCCCTGCCGCTTGTGTTTCAGCAGAAATTTCAGCTTTTGCATCAGCTGCTTCTTTTACAGTTCCGCACGAAACAAGCGAAAAAGAAGCGAGAAAACTTGTCAAAACCGAAAATATCTTTATTTTTGATTCAAAATTTGCTTTTTTCATAATAAGAAAATATACAATACTTGCGATATTCAGTCAAACATGTTAATTTCTTCTGTATGACTTCAGCGGTATTTGCAGGCTCTTTTGACCCTCCGACAAACGGACATTTGAATATTATAAAGCGCGCCAGCGGACTCTTCGACAAGCTCGATGTCGTGGTCGCGTTCAATCCTGAAAAAAAATTTCTTTTTACTCCTGACGAGCGGCTCAAAATGCTAAAAGAGCTGACAGTCGAATACGAGAATGTCTCTGTCCATATTTGGGACAAGCTGATTGTTGACTATGCGGAAAAAAACAACGCGAATATTCTAATAAGAGGAATCCGAAATTCAAACGATTTCGCATATGAATTTGACCTTTCTTTGATGAACCACAATCTGGACTCGAAGATCGAGACTCTTTTCATTCCGACCGAGCCGAAATACGTTATTGTAAAATCCAGCTCGATAAAAGAGCTTGCGTCGTTCGGGGGAGATGTCTCTGGAATGGTCCCGGAAATCGTAAACAAGGAAATATTGAAGAAATACGCGAATAAAAAGCCGGAGGAATAGGCTGGAAATGAGAATTATTATGACAAATTTTCGGATTTTGTCATATAAAAATTTAAAAAGCGATTGACAATAGAGATTTCGTGAATATAATAATTGACATTCGGGTGAAAACTAATGTAGTATAAACCCTGTTATATCTAAAATCATTAGTGAGGTTTTATAAATGGCAGTACCTAGAGCGAAAACATCGAAAGCTCGCACACGCAGACGCCGTGGAGTAAATATGCATCTTGATGCACCACAGCTTGTTGCTTGCGGAAACTGTGGCAACCTTGTTTTGCCACACCACGTTTGTCCTAAATGTGGTTTCTACCGCGGTCGTCAGGTTATCACACCTGAAGTAAACGGCTAAAACATTATTTTCTAGCATAAGCTAAATAAAAATTAGGAGACAAAAGATGGACGAATTATTTCAGAAAATCCAGAAACTTATCGCAGAGAAACTTGAAATCGACGAGAGCAAAATCACACTCGATTCTTCTTTCCGCGGAGACCTCGGAGCTGATTCGCTTGACACATACGAGCTTGTATATGCTATCGAGGAAGAACTTGGAGTAACAATCCCAGACGAGAAAGCAAACGAGTTTGAGACTGTAAGAGACGCTTACAACTTCATCAAAGAAGCTCAGTCTAAATAAGTCTAGATTCTGATTCTTGGAAAAAGCACAGGTTTTCGCCTGTGTTTTTTTTTTGCATTTTGGTGAAAAATATGATTTTTTCAAAAAAAAACATTAAACAGGACAGAAAAAGAGCTTTGGAAAGATTTTGCTGCGAGCTTTCTATAAAGTTTTCAAACTTGAATCTTTTGGACTTGGCTTTTCATCATAGGTCATTTTCAAACGAAGGGCATCAGGACAGGCTTGAAAACAACGAGCGGCTTGAGTTCCTTGGAGACAGCGTGCTCGGTCTTGCCGCGGCGGACTATCTTTACAAGCTGCTTTCAGAAAATCCCGAGGGCGACCTTGCGAAAATCAAGAGCAATGTCGTTTCAGAGCAGGTTCTAGCCCCAATCGGCTTCAGGATGGGAATCGACAAGCTGATGATTCTCGGAAACGGCGAGGAGCGGAGCGGCGGAAGGCAGAAAAAAGCGATTATCGCCGATGCTGTTGAAGCTGTAATCGGCGCGTATTATCTTGACAGCGGATATAAAAAGGCCGAGAATTTCGTTCTTTCATTTATAATTCCTGAGATAAAAAAAGTTCTTGACGACAAGGGGAACAAAGATTTCAAGACAATGCTTCAGGAATATCATCAGAAAAAATACAAGACTTGCCCGACATACGAGCTTGTGAAAGAGGACGGGCCAGACCACGACAGAACATTCTGGGTTTCAGTCCATCTGAAAAATGCGGTTTTCGGACCTGAGGCTGGAAAAAGCAAGAAAGAAGCCGAGCAAAATGTCGCAAAAAAAGCATGGAAAGAATTGACTAGCAAATAGTCTTTTTATTATAATTAGAGAATCTTTTTGTGGTATTGTCTTGATTTGTAACGGTGAGGGAGTGATACGGCACTTTTTTTGTGTTATGTAGTGCTGACCGGCATTTCTACAGTATCGGGCAAGAAGAACAGGAGTTAAATTATGAAAAAGGGAATTCACCCAGATTATCAGTTGACAAAAATCACTTGTCAGTGCGGAAACGTGATTGAAACACGTTCTACAGTAAAGGACATCCATGTTGAAATTTGTTCAGCATGCCACCCGTTCTACACAGGAAAACAGAAACTTGTTGATACTGCAGGTCGTATCGAAAGATTCAACAAGCGTTACGGCGTTAAGACTGAAAACTAATAGGCGAGTCGCTTAGAAAATCCCGCTCAGGTCGTTTCGGCTTGCTCGGGATTTTTTTTTGCTTACAGGGAAAAAATTAGGGCTGGCAAATTTCCGCTGTTTAAAGAGAGCCGGCCAGTCCAAAAAGTCAAAACATCTTGTTTTCACTGCGAAAAAAACGTCATTATTTGCCGTTTTTTCGCAGTCAACTCTTTCGTTCAGTTTTCCGTCCGCGAGATTTTCCAGCACCTTCTTGATTTTGAGACTTTGTAATCTTCTGGAATCGATTCTTCCGTAATATCTTCGATAGAAGTATCGTTTTTCGTGATTTTGCTGCTGAAAATCAGGTTCTCATCGAATTTCAGCCGCTTTGAGTTTGTGGAAAAATAAAGCACGCCATTTTTGTTCAGAAGATGTATGCATTTTTCGACAAGGAGCGGCCAGTCGCGGTTGATGTCCAGCGTGTTTCTTGTGTTTTTTGAGTTCGAGAAAGTCGGCGGGTCAAGAATTATGATGTCATAGCGGTTAGAGCCGTCCGGCTCAGGCTTTTCCTCGCATTTTTCGTCAAGAAAATCAGTAACGTCTCCGCGCGTGAAGATGTATTTTTTGTCTTCCGGGTTGAAATCGTTGAGCGCAAAGTTGAATTTCGCCCAGTCGATGTAAGTGTTGCTTAAATCGACGGACTCGATTCTCTTCGCGTTGCCTTCTGCCGCATAAACCGAAAAGCTCGCCGTGTAGCAGTAAAGGTTCAGGACGGATTTTCCAGCGCAGGACGAGCGGATTTTTGAGCGGAGCGGACGGTGGTCAAAGAAAAGCCCGGTGTCGAGATAGTCGCTCAGATTGACTTTGAAAAGCTGTCCGTATTCCTGAACATATCCTGAAACAGCGCGCTTTGCCTCGATTTTCTCGTACTGGCTTTCGCCTTTCTGTTTTTTCCGGAGCTTTCTTATCACATGGTCTTCTGAAATTCCAAGAACTTCCGCGCATGCTTTTGAAATTTCGTCAAGCCAAAGCTCTTCTTCCTTTTCATCTTTCTCATAGGGACGCTCGTAAAGATAGAGATGTGCGTAGCTTCTCGCGGATTTTTCCCTTGCCGCCGACAAGTCGTTTGCGGAAATTCGGGAGTCTTCCTCAAGCAAAAATCTTGCGGCTTCAATCTTGCTGTCGATTCCGTCCGGGAGAAATTCGTACAAATCCACAGCGACAGGAACTTCTGGAATGTCGCGGTCGTAAAGTCGGTAGCAGGTGATTCTGTTTTTTCTTGCCCATTTTCTAAGCAGCTTGAATCTCTTTGAAAGCCGGTTCGTGAAAATTTGCGCCTGATATTTATTTTTTTCTTCTGTGTTCTGATTCATAAAATGACCTTTTGACTTCTATAGAATTTTCTGATGTCCGACAAGTATATACAACATTTTCAGTTTAGAATATAATCGAAGCAATTTATTATGAACTATTCTGAATTAAATTTAAATGAAAGCTTGAAAAAGGGACTTGGCGAGTGCGGATACGTGAAATGCACGCCGGTTCAGGAAAAAGTTCTTGAAGTTTCTTTTGACGGAAGCAATCTGTATGTTCAGTCGCAGACAGGAACTGGAAAAACTGCGGCTTATCTTGTTACGCTCATGCAGGAGCTTTTAAAGCCTGAAAATCAGGGAAAAAATGCGCTTGTCCTGGTTCCGACGCGCGAGCTTGCTGTGCAGGTTGAGGAAGAGGCGAAAAAGCTCGGAAAATACTGCGGACTGTACTTTGCGTCTTTTTACGGCGGAGTCGGCTACGAAAAGCAGATTTCAGACCTTAAGAAAGGCGTTAAAATCATAATCGGAACTCCGGGAAGAATCATCGACTTGGAAGAGTCGAAGCATATGGATTTGAGCAAAGTCGGATTTCTCGTGATTGACGAAGCCGACCGAATGTTTGACATGGGATTTTATCCTGATTTAAGAAAGCTAATAAAATTTCTTCCAAGCGACGAGAGCCGCCAGACGATGCTTTTTTCAGCGACGCTCAACTCGTATGTAAAAAATCTTGCGTGGGAATACACAAAAAACGCGAAGGAAATTTCGATTGAGCCAGAAAGCGTTACAGTCGATGAGATTGACCAGGAGCTTATCCACGTTTCAAGCGGCGACAAAATGTCATTGCTCGTCGCAATCTTGAAGAAAGAAAGTCCTGAAAGCGTGATTATTTTCTGCGACACAAAGAAAATGTGCGAGATTGTCTCGAAGCGTCTCCGGATAAACGGATTTGAAAACGAATATCTGATTGGAGATTTGCCTCAGTTTAAGAGGCAGAAGATAATGGACTCGTTCAAGGCGCGGAAAATAAAATGCCTTGTCGCGACAGATGTTGCCGCGCGCGGAATCGACGTGAATGACCTTGCAATGGTTGTGAACTACGACCTTCCGACAGAAGCTGAAAATTACGTTCACAGAATCGGAAGAACGGCGCGGGCAGGAAAATCGGGAAAAGCGTACACATTCTGCTCTGAGCGCGACGTTTACTCGCTTGCGCCGATTGAGCGTTACATTGGAAAGCAGATTCCGAGCCATGTTGCAATCAGCGAGGACTTGGCGGAAGACAAAAGCCGCAATGTCTACATTAAGCTGGACGGAGAAAAAACGAGAAGCGAAGAGTTTGAAGACTACGGAAAACGTGAACGCGAAAGCAGGAATCCGAAGAAAAACGGCAGAAAACGCGGCGACAGAAACAGCAGAAATGATAGAACGGAAAACAAGAGAGATGACGCAAGCTCAAACGAGGAGCTTGAAAAGCTTTCAAGAATGACTTCCGACGAGCGGCTCGCATATTTCAAGGAAAAATACGCGAAAGTTTCAAAAAGCGCGGCAGCGCGGAATTTTGACTCTAAAAACAAAAATGGCAGAGGCTATAAAGCTGCCGCTGGATATTATAGCACGAAAAGTCAGAATCAAAAAAATAGCAAAACGCAGAGCCAAAAGAATTTCAGCGGCGGAAAAGCTTCAAATGCAGGCGTGAAGAATTTTGAAAAGATTATAAATTCTGGAAAAAGCAAGGGCGGAGCAAAATCTATGAAAAACGGCAAGAACGGATTTTCAGCCCAAAAGTCAAAAAAATCGCCGAAAAATGCCGCGACAGCGAAAAAGCAAGGATTTTTCAGCAGAATCAGGTCGTTTTTCAGGCACAAATAAAGGATTTTTTCTGCATAAAGATTATGGCGTAAAAGCAAGCAAAAGAAACAAAAATTGCAAATATGTAAATTTTATGCAATTTTTGTTTCTTGCGTTAGGGATAGGAAAGGCGGCGAAGCCGTTGCAAAGAGAGCGAGCAAAAGGCGAAGCGAACGGAGCAATGAAGCGCAAGTGCGCGGAACCTTGGATAGCCCGACCGCCGGAGGCGGGACGCCCATTTTAAAATTATCAAAAAGTTCCTGAAATTCTCGCTCAGGATTAAAGACATTTTGAGAAAAACAATAATTGGAGTAAATAAATGATTACAGTTTCAGACGTGAGTCTTCATTTTAGCGAAAAACCGCTTTTCAAGGATGTGAACCTTAAATTTACTGCGGGAAACTGCTACGGAATTATCGGCGCGAACGGAGCGGGAAAATCGACTTTTCTGAAAGTCCTTTCCGGCGAGATTGAGCATGACACCGGCGACATTTTTATGACACCGGGCGAGCGAATGGCGGTTTTGAGCCAGGACCACTTCGCATTTGACTCTTTCAGCGTGAAAGACACGGTTATGCAGGGATTTCCGAAACTTTACGAGGTTTCAAAGGCGCGCGACGAGATTTATTCAAAGGCTAATTTTACGGAAGAGGACGGAATCAAATCTGCGGAGCTTGAGACTGAATTCGGCGAGCTTGGCGGATACGAGTCTGAGAACCAGATTGAGCAGATGCTTTCGGGACTTGGTCTTGAGGAGAAATTCCACGACAAGATGATGAGCGAGCTTGATGAGTCGCAGAAAGTGCGTGTTTTGCTTGCGCGCGCGCTTTTCGGAAATCCAGACATTCTTCTTCTCGACGAGCCTACGAACGGTCTTGATCTGGAGTCAATCAACTGGCTAGAGGACTTTCTTCTAGATTTTGACAACACGGTAATCGTTGTATCGCACGACCGCCATTTCTTGAACACAGTCTGCACGGTAATCTGCGACATTGATTACGGAAAAATCACGCAGTTCGCCGGAAACTACGATTTTTGGTACCAGATGAGCCAGATTCTCCAGAAGCAGGCGAGAGACCAGAAAAAGAAGAACGAGGAAAAAGCGAAAGACCTCAAGGAATTTATCCAGCGGTTTGCTTCAAACGCGGCGAAGTCACGGCAGGCGACAAGCCGCAAGAAAGTCCTTGAAAAGCTGGAGCTTGAGGATTTGCCGGTTACAAGCCGAAAATTCCCTTTTGTTCAGTTCAAGGCGGAAAGAGAACTTGGAAACAATATTCTCGAGTGCAGAAAACTCAATTCAAAGGACGAGGACGGCGTTCAGCTTCTTAAGGATTTTGACTTCAAAGTGAACAGGACTGACAAAATCGCATTTGTCGGAATTGAGCACAACACGATTTCCTCTCTTTTCGACATTGTGTCAGGCGAGAAAAAGGCTGAGAGCGGCGAGTATTTCTGGGGGCAGACAACAAGCTTTACATATCTCAGACGCGACAATAACAAGTATTTTTCAAACGACCTGAACATAACGGAATGGCTCAAGCAGTATTCGAAAGAGCAGGACGACGCTTACGTGCGCGGTTTCTTGGGAAGAATGTTGTTCTCTGGAGACGAGTCGCTCAAAAAGGTCAAAGTTCTTTCCGGCGGCGAGAAAGTGCGCTGTATGCTCTCAAAGATGATGCTTACAGGCGCGAACGTTCTGATTCTTGACGATCCGACAAACCATCTCGACCTTGAGGCGATTGAAAGCTTGAACCAGGCCCTTGTAAGTTTTCCGGGCGTGATTTTGTTCACTTCGCACGACCACGAGTTCATTCAGACAGTCGCGAACAGAATTGTGGAAATCACACCTAAAGGCGTAATCGACAGAATGATGCCGTTTGACGACTACATGGCGGACGAGCAGATTAAAGAGCTTAGAAAGCAATGCTACGAAGGCTCTGACAGAAAAATCAAGTTTTAGATGAATTGAAGTAAATTGAAAGCCGCGAGAAATCGCGGCTTTTTTTGTGTTTAGTAACGTGAAAATATCAAAAAGAACAGGATTTATCTTTAGAATTAGAATATGTGGTCAGTAAAGTCCACATGACGATTTCGGAATGAAGAAAAAGCTCGTTATTTTATCACTTTCTATAATCGCTGTTCTGTCTACCAAAATATTTTTTTATCAGTTTACCGAAAACTTTCCGCTCCCCTTTTCTTTCTTTGCAATCGTTTCCCAAATATTGACATTAGTTGTTTTTATCTTCATAATATTTAAGGTTTAAATACAACTATGAGCAAAGGCGTTCATCAAAGATAACAGTCAAAGAGTTTATTTCGGCTTTTTATTGTTGAATTTGATGAGCGCCTTTTTTTAGACTTGATTTTAGCAGCAATGACGCGGAGGCTATATGGCATTTTTAATTCTCGCCAACGGAACAGTTTTTGATGGAAAATCCGTGGGTGCAAAGGGAACTGTAATCGGGGAAACTGTTTTCACGACAGGAATGACCGGTTATCTTGAAACATTGACAGACCCGAGCTATTACGGTCAGATCGTTACCCAGACATTTCCGTTGATTGGAAACTATGGAGTAATTCCAGAAGACTTTGAAAGCAAAAAAAGCCATATACGTGGTTACATTGTTAGAGAACTTTGTGAAAAGCCATCAAATTTCCGCTGCAAAGGAGATTTAGATGGCTTTTTAAACAAGCAGAACATTGTCGGAATTTCGGGAATCGACACTCGCCTCCTTACAAAAATTCTGCGCGAGGCAGGCGTTATGAACGGAATGATTACGAGCGATGAGACCTGCCCGAAAATCACAGAAGAGCTTCTTGAAAAAATCAGGACGTACAGAATTGTTGACGCGGTTAAGAATGTTCAGAATTCGATGACGGAAGAGCCGCTTAAAAACACTGTCGAGCCGAAAAAGACTTTTTACTACACGAAAGATTTTGCGGACGGAAAAGGAAAAACTGTCGCGCTTTTTGACTTTGGAGCGAAGGCGAACATTGAGCGCGAGCTTGAGCGGCGTGGCTGCGAGGTGAAAGTTGTTCCGTACAGCACAACTGCGGAAGAAATTATCAGAATGGCACCGAGCGGAATTATGCTTTCAAACGGTCCTGGCGACCCAGCTGAAAACGTGAATATTATAGAAGAAATCAAAAAGCTTTGCGAATACAAGAAAATCCCGATTTTTGGAATCTGTCTTGGACATCAGATGCTCGCGCTTGCGAACGGAGCGAAGACTTCAAAGCTAAAATACGGGCACAGAGGCGGAAACCAGCCTGTAAAGGACTTGGAGACTGGACGCGTCTACATTACAAGCCAGAACCACGGATACGCGGTTGAAAACGAGAGCCTGCCTGAAAACGCGAAGCTAAGCTTTATCAACACGAACGACGGAACTTGTGAGGGCGTGAACTACGTTGGAATTCCGGCGTTCAGCGTGCAGTTCCACCCGGAAGCATGCGGCGGCCCGCACGACACGAATTTTCTTTTTGACAAGTTCATAAACATGATGAAATAAAGCAAACGCGTTAGGGGCTGTAGCGGCGCGAAGCGTTGCGGCTGGCTGATTTTTTGAAAGCAAGAGATTTTTATTTTTTTGAAAATTCTGAAAAATGCTTGAAAAAACTTTTAGGCAGCCGCAATGGAAGCCTTGAGCTGGAACCGCGAAAGACCCGACCCGAAGATGAGCGCTTACGCGAAGATGAGGGGAACGCGCCCAAAAGAAAAAAAGAAGATTTGAAGAAAGATTTTTATGGAGAAAATAAAATGCCTTTGAATAAAAATATACACAAAGTTTTGATTATCGGCTCAGGCCCGATTGTGATTGGACAGGCGGCGGAATTTGACTACGCGGGAAATCAGGCGTGCAAAGCGCTGAAGGCGCAGGGGCTTGAGGTTGTCCTTGTGAACTCGAACCCGGCGACGTTGATGACAGACCACATAATGGCGGACGAGATTTACATTGAGCCGCTCAACGTTGAAGTAATCAAGAGAATTATCGAGAAGGAAAAGCCTGACTCGCTTCTTTCGACACTCGGCGGACAAACCGGACTGACGCTGAGCATGGAGCTTGCAAAGTCGGGATTCTTGGAGAAGCATAATGTCCAGCTTCTCGGCGCGCGTCCGCTCACGATTGACAAGGCCGAGGATCGTCAGATGTTCAAGGACACGATGGAATCGATTGGCGAGCCTTGTATTCCTTCAAAAGTCGTTACAGATTATGATTCCGCGCTTGATTTTGTGAAAAACGAGATTGGATTTCCTGCGATTATCCGGCCTGCTTTCACTTTGGGCGGAACAGGCGGCGGAATTGCGAACAACGAGGAAGAATTTGACGAGATTGCACACAACGGACTTCACCGCTCGCCTATCCATCAGATTTTGGTTGAGAAATGCATTTCTGGCTGGAAAGAAGTCGAGTTTGAAGTTATGCGCGACCATTCTGGAAACGTTATCACAGTCTGCTCGATGGAAAACCTTGACCCGGTCGGAGTCCACACTGGAGACTCGATTGTAATCGCTCCGACTGTGACTCTTGCCGACAAGGAATATCAGATGCTGCGTTCTGCCGCTCTGAACATAATTTCCGCGCTTGAAATTGAGGGAGGCTGCAACTGCCAGTTCGCGCTGAATCCTGAGACTTTTGAGTACGCTGTAATCGAGGTGAACCCGAGAGTTTCGCGCTCCTCTGCCCTAGCCTCTAAGGCGACCGGCTACCCGATTGCGAAAGTTGCCGCGCTTATTGCGATTGGCTACAATCTTGACGAGATTGAAAACGCTGTAACAAAGAAGACTGCGGCGTGCTTCGAGCCTGTTTTGGACTACGTTGTTGTAAAAATGCCGAAATTTCCGTTTGACAAATTCGTCTATGCGGCAAGAAAGCTCGGAACTCAGATGAAAGCGACCGGCGAGGTCATGGCAATCGGACAGAATTTTGAGGAAGCGATGCTCAAGGCTGTCCGCGGCGCGGAGCTTGGAGTCAAAAATCTGAATCTGCCTCATTTTGAGGAGGAAGATGACAAGAAAATCATCGAACGCGTCGGACAATGCACCGACCAGCGGATTTTCGCGGTTTATCAGGCTTTGAAGCGCAAGATTATGACTGTTGATGAAATCCACAAGACAACGATGATTGACGAATGGTTCTTGTGGAAGCTTAACAACATCGCCGAGGACGACGCTTCTGGACGCGACGATGTGAAATATGCACACGGCTCGCTTCCGGCTCCGACAAGCTTTAAAATGGTAGACACTTGCGCAGGCGAATTCAATGCGGAAACTCCGTATTTTTACTCATGCTACGACAAGGAAAACGAGGCGAAAGAATTTCTTGACGAGATTCACTCAAATCCAGATAAAAAATCAAAAGGCACGATTATCGTTCTCGGCTCAGGTCCAATCAGAATCGGACAGGGAATCGAGTTCGACTACGCTTCGGTTCAGTGCGTGTGGGCTTTGAAAAAGCTCGGCTATGAAGTCGCAATCATAAACAACAACCCGGAGACAGTCTCTACAGACTTTGACACGGCAGACCGACTTTATTTTGAGCCGCTCACGCCTTCTGACGTAATGAACGTAATAAATGTTGAAAAGCCGCTCGGCGTTGTTGTCGCTTTTGGCGGCGGAACTGCAATCAAGCTCGCGAAATTTCTTGCGGACCAGGGAATCAAGATTCTCGGAACAAGCGCGGACGCGATTGACTTGGCAGAAGACAGGGAAAGATTCGAGGAGCTTTGCGCGAAGCTCAACATAAACCGCCCGAAAGGACTTACAGTCTTCACAGAAAGCGAGGCGATTGAGGCTGCGAACAAGCTTGGCTACCCTGTTCTGCTCCGCCCGAGCTACGTTCTAGGCGGTCAGAATATGATTATCGCGTTCAACGACGCTGACACGCACGAATATATGAAGATTATCCTTGCGCAGGGAATCGAGAATCCTGTTCTTATCGACCAGTACATGATGGGAACAGAGCTTGAAGTCGATGGAATTTGCGACGGAGAGGATGTCTTGATTCCTGGAATCATGGAGCATATCGAGCGCACTGGAATCCATTCAGGAGACTCAATAGCAGTTTATCCGTCTTGGAATCTCAACGATGTCATGCGGCACAAAATCATCAAGCAGAGCCGCGACCTTGCGCTTGACTTGGGAACAAAAGGCCTTGTGAACATTCAGTATCTTATCTACAACAACGACCTTTACATAATCGAAGTGAACCCGCGCTCATCAAGAACAGTTCCTTACATCTCGAAAGTCACAGGCGTTCCGATGGTGGAGCTTGCAACACGCGCCATGCTCGGCGAAAAAATCCGCGACATGGGATACGGAACAGGGCTTTACAAGACCCCGCCTTATTTTGCGGTTAAAGTTCCTGTTTTCAGCTTTGAAAAGCTCATGGACGTTGACACTCATTTGGGACCTGAAATGAAATCGACAGGAGAAGTTCTGGGAATTGCGTCAACAAGAGAAGAAGCGATTTTCAAGGGAATGGTTGCTGCAGGCTACAACATGAAGCGAAGCGGCGGAGTTCTCTTCTCTGTAAGAAAAACCGACAGATACGAGATTCCGGAGCTTGCAAGAAAATTCTACGAGATGGGATTCAAGCTTTACGCGACTGAAGGAAACGCGAACGTTCTTAGAAACTTCGGAATGGAAGTCACAACAGTGAACAAGATTCACGAGAATCCGGACGACAATCTCCTTACCCTTCTTGATTCTGGAAAAATCGACTATGTGATTTCGACTTCCGCAAAAGGACGCGACCCGCACGCTGATTCTGTAAGAATGAGACGGCACGCAGTCGAACGCGACATTCCTTGCCTTACCGCGATTGACACAGCGAACGCTCTCGCAAACTGCCTGATGTCTGACTACAATCTTTCAAACATCGAGCTTGTTGACATCAACGACCTCAGAACGACAAGAGAAAAAATCCATTTCTACAAGATGGAATCTACAGGAAACGACTTTATCCTGATTAACACAGAGGAAAACAAGGTGAACAATCCTGCGAGCCTTGCAATAAAGCTCTGCAACCGCCACGACGGAATCGGAGCGGACTCGATGATTCTTGTCTCTGAAAGCCGGAAAGCCGATGCCGCAATGCATTTTTACAATAAGGACGGTGCCGAGGCAAAAATTGCCGGAAACGCAATCCGCGCGGTGGCGAAATATCTTTACGAGAACAATGTTTTCGGAGTCGCGGACAAGCATTGCCGCTCAGACGAGCCGACCGCGATTCTTGACATCGAGACAGAAGCCGGAGTCAAAAAGCTCACCTGCTACAAGATGAACGGAAAAATCAATTCCGTTACTGTCGATATGGGAAAACCTAAATTCAAGGCGAAAAACATTCCGACAGTTCTTTCTGAAAACGCCGACGAGAAAGTTCTTAACAAGAAAATCGTTGTTGACGGAAAAGACTACATTGTAAGTTGCGTGAACGTTGGAAACCCGCACTGTGTTACTTTCGTTGACTTTGTTGACAAGATTGACATCGAGAAAATCGGTCCGATGTTTGAGAACCACAAGGCATTCCCGGAAAGAACAAACACCGAGTTCGTGCGCGTTGTCGGTCCGAATGAAATCAAGCTCAGGACTTGGGAACGCTCAAACGGCGAGACTCCAGCCTGCGGAACCGGAGCGTGCGCGGCTGTAATCGCGGCATGTCTGAACGGCTTCTGCAAAATGGACAGCGAAGTTACAGTCAGAGTGCGCGGCGGAATTCTTCACGTGCGCTACACAGGCGAGACAGTCTACCTTACAGGCGAGACAAAACTCACTTATTCAGGTGACATTGAAGTCTAAATCTGAACTCAATACAAAATAAAAATTTTCAAGGCAGGCGAAGCTAAAGGAAATGCGCTTCGCCTGCCTTGTTTTTGTCTAAAAATAAGGCTGAAATCTTTTTAATCTTAAGGAGAATTTTGAATCTTATGAAAAAAATAAATCTTCTTTTTTATATTCTTGCCGGAATGTCTCTTCTTTCTTTTTTCTCATGCGCGTCAAAATCAGAAAAAAATCTTGAAAGCGAGTCTTTGATTTCAATTGAACTAAAATCAAATCCGACAACGGGAAGCTCGTGGAAAGCGGAAATCGCAGATGAAAAAATCGCGATTCTAAAAAGCGATGAATACGTTCAGGACAAGGCAGAGCCGGGAATGACAGGAGTCGGCGGAACTCAGACGCTTACTTTCAAAATCTTGAAGGAAGGAAAAGCTCAAATAAATCTTGTCTACGGCCAGCAGTGGAAAGGCGGCGCAATTTTTGAAAAGCGCACAATTCTTCTTTCCGCGGACAAAAATCTAAGAGGAAAAATCGAAACTTTGGATTCCGAGATTACAAATTACGTTGCGTCAGGCGAAATGATTTTGGCGGAAGCGGCTTATCTTCCTGAAGGCTCGCAAGTGGAATTTTCGACAAACGACATCTATGAGCAAAACGGCGTTTTCTACGTTGACATGAAAGAAATCGTTGAGGCTGCCAAATCTCTTTTCAAGAATCAGAACGAAGTCCAAAAAGGCGATATTTTTCTTGACACGAGCAACAAAATCGTAATGTTCTTTGGAAATCAGACTTATCCAGAAATAAAAGGCGCAAAAATCGGCCATATAAACAATTCTGAATATCTCGTTCCTGAAATCCTGCAGAAAAACAGGACGGTCAGGCTTGTAAAAAGTTTGAATTAAGGCGAAATTATATCTATGGCAACAAAAGACAAAGTTCTCGAGATTCTGACTCAAAACAAAGGAACTTCCGTTTCGGGCGAAAAGCTCGCGGCGGAATGTTCAGTTTCGCGTGCTGCAATCTGGAAAGCCGTGAACAGTCTGCGCTCAGACGGTTTTGTGATTGAAGGCACGACAAACGGCGGTTACGCAATCAAGGAAACTGGCGACTTTTTCTCGAAGGAGCTTTTATCCGCGTATTTTAGAGAAAATTTTCAAGAATTCAAGGATTCAAGAATCGAAGTCTACAGTGAGATTGACTCGACAAACACACAGGCCAGGCGCGAGCTGACAGAAGCCGGAACACTAAGAGACGAGAACGGCGAGCTTACCGAAGCCGGAAAAAAATACCACAAGTCGTTCATTGTCGCTGAAAAGCAGACGGCAGGACGCGGCAGACTCGGACGCGCTTTTGTCTCGCCAGCGAAAACAGGAATTTATCTTACGATAATTTACGCTCCGAAAGGCGGAATAACAGATCCTGCAAAGCTTACGGCGTTTGCGGCGGTGGCAGTCTGCAGAGCTGTGAAAAAGCTTTGCAAAATACAGCCGAAAATCAAATGGATAAACGACATTTTTGTTGACGGAAAAAAAATCTGCGGAATTTTGACAGAAGGATTCGCGAATTTTGAGACAGGCCGGATTGACGCGGCTTATGTCGGAATCGGAATCAATATAAAAGACAATCCTGAAGTTTTTAAAGGAGATGTCGCAAAAGTTGCAGGAAGCATTTCTTCATCGGAAAAAAATCAAAATTCTCCAAAAAGATACGAGATTGCGGCTGAAATTGCCGGCCAGTTTCTGACTCTGATGGAAAGCGGGCCGAAGAAAATAATCTCCGAGTACAGAGAAAACTCGTTTTTAATCGGACAGACAATCGAAGTTCATCCTGTAATCGGAGATGAGAAGAAAATCTACAAGGCAAAAGCCGTTGACATCGATGATGACGCGGGGCTTGTCGTTGAGCTTCCAGACGGAACAAGAAAAACGCTCCGCTCAGGCGAAGTGACGCTGAAATCGTATCAGTTTGTATAAAATTTTATACACAAAAAGGCGGTTTTTCAGCATTTTTCTATTTTTGACAGTTTTACCAGACAAACAAGTCTGCGCAGTTCCGCTCGCCGCCGGAAATATCAATCGACTGTCCGGTGCAGAATCTGTTCACTGCGGCGACAAAATAAATCCATTCGGCGGCTTCCTCAGCAGTTGCCCAGCGTTTTAGCGGAGTCACGTCCATTATTTTTTGCCAGAGTTTTTCATCTTTCATGACAGGCTCGTTAAGCTCCGTGATAACGCCGCCGAAGCAAAGCGCGTTGCAGGTCGCCTTGAACTCGTTTGAAAGCCTTATTGCGCAGTTTTTCATGTAGCCGACAACTCCGGCTTTTGACGCTACATATTCAGGAAATTCGTTTCCTGTGAGAGCCGAGACAGACGCGTTGAAAAGAACAGACTTTATCGACTTCTGAAAAGCGTACTTTTTCGTGACATTCATCGTGCCAAGAAGATTCACGCTGATGTCTTTTTCAGTTCCGCTCTGAATTCCAGCGTTGTTTATCAAAATCTCAACATCCTCTATTTTTGGAAGAGATTTTTCATCAGAAATATCAGCGCAAAAATGATGATAACGCTTTCGCCTCTCGTCAGAATCCGAAAAACTGTCTAAAGGTGTATTTTTTTTTATATCAATTCCGAAGACTTCGTGTCCTTCAGACAAAAATTTCAGCGCGGTCGCACGCCCGATTCCGCAGCTTGTTCCGGTTATCAAGACTTTCATCTGGTTGCCGCCAGTTTTTCCCTGTACTCAAAATAAGCGTTTCCAACGTTCTCTTTTTCCCATTTTTTAACGATTTTGTATCCAAGACCTGAGAAAACGACCTCGCACAAAAGCTCAAAAAACGCGCCGATTGCAGAGCAGATAAAAACCTGAGTCCAAGTCCAGCCGAAAAATATTTTTGAGACAACTGTGGCGAAAATAAGATTGTCAACGAACTGTCCGACCGCAGTTGAAATGTAAGAGCGGACTGCGAAAGAAAAAAATCCGTCGGACTTTAAAAGCGAGCCGACAGCGATGTTCATAAGCGAATTCACGACGGAAGATGTCAAAAACGCGAGCGAAGAGCCAAGAACAACGTACCACGATCCGCCGAAAGTCGCGTTCAGCGCATCGTTCACCTGAATATTTTCAGTCGTGTAGAATTCGCCCCACATTCCCGGAGCTTTTGAAAGAAGCGCGAAAATCAAGGTCAGGCAAAGATTCACAAAAAGCGCGAGAAGAGATACTTTTATCGAAGCGCGCGCGCCCCATCTCTTGCAGATTACGTCCATGCAAAGAAACATAATCCAGCTGAAAGTGAATCCGCAGTCAAGCGCAAGATACTTGAAGCTCACAAGCTCCTTGTTCGCAAGAAGATTCGCGCAGACAACCGACAAAATAAAAAATGAGATTGTGAGTGAAGGAATGTTTCTCAAAAGAATTTTGAAGTCTTCGCACTCTCGGGAAACTAAAGAAGTGATTTTTTTTAAAAATGGCATTTCGCCGCCTCCGTAAGAATTTTAATTTATAACGCGCAGGAGAATTATGAGGAATCATAAACTGCGCGGTAAAAATTTTTGAAAGATTATAAAGATTTTTGCTTTTTGTGTAAATCGCCTTTTTTAAAGAAAAAAGAGAATATTCTGCCGGCTTTTAAGTCAAACAGAATATTCTCATGTATACAAAACTGCACGTTTTTTATGCGGTGCATTTCTTGAATGCGTCAAGAGCGGCTTCCTCGTGCGACATTCCGTTTCCCTCATCTCTTGCGATTTCTGTCATAATTTTCAGATAATCGTTCGGAATGATTTTCTTGAATTTCGGAATGAAAGAAGAAAAATCGCTAAGAATCGCTTTCGCCTTTTCAGAGCCAGTCTCCTCGTAGTGCTTTTCAACAAGTGACTTCAGGATTTCGATGTCGGTCGTGTTTCTCGCGACAGTCGTCTCGTCGTCAAGGTCGTACATCGTAACAAGCTCCTTGTTCAGACGCTTGTAAAGGTCGTGGTTCTCATCAAGAACATAAGCGACTCCGCCAGACATTCCAGCGCAGAGATTTTTTCCAGTTTTTCCGAGAATAACCGCAGTTCCGCCGGTCATATATTCAAGACCGTGGTCGCCGCAGCCTTCCGCAACAACAGTCGCCCCTGAATTTCTAACGCAGAAACGCTCGCCAGCGACTCCGTTCACAAAGCCGCTTCCGCTTGTCGCGCCGAAGAATGCGACGTTTCCGACAATAATGTTCTCGTCCGCCTTGCCTTCAAAATCCTCTGACGGACAGATTACGATTTTTCCGCCGCTAAGTCCTTTACCGACGGCATCGTTCGCATCTCCTGAAAGGCGCAAAGTCAATCCTTTTGGAATGAACGCGCCGAACGACTGGCCGGCTCCGCCTGTGAAATGGACAACATACTTGTCCTCGTCGAGCGAATTTCCGTATTTTGTCTGAATCACAGAGCCTAAAATTGTTCCTGCGGTTCTGTCTGTGCATTGAACATCATATTTAAGCGTTGTCAGACGCGAGTTGTCCATAACAGGAAGAAGGCGCAAAACGTCAATCGAAAAGTTAAGCTCTTCTTTTTCCTGCTTTCTGATTCCGTGCTCGCTGTTTTTCTTCCAGCTGTCGTCTGTGCGCGCCAAAATCCGAGAGACATCAACGAGCTTTGCGCGTCCGAACGCCTGCTTTTCCTTTAGCTTTAAGAAATCAGTGCGTCCGACCATCTCGTCAACTGTTTTTACGCCAAGTTTCGCCATGATTTCACGAAGTTCCTGGGCAACGTAGACCATAAAATTCTCGACATACTCAGGCTTTCCCGGGAATTTCTCACGCAAAGCCTGATTCTGCGTCGCGACTCCAAACGGACAAGTGTCAAGATTGCATACGCGGAGCATACGGCAGCCCATGACGATAAGCGGAGCTGTGGCAAAGCCGAATTCCTCGGCTCCAAGCAGCGTAGCGATTGCGACATCGCGCCCGTCCATAAGTTTCCCGTCGGTTTCAAGGCGGACAAGCCCTCGAAGCCCGTTCTGAATCAAAGTCTGATGAGTTTCTGTAAGTCCCATTTCCCACGGCAAGCCCGCGTGATGAATCGAGCTTAAAGGAGCGGCTCCAGTTCCGCCGTCGTGTCCTGAAATCAAAATGACTTGCGCTCCTGCTTTTGCAACGCCTGCGGCAATCGTTCCGACTCCAGCCTCGCTGACTAGCTTTACTGAAATGTCCGCCTTTCGGTTCGCGTTTTTAAGGTCATAGATAAGCTGCGCCAAATCTTCAATAGAGTAAATATCGTGGTGCGGCGGCGGCGAAATCAAAGAAACGCCCGGAGTCGCAAATCTAGTCTGCGCAATCCACGGATAAACTTTTTTTCCAGGAAGATGTCCGCCCTCGCCCGGCTTTGCGCCCTGGGCAAGTTTTATCTGAATCTCCTTCGCGCTTAAAAGATATTCTTCCGTGACTCCGAAACGGCCTGAAGCGACCTGCTTTATCGCCGATGAATATTCAGTTCCGAAGCGGTCTGAGCGTTCGCCGCCCTCGCCTGAATTCGAGCGTCCGTGCAAGTGATTCATCGCGGCGGCAAGGCATTTGTGCGCTTCCTCCGAAATCGAGCCGTAGCTCATCGCGCCGGTCTTGAATCTCTTGACAATATTCTCAACGCTTTCAACCTCGTCAAGAGGAATCGCTTTCGCATTTTCAAAATCAAAATCAAGCAGCGCACGCAATGTGTGAGGATGGTTTGTGTCGTCAACAAGAGCGGAATATTCCTTGAATCTCGCGTAGTCTCCGTTCTGGCAGGACTCCTGCAAAGCCTTTATAAGCTGAGGAGTTATCAGGTGGTCCTCGCAAGATTCTCCGGCCTTGTATTTGTGCTGGCCAAGCTGGTCAAGCTTTATAAGCTTGTTGTTCACGCTGATTTTCTCTTCAAGGCTCGGCTCGTATGCTTTCGCATGATGAAAATTGATGTCTTCCTCAATCTCTTTAAGTCCGATTCCGCCGATTCTTGAAAACGTGTTCGTGAAATATTCGTCAATCACGCTCTGGTTTATTCCGACTGCCTCAAAAATCTGCGACGACTGGTAAGACTGCAAGGTCGAGATTCCCATTTTCGCGGCGATTTTCACAATTCCGTTCATAATCGCCTTGTTGAAGTCGTCAATCGCAGTGTGATAATCCTTGTCCAAGAGCTTCTTGTCAATCATCTCGGCAATGCACTCGTGCGCAAGATAAGGATTCACCGCGCGCGCGCCGTAGCCCAGGCACATCGCAGACTGATGGACATTCCTAATTTCTCCGCTTTCCAAAATCACAGAGACAAGCGTGCGCCGTTTTGTGCGGATTAAATACTGCTCAACCGCCGAAACCGCGAGAAGAGACGGAATAGCAAGATGATTCTCGTCAAGACCGCGGTCAGACAAAATCAGAATGTTGAAGCCTTCGTCATATGCGCTTTCAATCTCGGAAAAAAGATTCTCAATCGCTTTCTCAAGATTTTTTCCGCTGTTTTCAGACGCAAAATCATAAAGAAGCGAGATTTTCTTTGAGCGCAAGCCTTTCTCATTCAAAGTCGAAATTTTCAGAAGGTCAACGCCGGTCAGAATCGGGTTGTTTATTTCAAGAACGTGGCAGTTCTTTCCTTTCGGATTCAAGATGTCGCCGTCGCTTCCAACGTAAACGCTCGTGTCCGTGACAATTTTCTCGCGCAGAGAGTCAATCGGAGGATTTGTAACCTGCGCAAAAAGCTGCTTGAAATAATTGAAAAGCGACGGATGCTTTTCTGACATGACTGCAAGCGGAGTGTCAACGCCCATGGCTCCAGTAGGCTCAACACCGTTTTTCGCCATCGGAAGAATCATCTCGTTCACATCTTCAAGACACCAGCCGAACGCCTTGTAAAGCTTGTCGCGCTCTTCCTGCGTGCTTACAGGAATCTTCTTGTTCGGAATCTTGATTTGCGAGAGAGGCACGAGATTCTGGCTGAGCCATTCTCCGTAAGGATATTTTGACGCGTATTTGTCTTTAATCTCGTCGTTTGAAATCAGACGTTTCTGCTTCAAGTCAACAAGGAGAATTTTTCCAGGCTCCAGCCTTGACTTAACGACAATGTTGCTTTCAGGAATGTCAAGAACGCCGACTTCCGAAGAAAGAATCAGCATATTGTCTTTTGTGATATAATAGCGGCTCGGGCGGAGTCCGTTTCTGTCTAAAGTCGCTCCGAACTGCTCGCCGTCGCTGAACAAGACTGCGGCAGGTCCGTCCCAAGGCTCCATCATAGTCGCCCAGTAATGATAAAAATCCTTCCGCTCCTGGCTAAGCGAGTTGTCGTGCTTCCACGCCTGCGGAATGCACATCAAGACCGCAAGCGGCAAGTCCATTCCATTCATAACATAATATTCAAGCGTGTTGTCGAGCATCGCGGAGTCCGAGCCGGACAAGTCAATCTCGCCGTTTCTCGCAATCATTCTGTCGGCATTTCCACGGATTGTGTTTATCTCGCCGTTGTGCGCAATAAATCTGTTCGGGTGCGCGCGCTGCCAGCTTGGATTAGTGTTCGTTGAAAAACGCGAGTGGACAATCGCCACTGCCGAAGTGTAGTCGTCTGAAAGAAGGTCTCGGTAAAAAGTGCGCAGCTGCTGAACGAGAAACATTCCCTTGTAGACAACAGTCCGGCTTGAAAGCGAGCAGACATAAGTTTTCGCAGGCTTCTCATCTGCCTTTTCAAATTTGCGTCGGAGTCTGTACAAAACCTTGTCAAATTCAAGGCCTTTTTCAACATCGAGCGGCTTTTCAATAAATCCCTGAATAATTGTCGGCATGCACTCGAGAGCTTTCTCGCCCAAGACATCGCTTAGAACAGGAACTTTTCTCCAGCCCAAAAATGTGAGCTTCTCGTCAAAACATTCCTTTTCAAATCTTTTCTGCTCAGACTCGCACTCGTCAGGATTCTGCGGAAAGAAAAACATTCCGATTCCGTACTCGCCCACATTCTCAAGGAAAATTCCAGAATCCGCCGCCGCCTTCTTATAAAATTCGTGGCAAATCTGAAGCAAAATTCCGACTCCGTCGCCGGTTTTTCCAGAAGCGTCTTTTCCAGCCCGATGCTCGAGTTTCTCAACAATTGAAAGTGCGCGGTCAACAACTTTTCGGCTTTTCACCGCGTCAATGCTCACGACCGCGCCGATTCCGCAGTTGTCATGCTCAAAAACAGGCTCGTATAAAGTTTTTGCTTCCATAAATACCTCTCATTTTCATAATATGGGCGGTTCCCTCAGCTTCGTGCCGGCTCATATGCCGACACTGCGCTTCGGGTCGCTATGTTCGCCCCTTCGCTAGCGCTCATTGTTTTGCTCGCGGCAAAGCAAGCAAAAATGCCGCAAAACAACTTCGGGGGCTACCAGCGCTACCGCAAAAAAAAGAAGCCGCAGGTAAAATTCCATTGTAAAAAATGAAATTTTATCCACGGCTTCTTTGTCGTATTTACAAATCTGTTATGAGAATCTTAATAAATTTTCATCGAACTTGTCAATAAAAATTGCATAAATATACAGAAATTATGCTTTTTTTCAATCTGCCGCCGCCTTTTCCAGTGGAATTTTTACAAAAATAATCGTATTATATGAAAGTTTCAAAAGATTCCACAAAGCGCTTACATCAGAGAATTATGCCAGAAATTTCGACAGTCAACATCGAGAATCCTCTTTTTCTAACATCGCAAATAATCACTTATATTGGAAACAAGCGTTCGCTAATCAAAAATATAGAAAACGAAGTAAATATTATTTCAGAATCGCTTGGAAAAGAAAAAATGGTCTGCGCAGATATTTTCTCTGGAAGCGGAATCGTCGCGCGAATGCTCAAAAAACATTCTGAAAAGCTAATTGCAAATGACCTTGAAAACTATTCCCGCGTGATAAATTCGTGCTATCTTTCAGACAAAAATGATTTTCCGAAAGATTTATACTCAGAGCTGCGCTCAAAAATCATCGGACAATGTGAAAAAGAAAAAATTGAAGGAATCATCGCGAAAAATTATGCTCCAAAAGACGACGCCGACATAAAAAAAGGCGAGCGGGTTTTCTACACACGCGAGAACGCGCTTTTAATCGACACTTACCGCGCTTTGATTGACGAAAACATTCCGAATCAAAATCTGAAAAAATACTTTCTCGCGCCGCTGATTACGGAAGCCTCAATTCACGTGAACACGAGCGGCGTTTTCAAAGGCTTTTACAAAGACAAGAACACAGGAATCGGCTGCTTCGGCGCGGCCGGAAAAAACGCGCTCCACAGAATTTTCGGAAAAATCGAACTGAAAGAGCCTGTTTTCAGCAATTTCGAGTCGGAAACAGAGATTTTCCAGAAAGACGCAGTGATTCTTTCAAAAGAGCTTCGCAGAATCGACATCGCGTATCTTGACCCGCCATACAACCAGCATCCTTACGGATCGAATTATTTTATGCTGAACCTGATTCTAAAAAATTCTATTGACGTTGAGACAAGCCGAGTGAGCGGAATCACGCAGAACTGGAACCGCTCGCTTTTCAACAAGGCGAAATTCGCGCTTCCTGCAATGGAAGAAATAGTTGAGAATCTGGACGCAAAATATATGATAATCTCCTACAATTCCGAAGGATTCATCTCTTTTGACGAGATGAAAGCGATGCTCGAAAAATACGGAAAGCTCAAGACCGTCGAGATAAAATACAACACTTTCCGCGGAAGCCGAAATCTCCGGAAAAGAGACATTCACGTTTCAGAATACCTCTTCGTTCTGGAAAAATAATTTTTGTGTTGCTTCCCCGGGCGGAGCAATGGCGTTTTTATTTCATTTCAAGTTTTCGCTGAAAAAAAATTCCGACTTTGTTGCCTTTATTGATTTTTTCAGAGAGAACTGTCGGCTGGTCAACTGCGATGACTTTTCCGTCAAGCGAGACTTTGTATCTCGTGAAAGCCCCCAAGAATTCTGACGACTCTACAGTCCCGTAAAATTCCGCGCTCACGCAGTCTTTTTCAAGGCGAATCCATTCCGGGCGCACCATTGTTTTTCCAATAAAATTTGCCCGTCCGATAAATTCCGCAGTGAATCTGTCTTTCGGCTCGAAATAAATCTCGTGCGGAGTCCCGTACTGCAAAAGTTTTCCCTTGTTCATCACCGCGATTTTGTCTGAAAGGCTCAACGCCTCCTCTTGGTCGTGCGTAACGTAGACCGTCGTGATTTTCAGTTTCTGCTGGATTTCCTTTAATTCTTCTCGGACTTTCTGCCTTAAATTCGTGTCCAAGGAAGAAAGCGGCTCGTCCATGAGCAAAACGCTAGGCTTCAAGACAAGCGCGCGCCCCAAGGCGACACGCTGCTGCTGCCCGCCTGAAAGCTCCGACGGAAAACGGCTAAGCAAATCGACGATTCCAAGATTCTCCGCAGTTTTAAGTACAAGCTCGCGGTTCCCGTTTCTTGACTCTTTCGTCTGCCTTTTTATTTTCAGGCCGTAAAAAAGATTCTGCTCGACCGTCATATGAGGAAAAAGCGCGTAATCCTGAAAGACAACCCCCATCTGCCTCTTGTTCGGCAAAATTCCGTTCATCGTCTTTCCGCTGATTTTTATGAATCCTGACGACGGCTCCAAAAATCCGCTTATCAGGCGCAGAAGAGTCGTCTTTCCAGAGCCGCTTGAGCCGAGCAAAGTCGTAAAGCTTCCCTCCTCGACTTCAAGCGAGAAACCTTTTATAACGTCGGTTTTTCCATAGGAAAAGCAAATATTTTCAATCGAAAGGAAAGCCATATCTACCTCGAGTGTTTTTTGCGTTTGATAACCAGGAATGAAAGTCCCAAAATCGCGAAAGTTATCACTGTCAAGACAAGAGCGAACGCCGCGGATTTTCCCCAGTCGCCCTGCTCCGCAAGATTTATTATCTTTATGGAAGAAAGAGGAGTCGTAAAAGAAACAAGAAAAATAACCGCGCTCAAAGTTCCGACTCCGCGTATAAAATCGTAGACAAAGCCGCTGAAAACTCCGCCCTTTGCGACAGGAACAAGAATCGTGGCGAGAACTGTCATCTGGTTTGCTCCGAGCGAGCGCGCCCCGTCATCAAGCGTCCTGCTGATTTGGATATACGAATTTGACACCGAGCGGTAAGCGAACGGCATAAAAGCGACAGTCATGGCGATTATAATCAGAAACGGCGAGCATCTGAAATGAACCGAATTCGCAGCGACTGAAATCGAAAGACCGAGAAGAGTTCCCGGAATCGCCGACGGAATCTGCGCAAGAATATCAATCGCTTTTCTGAAAGGAACATTCGTCCTGTGGACAAGATATGCAGAAACGCAAGCGATAAAAGTTCCCAAGACGGCAGAGACAAAAGCGAACACAAGAGAATTGCGCAGCTCCAAGCCGTAGCCCAGGACCGCCTTCATATGGCTTAAAGTAAAGCCGTTTTTTATTCCCCAAAGCTGCTGGAAACTTCCTGCCACAATCGCCGCAACCTGAGACAGAATCAGAATCGAGATGAAAAGCACAAAAGACGTGAGAAGAATTTTAGTGAAAATTCCTGAGCGTTGACTTCCAAAATTTGAAGACTCGTCGCCTGAAAAAGAGCTTTTTCCGCCCAACGTCGCGGTTTTAGCTCCGATTTTTGAATTTATCTTGTTCTGCCAAAAGAAAAGAAGAACGCTCGGAATCACAAGCACGATTCCAAGAACAACGCTCGTTCCCGCTTTTAGCCAGCCTGTAAGCTGCGTGTAGATTTCAACTGCAAGAACACGGAATCTTCCTGCCACAATCAGCGGATTTCCAAAGTCGCTTAGAACGCTCACCGCGATAAACAAGAATGAGGAGATGATTCCGGGCAAGCTTAAAGGCAGCGTTACCGTAAAAAAGATTTTCGCCTCGCCTGCTCCCATTCCGCGCGCCGCCTGCTCAAGATTCGGATTTATTCCTTTTAAAGTCTGAACACAGATAAGATACGCCATCGGAAAAAAGCATAGCGTCTGCGCGATTAAAAGCCCCCAGAATCCGTAAAGCGAGATGTCAAGGCCTAAAAGCCTGTGTGTAATGAATCCCTGCCTGCCGAAAAGCAAAATGAACGCAAGCCCACCAACAAAAGGCGGCGTGATTAAATGCAGGACAGGAAGAACGCTGAAAAAGCGTCTGAACGGAATGTTTCCCTTTACGACAGCATAAGCGAAAACGTAGCCTGTCAATACAGAAAGAGATGTGGACGAGAGACATTCCAAAAGAGTGTTTCTCATTGCCTCGTGCCAGACCGGCTGAGTCAGAACAGCCTTAAAATCTGCAAGGCGGACAGAAAAAGCCGCGCACAGAAGAGGAAAAATTATAAAAACTGAAAAAAACACCGCAACAAATGCCCAGGAAAAAACAAGAGATTTGCTGCGGCGGCTTGAATCAAACTTCAAAACTCCACCTATTGAATGCCGCCGATATATGGACTTAAACAGCGGCTTTTGTTTTTTATTTTACGTTTTTAGACCAGATTGCAAGAACTTCTTCCTTTTCAGCGGCAGCTTTCTTTGAATCATATTCAATCAAGTCAAGCTGGCTTACAGGAATTGAGCCTTCAGCTCCATTCGCATCAGGGTTTACTGGAACTGTGAAGTCAATCGAGCTCATAAGCTCCTGCGCTTCCGGGGAAAGCATGAAGTCAACGAATTTCTTCGCGCTTTCAAGATTTTTTGTGTTCTTCATGATTGAGATGCAGTCAACATCTCCGACAGTTTTCGGCGGCGCGATTGCAATCAAATCAAATCCGTCAGACTTGTATTTTGCCACCGCATGAAGATAAGAAACTCCAATCGCATATTCTCCTGTTCCCAAGAGCTTCGCAGGCGCGCTTCCGCTGTCAGGAAACTGTCCAACAAGAGGCGCAAGATTCAAGAGATATTCCCAGCCAGCGTCCCAGCCAAGCCGCTGAAGCTGATCCTGAACAAAAAGATAAGCCGTTGAAGACGCCACGGGATTTGTAAGGACAATCTCGCCCTTGAATTTCGGATTGAGCAAATCGTCCCAAGTTTTCGGGAATTCTGTTCCAGGAAACTTCTCCTCAAATCTTCCCTTGTTCACTCCGATTCCAAGCGAAAGAACGCAGAATCCTGTCCAAGTGTTGTCTTTTGCCAAAGCATATGAGGGAACATTTTTCGCGTTTGGCGAAAGATAAGGCTCCAAAGCTCCTGCCTCGTCCGCCTGAATATGATAGTTTGTAGCTCCGCCCAAGAGAATGTCAGCCTGAGGATTGTCTTTCTCGGCGATAACGCGGTTTACAAGCTCGCCTGTCGAGGCGCGCAAAAACTGAACTGGAATTCCGGTCTTCTCAGTGAAGAGATTTGTAAGCGCGGTTGTCTCTTCCTCGTGAATAATCGAATAAATCTGGAGCGGGCTCTGCTTTTTAGAGCAGCCTGAAAAAATCAGGGCTGACAAAGAAGCTGCCGCTGCCATCTTAAAAACTTTTAAAAATAACTTTTTCATAAATCCTCCATCGAAGCAGTTTTTTGCTTTCAGCGTGCACACAAAAAGCAAAAGAACAGTCAAAAAAAACGAGCTTCCAATCAGATATTCTTCAATATTTTTATCTTCTTTTCTTATCTGGCTTGTTCATTTTTTTTGATATTATCAATCTATAGATTTTTCAAAGTTGTTTGTATAACCAGATTCAAGATAATTTTATCTGTTCAGCGATGAAATAAAATCAAAACATCGGAACAGAAACGAAATCGAAAAATCAAAATCGAAACGAAAATGGAATTGAAAAATTAAGGCGAAGATGAAATCAGAACTAAATATAAAAACAAAAAACGGCTTCAGCAAACTTCCGATAGCAAGTCTGCTGAAGCCGTTTTCATTTTCAGAAAATAGCCTATTTCAATCAGCTGTAAAACTTCTGGATATTTTCTTTCTATTTATTATATGCCTTGTCATGAACGCCGGAAATTGCGCGTCCGCTCGGCTCGTCCATGTTTTTCCATGCGGCATCCCACTCGAGAGCTTTCGCAGTTGAGCAGGCAACGCCAGCCTCATGCGGAACAACCTTTGCCGCGCTGTCGCTCGGGAAAAGTTTTGAATAGATTTCGCGGTAGTAATACTCTTCCTTTGTCTTTGGCGTGTTTACTGGGAATCTGTTCTCGCGCCGGGCAAATTCCGCGTCGCTAACCTTTTCTTCCGTCATCGCCTTCAAAGTGTCAATCCAGTTGTAGCCGACTCCGTCTGAGAACTGCTCTTTCTGCCGCCAGCAGATTTCAGATGGAAGCATATCCTCAAACGCCTTGCGCAAAATCCATTTTTCCATGCGCTGCTTGCCGTCTGGAAGCTTTATGTTCATCTTGTCGCTCGGGTTAAGCTCCATCGCAATGTCGATAAATTCCTTGTCCAAGAACGGAACACGCCCCTCGACTCCCCACGCCATAAGGCTTTTGTTTGCGCGCAGGCAGTCATAAAGATGAAGCTTGCTCATTTTTCTGACCAGCTCCTCATGAAATTCTTTCGCGTTTGGAGCCTTGTGAAAATAAAGATAGCCTCCGAAAAGCTCGTCGCTTCCCTCTCCTGACAAGACCATCTTGATTCCCATAGCCTTTATCGCGCGGGCAAGAAGATACATCGGAGTTGAGGCACGCACAGTCGTGATGTCATAAGTCTCGATGTGATAAATAACGTCCTCGAGAGCGTCAAGAGCCTCCTGAATCGTAAAATGAATCTCGTGGTGAATCGTTCCGATGTAGTCGGCAGCCTTTTTCGCCGCCACAAGGTCAGGCGAGCCTTCAAGACCGATTGCAAACGAGTGAAGCTGAGGCCACCAGGCCGCTTCTTTTGAATCAGACTCGACGCGCTTTTTTGAATATTTCTGCGTGATTGCGGCAATTATAGAAGAGTCAAGGCCGCCTGAAAGAAGCACGCCGTAAGGAACATCGCTCATAAGCTGCTGGCGCACCGCCGACTCAAGTCCGTTTCTCACTTTCTCAATAACGCTCGGATTTATAATCTCGCCCTTGTCGTCTGTCGCGCGCGGATTGTCCTTCACATTCTCGTAAGATTCCCAGCTTCGCCTGTACCATTTCACAGGCTTCTCGTCTTTTGAATAAAAATAGCAGCCGTTCGGAAATTCTTCGATTGTCTGGCAATGTCCTTCAAGAGCTTTCAGCTCGGAAGCGACAAAATATCTTCCAGCCTTGTCCCAGCCCTGGTAAAGCGGAATAACGCCGATTTCGTCTCTTCCAATCAGATAAACGTCATTCTCGCTGTCATAAAGCGCGAAAGCGAAAATTCCCGAGAGACGCTCTATCATCTCTCCGAAAGTTCCGTTTTTCGAATATTCCTTGTAAAGCGGAATTATCACCTCACAGTCAGAAAGCGTTTTGAAATTGTATTTTCCCTTGAATTCCTCGCGGATTTTCTGATGATTGTAGATTTCGCCGTTCACAGCAAGAATGATTTTTCCGTCGTCAGAGACAAGCGGCTGCTTTCCAGAAAACGGATCGACAATCGCAAGCCTTTCGTGGCTCAAAATCGCATTGTCTCCAGTGTAGACTCCAGTCCAGTCCGGTCCGCGGTGGCGGATTGTGCGCGACATCTCAAGAACCTGCTTTCTAAGCTGCTCCTTAAGACCTTTGTCTATCGGCTCAGAGCCGCTGTTCAAATCAAAAGCTCCAACAAATCCACACATAAAAACCTCCAAATTCAAAAGAACATCAAAAAAAGGCGTTTCCCTCAGCTTCGCGCAAGCGCTCAGCTTCGGGTCGCTATGTTCGCCCCTTCGCTAACGCTCATTGTTTTGCTCGCGGCAAAGCAAGCAAAATCGCCGCAAAACAACTTCGGGGGCTACCAGCGCTAACGCATCTGAAGCTTTAAAACAAAAAAAGAGGCTGCAGACAACCCTTCTAGAAAAATCCAAAAAGTTCATCTGCAACCTCTTCGTTGCTACTTTTATATGATAGCGAATTAAATTTGTTTTGGCAAGAACCAAGCGGGAAAAAACAAATTCATTACTAAAACTCATATGCAATTTCAGATTTTCTTGGAATAAAATGTTTTCAAAGAACTTCTTTTTCATTAACATATTCATAATACTTAAAATGGTTTTAATATAATGTTCTATAGCTTCAAAAAGAAAATATTGTTTCTCACTGCAGTTTTGTATTCATTTTTAATTCCGTCTGCATTCGCCCAGGAAGCCCTAAAATCAACAGAAGAAGAATACTACGACTTTTTAAGCCTTACAGGACAGGCAGAACGCCCTACGCTCAACTACCGCACATTAAGCGACAGCGAATGGCAGATTACGGACGAAGCCCACATTTGGAAAGACAATAATCTCGGAACAAAGCGCACATTGTACGAATCAGACACAACAGCAACAAACTGGTTCACAGCAGGAATCGACCGCAGCGTAAAGCTAAAGCTCTACGGCCCGGAATGGTTCAGTTCATACAACACAAAAGCCCCATACGGCCAGAACGACGGCGCGCTCTGGCAAGGAAAAGGCTACAACACAAGCCTTACAGCCGGCGCAAGACTTGAAGCCTACGGACTGGAGCTGACATTCAAGCCGCAGTTAAGCTGGAGCCAGAATAAGGAATTTGAGCTAGTTGACAACAGCGCATATTATACAAACAAATATGCATATACCTGGGGATACGGAAACAATATCGGTGCAGACGCTCCGCAGCGATTCGGAGATTCGTCATTTTGGACTTTTGACTGGGGAGACACAGAAGTCCGATGGTCATGGAAAAAACTTACAGCAGGGTTCGGAACACAGGCGATCTGGCTAGGACCTGCATTTTTGAATCCAATGCTTCATTCCAACAACGCCGCAACTTATCCAAAATTTGATGTAGGTCTAAGAAAAACAGAAATCCATATACCGCATTTTGATTGGAATATTGGCTATGTCGAAGGAAGAATTTGGACAGGCTATCTCACAGAATCAAAATATTTTGACAATGAATCTAGCAATGACCATAACTTAATTCATGGATTTACATTTAGTTATGCTCCTTCCTTTTTATCAGGATTAATACTCGGATTAAACAGAACTTGCCTTGTAAAAGTAAGCCGAGAAAACTTAAAATACGTAATTCCAGTAGGAAAAAATACTCATGTAGGAGAGCAAGAAGCTGGAGAAGATCAGAAATTTTCTTTTACAGCAGATTATTTGTTCCCTTCTGTAGGATTTGAAATATATGGAGAAATCGGAACTGACGATTATGCGCCAGGAGGTGGATTTAAAGGCTATCAGCGTTATCTTACTCATACAATGGCATACACTGTAGGTGCAAAAAAAGCAATTACAATTTCAGAAGAGAAAAAAATCCACAGCGAGCTCATTTTTGAATGGAGCAACACAGAAATGTCTCAAAACTACCAGCTTTCTGGCCCATACAGTTTCGGTTTTCATTATCAAATCACTCAGGGCTACACAAACAGGGGACAGTGGCTAGGCTCTGGAATTGGTTATGGAGGAAATTCCCAGCACCTCGAATATAGAATCTATTATCCAAAAGGCTCTACATTTTTGTGTATAGGCAGAAATAATCCAGACAATAACTATATCTATGCAAAGGCAATAAATTCAAATACAAATGAAACAGCGATAAAATATACGCATGCATTCAAAGCAAATTACTATTTTGGAGCAACAACTACATATTTTTTTACAAAAAGCCTTTCCGCAACAGCTGGCGCAATATTCGATTTAATAATAAATCCTGTATACAATACAAGAAATGAAAATCAAGAAACTATCGGAACTTCAGAATTACGCAACTGTAATTTTGAGGTTTGTATAAAATACAGACTATAGGAATTATTTAATTGCCAGAACAAGAATCATCAAAAACAAAAATAAAACTTTCTCGTACAAAAAATGCTGTCAGGAATATATACAGCGGGATGTTCAATAAAATTTTTACTATATTTTTCCCGTTTTTAATAAGAACTGTCCTTATCAAGAAAATTGGAATTGAGTATGCGGGACTCAACAGTCTTTTCTCGTCAATCTTGCAGGTGCTGAATCTTACTGAACTTGGCTTTGCAAGCGCTGTTGTCTACTCCATGTACAAACCAATCGCAGAAGATGATAAAGATACAATCTGCGCGCTTCTTAATTTTTACAAACGGGTTTATTTTATAATCGGGCTTGTCATCCTTGCATTGGGAACAGCTTTAATGCCATTCCTGCCGCATCTTATAAAGGGAAATGTTCCGCAGGACATAAATATATATTTGCTTTACAGCATTTATTTAGTAAACACATCTTTAAGCTATCTTTTATTTGGTTATAAAAATTCGCTGTTAAATGCTCACCAAAGACGGGATGTAATAAGCAATATCCTTACAATAACCCAAGGACTGATGAATATCTGCCAGCTGCTTATTCTCGTTACAATAAAAAATTATTATTTATATGTCTTAATGATGCCGATTTTTACGGTTCTTAACAATGTTATGGTTGGAATTGCGACAAAAAGAATGTTCCCTGAATATTCTTGCAAGGGAAAACTTAGCATATCAGTAAAAAAAGACATAAGAAAAAAAGTCGCAGGATTGATGATAAGTAAGCTTGCGATGACTTCAAGAAACAGTTTCGACAGCATTTTTATAAGCGCATTTCTTGGACTTGCAATGACAACAATTTATTCAAACTATCTTCTTGTTATTTCAACGATAACTGGAATACTAAATATAGTAATAAATTCTTTACAGGCCGGCATTGGCAATACACTTCAAACTGAAACAAAAGAAAAAAACTATGAGAATCTAAAGAAATTCAATCTGCTTTACACACTTTTCGTTGGCTGGTGCACAACTTGCATGTTATGTATGTACCAGCCATTTATGGAACTTTGGCTTGGAAAAGAATTTCTTATGCCATTCGGAGCTGTTGTTTTATTATGCTCTTATTTTTATATAATGAAGTCAGGAGACATGAATTCTCTGTATTTTAATGCTTCTGGCATGTGGTGGGATGGAAAATATAGGGCTATCGCAGAATCCTTGTTGAATCTTATTGGAAATTTTATGCTTGTAAAATTGCTGGGAATATATGGAATCATACTTGCTACAGTAATATCAACCACAGTTGGACACTATTGGAACGGACAATTTTTATTCAAACTTTACTATAAAAATAATAAGGCTGTTAAATATTTTCTATTTGAGGGAATGATTGCAACTATAAGCATTTCAATTTGTGTAATAACATTTGCGGCAACAAAATTTATTCCAAAACTTGATGCAACGAGAACTTTCATTTTTACACTGCTAACAACAGGAGCAGTTGCAACAATATTGTTCTGTATTGCGTATATTTTTGTTTCAAAAATTCTGAAACTTACATTCTCAATAAAAAGGACTGCAAAAAAATGAAAAATATTCTTTTTGATTTAACCAGCACCCAGCCTATCAGAGATTCTAAATTTCACGGGGGGGGGGACTACGCAGAAGTAGTATTTAATAAAGTTATTTATAGCTATAATAAAGATAATATAAATTTATATGCTGCATACGATTCTTCAAGATATGTAAATGCAGATTTAATTGAAAAAGCAAAAAGTCTTGCAGTTACACTTATTGATATAGAAGAAATAAAACCTGCTGAAATTCTACAGAAATATAAAATAGACCGTTTCTATTCACCATTAATACAGCAAAGCCTTGGATGGAATTTAGACTTTTGTGAAACCATATTGACAATTCATGGTCTTAGACAAATAGAAATGCCTGCAAATTCTACAGAACTGCGATACTGTTCAACAAAGAAACAAAAATTCAACATAATAAAAAAGCTTATAAAACAATCTCTTTTTAAAGAAAAAGAAATAAAAAAAATCGTAGCAAACAGCAGCATTAATAATTTAATTCGACCAAATATAAAAATTATCACAGTTTCAAATCATTCAAAATTTTCCATTCTCTCTTTTTATCCTCAAATCAAGGAAGAAAATATAAAAGTTTGCTATTCCCCGTCTTTCAACCAACTAGAAAACAATTCAATAAAATCAATTGAATTTGCAGAAATAAAAGAAAAGATTAATATTGATGTGAAAAAATACTTTTTAGTTACAAATGCTGAACGTTGGATAAAAAATGCAATAAGAGCAGTTCAAGCTTTTGAAATGATACTTGATGACAAAAAATTTTGTGATTATAAATTAGTGCTTACAGGTGTTATAAATAAAAAAATATTTGAAAAAGAGATAAAACATAAAGAAAATTTTGTATTATTAAATTATATAGAACGTGATGAATTAGAATCTCTTTTCAAAAATTCTTATGCTTTTATATATTCATCATTAAACGAAGGTTTTGGTTATCCGCCACTATCTGCAATGAAGTATGGAGTTCCTGTCATAGCTTCTGGCTCATCTTCTATTCCAGAAGTTTGCGGAAATGCGGCGGTTTATTTCGACCCATATTCGATTTATGAAATCAAGAATAGAATACTACAACTTTCTGATAAAGAAATTTATAGAAATTACTCTGAAAAAGGAATAAAAAGATTTTCTTATATAAGTGAAATTCAGAAAAACGACTTGGAGCAGCTATCGCAAATTATATTGAAGTAAGAATAATCTATTATCATTTTTATATAAATACTCTTTTAAAAACAACAGCAACTTGTTCGCTGAATACTGATAGCTATCATAATTCCAATGCAAAGAGGTTTCAGATTTATTTAAGAATTCTATATTAAAATCGCTTGCCGATGTGAAAGTTGACAACATATCTTTATTATAAAAAGAGGCATTTATTAAATCCTGATTATTTGAGATAAGTTTTTTGTTCAAAGAAATAGCTTCCAGAACTCTTGTTGTATAACCGGTGTTGGAAGTTGACTGCATAACTTCAAGTAAGCAATCTGCATTTGAGCATCTTCTTAGATATTCTTTGTATGGAATAAAATCTATATATTGGAAATTTTCATCAAAAAATGTCCGTTCGCTTTCTTTTGTTCCTGCGATTTCAAACAAAACTTTTATTCCGTTCTGCTTTAGCTTTTTATATATTTCAACAAGCAGGCATAAACGATTTTTTGCTCTTCCCATAAAATATATACTATACTTTTGCCCCCCCCCACGGGCATTCTGAATTTCTATATTGGCAGGAAACGGCACTATATGGGGATAATAAAATAGTTGATATTTTTCAGAATCTTCTTTATCAAATGAAAACAGTGCATCAAATTTATTTTTTGCAATGTTTATGTCAAAACCTTTTTTATAAGAGTCAACAATATCTGCAAATAAAAAACATATTTTTGGTAGATTGTAATATCAAGTTGAAACAAGATATTTAAGCAGCATTTCTATGTGAAGCGCAGCTTTATCTTGGAATCTGCTTGCTTCTATATCTTTTTTCTCAATTTTGAACAAGAAGACACCCTCTTTCAGGCAGAT
>CAKUTI010000002.1 GCA_934691925.1 uncultured Treponema sp. | reverse complement strand
GACATATTGTCCTCCTAAATTAACTATGGATTTTTTGTCAAATAGAAGCAGAAAAGTTAATTCTGAAATTTATATTGAAGCTATTTTACATCGTGATTTGGAATGTTTCAACAAGCGATAAAATTTTCTTTTGATGGGAGAAAAGGAGATAAAAGCGCGTCATTCTGAATTCAAGGCGGCGGAAAAACATGTCATTCTTAACTCGAAAACGTTAGTTCTCGCTTTTGTTTCGGAATCTGCTAAAATAAAGATGCTTAATCAAAGCGAGTATAAAAAATACTCGAGTTCAGCATGACGGGAATGTAAGGAAGACGACAATGAAAAATGTTTTTATGCTAGTCTTGTTCGCTCTGTTTCTTTTTGCAGGCTGCGTGAACGCGAAAGACCTTTACGATTTTAACTATGGCAACGACGGAAATATGAAAGATTCTATGATGGACAACTACGGAGACCCGTTCCAGCGTCCGTTTTAGTTTTCTTCGGGCTGCCTCAATTTTGTTTCGGAATCTGCTAAAAATTAGGAACTGGCTTTGTCTCTAGTCTATCTGGCTTCTCTGATTGCTCTTTTCATTTTTCGCCATGCGAAGAAGAAAATCGGAAGCTCTGTGGCAAGCATCGCAATCCATCCGGCAAGGCAGGCCCACGCAGCTCCGTTCACGCCCATTACCGGGCAGAGGATAAAGCTGAACGCAACACGGAAAATTATCTGCGCGGTTGTCGATATTACAGTGATTTTGATGTCGCCTGTTCCGCGGAAAAACGACTGGATTCCGTTTGTTGTCGCCGGGAAAATGTAGAAGCACGCCATCAGGAAAAGATAGCGGACGCCGAGGCTTACAACTTCCGGCTCGTCTTTTCCTGCGAAGAGCGTGACAATCTGATTCCTGAAAATCATCACGAGGATGATTGTGAAAGCGATGTAAATCCATTCGAGAGAGAATCCTTTCAAGAATCCTTCGCGCTGGCGCGCCGGCTTTTTTGCTCCTCGGTTCTGCGCCATAAAGGTCGTGATTGTGTGTCCGATGCTTTGTGTCGGCTGATAGCAGAAGTCGTCGATTTTTGTTCCAGCGTTGAAAGTTGCGATTGCGTCAACTCCGAGCGGATTCACGGCGCACTGCACGAGAAGCTTTCCCACATAGAGAACGCACTGCTGCAAGGCGGTCGCCCACGAGTAGTTCACAGTGCGGAAAATCAGCGAGCGGTCAACCTTGAATTCGTTTTTTCTGATTGCAATCATCGGGACTTTCCTGTAGATGTAGCCCATTATCAAAAGGCAGCTTATCAGCTGGGAGGCGACAGTCGCATATGCGGCTCCGCGCATTTCAAAGCCGCATACGGCAACGAGAACATAGTCTAGAATTCCGTTGAAAACCGCGCTTGCTGCAACGCAGATAATCGGAGACTTTGAGTCGCCGGCGGCGCGGAGCGCGGAAGCGAACACATTATAGAAGAAAGTGAACACAAGCCCTGCAAAGACGACTCTCAGATAGCTTGCCGTATGCTCGATTAAGTCTTCCGGGCAGCGGATTGCGCGCAGAAGCTGCTTTACAAAAATAAAGCAGATGACGCTAACAAAAGCCGTAAAGCAGAATCCGATTGCGATTGTGGTGCTGATTTCGCTTTTGAGCTTTTTCTCGTCGTGCGCGCCGTAGAATTCCGACATTATGATTCCCGCGCCGAGGCAGATTCCCACAATCAAGAAGACCATTATGTTCATCACAGGATTTGCGATTCCGACGGCGGCCAGACATTCTTTTCCTGCAAAACGCCCGAGGATTATCGAGTCAACCGCGTTGTACGTTAGCTGGAAAAAATTTCCGAGGATTAAAGGAATCGCATAGTTTATAAGCTGCGGATAAATCTTGCCTGATGTGAAGTCTTTCATTTTTGCACGCTTCTTTTAGATGAAAATTTGTCAAATATGATTTTTAATTTTATTGAGTTATCATAAATTATTCCGATATTTAAAGAAAAAGGAAAGTATTTTTTTCCGGGAGAATTAAAGATGAAAAGAATTTTATTTGCTTCAGCATTGGCTGCTGGATTTGCGGTAAGTCTCTACGCTTTTGATAATGATGTCTCGCTAAAGCCGCTGGGCGGAGAAAGGGAATATACAAAAACTGAATATACAATCACGGAGAAATTCGGAGATTACTATCGTTCTCCAAAGGCAAGATATTCCCACGTTTTTGACGCGAGCGGAAAAGAGACCGAGTCTTCAGAGCTTACAAGCAAGGGCGCGGTTGTCGATAGAATCGCCTATGTTTATGACGCGAAAGGAAATCTTGCGGAGCAGGTCTGCACAGACGCTGACGGAAAAATCCAGTGGAAAATCTCATGCGCATACGACGCTAACGGGAACAGGACCGAGGAGTCTGAATTCAATGCTTCTGACTCTTTGGTGAACAAGACAATCTGGAAGATTTCTGACGGAAAGCAGGTTGACGAGTCTTATTACAATGCCGACGGCGCGCTTCTTTCAAAAATAATCACAAAATACGACGAGAAAGGAAGAACTGGCGAGGTCGCGACTTACAATGCGAACGGCTCCCTCGAGCAGAAAGCGGCTTATTCTTACAACGATGCTGGAAAACTTTCCGAAATCGCTTATTCAGACCTGGCTGCAAAGCTCACGCACAAGACAGTTTTCAGATTTGACGCTTCTTACCAGATTACAGAGGAGCAGACTTACGACGCAGAGAACAAGCTTACTGTAAGAATCATCTATAAATATGACTCAAACGGAAACATCACAAAGAAGACGACATACAACGTTGCTGAAAAATTCGGAACGACTGTGAACGAGCTTGCCGGAATTGCCGAATATTCATATGGCAGCGGAAACGCTTCAGCAAATGCTAAATAAAAAAATTACATCCTGTAATTTTTTTATTAACGAGAACTTTCAGTTCTCTCCTTGCTTTATTGCGCGACGCAACGCTTGCTAGCGTCGCTCCTTGTGGCGGAAGGGAAAAATATAAATTACTTTTAGATTGCGGCAGAAAAAATTTAAGAATCAGACTTTCAGGGGAAAGATATGAAGACAATCGGAATAAAACTTGCAGATGGAACATTTTATCCAATTCTCGAGGAGGGAACTCCAAAAAAGAGAATGTTGGATTTGACAACTGCGAAAGACAATCAGACAAAAGTTCAGATTGACTTGTATCGTTCTGAAACTGGCACGATGGACGACGCGGAATACGTTGACACGCTTGAGGTTACGAAGCTTGTTCCGCACCCGAACGGCGAGCCGGAGCTTCATCTTTCGCTCGGCCTTGACGAGGACAACAATCTTTCTGCCGAGGTGATTGACCCTGAAACCGGCAAAAAAAGCGAGACGGAAGTTAATCTCGTTTCAAAGACGCTTGCTGAGAAGGCAAGCCCTGCTGATTTTGCTCCGTCATTAAAATCTGGTTCAGGCGAAAATGACGGAGCGAACGGTCTTTTATCTGACGGCGAGGATTATTCTTTTGACGACTTGGCGGACGACACTTTGGCCGAGGAGGAAGAAAAGGACGTTGCTTTGTCTCCTGACGACTTGCCTGAGATAAAGTCTGACGCGCTTGAGGATATGCCGTTCAGCTTTGACGATTCTGACAAGACAGAAATTCCTGATGCTGCTTCTGATTTGGCGGAGTCTTCTCCAAATTCTGAAAATGCCGACGACTTGGGAATTGCGGACAACACGCTTGAGGGAATGAATTTTGACAGTCCAGTTCCAACTGGAGAGGAAGCTGTTCCTGACGAATCTTCCGACGCGACAGTTGCCGATGATACAGTTTCAGATTCTTCAACAGGCGATTTTGACCTGCCTGATTTTGATACAGACGATTTTGATTCCGATGAGACTAAAATCTCTGAAAGCGGCGCGGATTCTGGAGAAAATAATTCTGACGGAAAAGCAACGGCTGCGGCCAGCAATATAGTTGCTGACACGACAGGGCTTGATTTTGGCGATTTGCCTGATTTTGATGACGACGAGTTCAAGGCAGAGTCTGCTTTGGCTTCAAAACCTGCTTCTGAAAGTGACATTGACACTGCATTTGACACTTCGGCTCTTGATGACTTTGACACTTCTGATTTGGACGCTTCGCTTGACAGCTTGAAAAGTTCTCCGTCTTCGGAAAATTCTGGCGCGGGCTACACAAACGGCTCTGCGATGGATTTTTCTGATTTGTATGACAAGGAGACGATGAACGGCGAGCATGCTTCGGTCTACGACGAGGACAGCGAGAAAAAGACGCGCGTTCCTGTGGTTATCTGCATAATCTGTGCGGTAATCTGTGTTCTTGCGACAATTTTGGTTCTTTTTATCGTTCCGTCAAAATACAATCTGATAAGGTCTCGCAACACGAGATATATGGAAAAAACTGAGATTTCAGACAGCGGAAAATCTGCGGTTTCCGAGCTCCCAGATGATGGCGCGAAAAATGCCGAGCCAGCCGCTCCTGTTGATGAGTCTCCTGTGCAGATTGTTGTGGCAGAAAATGAAAGCGAGGCTGCTCCTGCCCTTGAGGACAAGGTTGTTGTTGCAAAAGAGCCTGAGAAAGTTGTTCCGGCTCCAGCTCCAAAAGCGGAGAAAAAGCCTGACGTGAAATATCATATCCGCTGGGGAGACACTCTTTGGGATTTGTCGGATTCTTACTATAAGAATCCGTGGAAATATCCGAAAATCGCGAACTACAACCATATCAAGAATCCAGACCTGATTATTTCAGGAACAGACATTTTGATTCCTTCGGAATAACTAGAACAGAAATTACATCCTTGTAATTTCTGTTCTTACGAGAATTTTTCTGAGAAAAATTCTCTCTTTGCTTTATTGCCGCATCCGTGCGGCAATTTTTTTTGATTTTTGTGTTCATAACGAGTTTTCTCCGAAAACTCAGCTTTGTGGAGATTTACTTGCTTTTAGCCCATCCGTGGGATAGGCTTTTTAATTCCTCTTCTTACGAGAATTTTCTGTGAAAATTCTCTCTTTGCTTTATTGCGCGACGCAACGCTTGCTAGCGTCGCTCCATGCGGCAATTTTTTTTTCTGTTTTTTGCCTCGTTTTCAAACGTTTTTATTTCCATTAAAATTGTTCTATGAAAAAAATCTCTGTGCTGCTTGCTGTCTTGTTTTTGATTTCTTCTTGCTCGGCTGTTGATGTGGGCGGCGCGGCTCAGAAGAGGCTTGGAAATGATTCGTATTATTTTTTAGGATTGAAAGACGCTGATTCTGGAGATGAAAAGGAAGCGGTCCGCAAGTTTAGGATTTCACGCGAGAAAGGAAGCGAGCTTGTCGCACGGAGAAGCGCGGAGTCGCTTACGCTTTTGGGAAGCGTCAAGGAGCGGATTTCGGCTTCGGTTTATCTTGCCGAGCATTTTGCTGACGAGGAAGCGCAGATTTTTGCTTGCAGGGAGCTTTACCGCGACGGAGAATTTTCAAAAGTAATCGAGATTACAGACGGGCTGGACTTGGCGGAATCTTCAAACGAGCTGGTTGCGCTTAGAATGTTCTCGTTGATTGAAAAAGAGGACAGCCGCCTTGAAAGCGAGTTTTACAGATGGTTTGTCTCGCGTCCGCTTTCATCAGAGCATCTTGAAATTTATCAGAGCTACAAGGATTTTGAATTTCGGCAGCTGGAGCGGATTCAGGAGCACGCGAGAAAATTTCAGGAAAGTCTTGACCGCTACAGAATTCTTGAACATTCTTCTGCGCCGGAATTCGACAGGAACGGCGATATTGTCTCCGAAGTCTTGGAGCCGCAGACAGATTTTGAGGATTTTTTTACTGAGGATTCGGAGATTGAAAGTCCGAGGCAGACGATAATCGGCTACCGCGTTGCGGTTTACAGGCGGAAATATATCGAGTGCTTCAGGCAAATCGACAAGATTCTTTCTGTTTTTGACAATTTCGGAGAGGAAGTCGAGTGCCAGATTTTGTCAGACATTGGAAAAGCCGCGCTTTACGGAACTGACGACTATTTTGCGACCGCGCGGAAATTTGACCGCATGGCGCAGAATCTTAATTCGAAGCAGGCTTTTTACGCTTACTTTTACGCGGCACGGCTTTACGATAAGGCAGGACGCTACAGGACGCAGACTTTAAGTCGCTTCCGCTCGGCTTTGGAAAACGCGGCCGACGGAAATCAGTTTGACAACTGCCTCTGGTATCTTCTTAACTTTCAGCTGCGCACTTCGACTGACGACATTATTTCAACGCTGAAAACTTACGGCTCTAAAATCAACAGCCCTTCTTATTTTGATGATTTTTTCGACTCGCTCTCGGTTCTTCTTCTTTCAAGCCATAAGTGGCAGGATTTTTTTGAGGTCTGGAAAGAGACAAATTCGAATTTCAGCGAGGAGACTCAGGCAAAGTACGCTTATATTTCAGGCCGCCTGATTGAGGAGGGGCTTGCTAAGGGCGCGGAAGGCTTGAAGACGCGGCAGACAGTTGACGCGTTCACGAAAGTTCTTGGCGGCGGCGGAAGCCTTTACTATAAAGTTTGCGCGCTTGAAAGGCTGAATCTTTCCGAGGACGAGATGATTCGCTCGATGATGCTTTCAAAGGAGAAAATCCCGGAAATCGACGAGATTGCTGAATCTGAGCAGAAGCCTGCCGGAAGACTGCTTTCGGGCTACGCTGCATTCGGTTTTCCTCATAAAATCTACACGGAATATCTTGCAGTCCGAGATTCTCTTTCGGTTTTTGACTTTGTGAATGCTTCAAGATTTTTGAATCGCTGCGCTCTTTTGGATTCTGCAAACAAGAACGACTACAACGTTCAAAGCCTTAGAATCGCTTCGCGCGGCTATAATTCTGCGAAAGGAAAAATTCCTCTTGATCTTTTGGAGCTGACTTTTCCTCGCTTTTACAGAAACGAGATTGAAAAAGCCTGCGCCGAGAACGGAATTCCTGAATATCTTCTGTACGCGCTTGTGCGTAGCGAGAGTTTTTTTGACAGCCAAGTTTCAAGCCATGCCGGAGCTTCCGGGCTTACGCAGCTTATGGACTCGACAGCGGCGGACGAGGCTAAAAAAGCGAAAATCGAAGAGTATGACATTTTAAATCCCGAGACGAATTTGATGTTCGGCTCGCATTATCTTTCAAATCTGATTGGACGAGTTCCTGAAAAAAACGAGCTTCTCGCGCTTTTTGCGTACAACGCAGGCTTGACCCACGTGCGCGGCTGGATTTCCGCGGCTCAAAAGGACTGGGCTGCTTCAACTGGAAACGCTCCGCGCGGGCCTTGCGGAATTCCTACGGATCTTTTTCTTGAAACGCTTCCTTTTTCCGAGACCCGCGAATACGGAAGAAAGCTTGTCTCGGCGGCGGCAATTTACGGCTGGCTTTACGAAAGCAAAACTCCAGCCGAAACTGTCCGCGAGCTTTTGTATTAGGCTTTTTAGGCGTCTCCCGTCATACTTTTTATTTCTCTGTCGCCCTTAGGATTCCGTCCCAGTTTTCAGGCGGATTTGAAATCATCTTCTGGCATTTTTCGACGAATTTTGCGGATGGCGGGTCATTTTTCGCGTTCGTCTCGAAAATCTCCTTTGCCTTCTCAAAGTCGCCAGCGGTGAATTTTGCGTAAGCGTCATCGTAGGTTTTCCGAATTTCAGACATTTTCTCAAATTCTTCTTTTGACATAGGATTGAAGACTTTAACGCCTGTCTTTTTGCCGACAACAGCGATATTCGCAAGCTGGCGGAACGCATATTCCGAGCCGTTTTCAAGCGCGCTTTTCATTGTCGATTCCGAGCACATTGTGTAAGTTCCAAACTGCTTGTTGATTCCTTCAAGACGGCTTGCAAGGTTCACAGTGTCGCCCATCATCGTGTAGTTGAATCGCGTCTTGCTTCCCATGTTTCCTACAATCGCCTTTCCTGTGTTCAGTCCGATTCGCTGGATAAAAGGCTTTTTCGAGACTTTCACAAGCTCTTCCTGCATTTCCTCAAGCTTTTTCTGGCAGGCCAATGCCGCGTCAACCGCGCGTTTTGCGTTGTCTTTCTGGTCAACCGGCGCGCCGAAGAACGCCACAATCGCGTCTCCCTCGTACTTGTCAACGTAGCCGCCGTAATCCTGAATTATGTCCGTCATCGCGCTCAGATAGACGTTTAAAAGCTCCGTCAGTTCGGTAGGCGTTAGGCTTTCAGAAATCGAAGTGAAGCCCTGAACATCGGAAAAATAAGCCGTGATTTCCTTTTCCTCGCCTCCAAGATGAAGCGACTCAGGATTTGCAATAAGCTGCTCGATTACGTCCGCGCTCAAATAATGCTTGAAAGCGGATTTTATGAATCTTTTTTGATGCCCTTCCGTGAGATAATCCTCAAAGACCGCCGTTAGATAGGCGAGAACAAAGCCGAAAATCGGAATTATGAACGGAAGAATGTAGCCGGAATTGAAAGCCGCGTAGTTTGCCGCCGCGTATCCGAAGCAGATTAGGACTGCAAGGAAAGTTTTAAGCGCGAGCGAGGAATTTTTTTCCTGATGAACCGACTTGGCGAGCAGAAATCCTGCGAGAACTGAAATAAGAATCAGAATGACTGGAACAAAATCAGGAACATCTTGAAGATAGTCGCCGTTCAAAATTGAGTTGAGCTGGCACGCGTGAACTCCGACTCCGGGATAAGTCGATGAGACCGGCGTTGCGCAGACATCAAAAAGCCCCGGCGCGTACAATGCGAAGAAAACAAAATTGTCCTTGAACTGCTCAGGCTGAATAAAATCCTCAGTTTCTTTTTCATTGCCGGTTTCAAGAACCGCTTCGCTTATCAGAATCGACTTTGCGCTGTACGGAACAAATCGCGCCAAATCGTCAACGTATTTTATGTACATTCCGCCTTCTTTCGCGGAAGGAATCTGCGCAATCTGCGCATTGTCGGTTTCAACGCCTGCGGTTTTAAGGCTTGCAAGCGCGAGCGAAAGCTCCTTGTTTCCAGCGTTTGTACGGAGAAGATTTCTTCGCGCCACGCGGTCGCTTTTGTCAAGGCTTGACGACACGCTTCCGATTTCCGCCGCTGAATTTTTAAGGACTGGAATCGGATAAGTTCCCTCGCTGCTTTCCTCGTTTTCATAGTAGACAGTCTGAATCACTTTTCCGAAATCTTTGCTCGCCTTTGCGAACGAATCGTCGTCGCTGCTTCCGTAAATTGAAGGCTCGGAGTAAATCATATCGAACGCAAGGCTTGAAGCTCCTGCGCGGTTGAAGTATCTGACCATTTCAGCGTATGCTTCGCGCGGCCACGGCCAGCTCCATCCGCGCTCTTTTTTTGCCCAGTCAAGGCTTTCCTGGTCAAGCAGAACGAGGGAGATTCTGTCGGAGGTTTCTGTGCGCCTTGACGAGAATCTCATCCGCGAGTCATAGGATTTTTTTTCTGCGGACGAGAGAATTCCCGAGGCAAAGACAATAAAGACAGCGGCGAAAACCGCCGCCACTGAAATTGCCGCCTGAACGATATGTTTTTTCGGATTTTTATTTTGACTCTGCAAATCTTGTCTTCCTGTATGAGCTTGTGTCTGCCGGAGATGAAACTGACTTTAGCGCGCTGCTCGCCTTTGCGATTCTCTTTTCTGGTGTCGGGTGTGTCTTGAACATTCCGGAGCCGGAGCTTCCCTGAACCGCATTCAAAGAATTCAGCATTTCAATCATCGCCTTTGGATTGTAGCCTGCGTTTGCAAGAATTGTGAGAGCTTTTTCATCTGCCTGAAATTCCTGAGTCTGCGAGTAGCCGTTGTTCACCATCGTTGAAATCTGGTCGCCGACAATGTCGTTCATTGAGGACGCAAGCTCCGCGTTTGAGAATTTTGCCGCCGTGCTAAGAACGGAAATTCCTGCAGAAGTCCATCTGCCTGACTTGATTGCCTTTAAGCTGTGCTTTAGCTGGACGTGCGCCATCTCGTGCGCAAGAGCCGCCGCAATCTCGTCTTCCGACTTTGCCGTGTTGAAAAGCCCTTTTGTCACGAAAATGTGTCCGCCGCTTGTCGCAAATGCGTTTATCTCCGACGAGTCAAGAATCATGACGTGGTAGCCGTTGAAAGGCTCTGCTTCCTCTGAATTTACCGCAAGCGTGTTTATTATTTTGTTAAGATAAGCCTGCTGTTTTTCCGCGTTTGCCTTCTTGTAGTTTGTGAGAACCGTAGCCGCGACCGCACGGCCGATGTAATATTCGTTTTCAGGCGTGATTTCTTCCATCGCTTTTGAGGCTGATGAAGCTGCGTTCAGGACATTTCCTGCGTCAGAATATCCTGCCTTTGAGGCGATTTCTCCTGCCGATGAAAGAGCGTCTGTCAAAAGCGCGGGCGTGGCGCATGAGAAGAACGTCGCTGAAACGCAAGCCAGCGCGAAAGCCGCAAGAAAAGCCTGTTTATTTGAAATAAATTTTCCTGTTGTTTTTTTCATTCTTCTCCTCCGTTCAGGTGTCCTTCTGAGATGAATTTTTGAAGCTCTGATTCTGAGACTGTGATTTTTTCCATTGCGTCAACATCGGCGTAGTCAAGATTCTTGTTTGACGACTTGAATGCGTTTTCCGCCTCCGCTGAAAATCCTTTTCCCGCGTTTGCAAGCTCCGAAGACGAGACTCTAGTTGCGCTTGATGAAGCGACGATTTTCTTTGAAGTAAGGCTTCCGTTTGAAACCCAGCCTGTCGCGCCAGATGAAAGGCGGATTTTTGTCTGCTTTGAGTTTGACTGCACAACAGTTCCTGAGTTTCCGTAAGACAATTTTTCGACATTCTTTGAGAAGAACGAAGTTCCGCTTTTAAGGTTCGCGGTCTTTACAGAAACATAGACGGTTTTTCCCGCTGAAAAGCCTGCGCAGAACGCGCTTAGCGCAGCGGCAAAAACGGCGAGAACAAGAAATCTTTTTTTGTTCATAAAATCTCCCATTAAAAAAGCTTGCTTAATACTAGCTTAATTCTAACCGTATATATTTGATTTTTCAAATTCGCTATAATATTTTCTTCATATTTTTCGAGGTTTTAAATGAATCCAATTGCGCAGTTTATCCCAAATTTTATGCACGTTATGAGTCTGCACGGCTCAGAACTTATTCTTCTTTTGGGTATTATGATGTTTTTCGGCTCTTTCGGAGGAAGAATTTTCCAGAAGCTTAAAATTCCGCAGGTTGTCGGCTATATTGTCGTCGGAATTGTTCTCGGAGTTTCAGGAATTGTGGTTTTTGGAAAGGACACAATAGCCGCGATGAACCCGATTTCAACAGCTTCTCTTTCTCTGATTGGATTTTTGGTCGGAGCGGAACTTAAAATCAAGGTAATCAAGAAATATGGAAAGCAGTTTGTCGGAATTCTGATTGGAGAATCAATCACGCCGTTTTTTGTCGTCGCGATTTTGACAGGGCTTGCGACTTTTATTTTCACTCATTCTGTTGTGCAGTCGGTGTGCTTCGGGCTTTTGCTCGGCGCAATCTGCGCTGCCACGGCTCCTGCCGCCACAACTGACGTTCTAAAGGAATACAGGACAAAAGGTCCTTTAACAACAACTGTTCTTGGAATCGTCGCGATGGACGACGCTGTTGCTTTGATTTTGTACGCAATCGCCTCAACAATTGCGTCTCCGCTTCTGGAAGGTCATTCCGTCTCTTTTGTGCGGCAGCTCGGCTCAATCGCATATGACATTTTCGGCTCGGTCGCGCTCGGTCTTGCGTTCGGATTTGTTCTGAGCAAGATTTTGAAAGGCGTTATGGGAAACGACGGCCGCGTTCTTGGCTTCTCGCTCGGAGCGATTTTCCTTTGCACCGGCATTTGCGGGGCGGTCGGGCTGGACAACATTCTTGCCTCAATGTTCATCGGATTTTTTATGACGAATTTCGGCGCGCCTAAGACACAGCCGATGTTCAAGCTTGTCGAGAAATTCACTCCGCCGGTTTATGTTCTTTTCTTTGTTACAGTCGGCGCGAAGCTCAACATCTGGATTTTGACTCCGTTTATCGCTCTGATTGCTTTTCTTTACGTTGGCGGACGCACGCTCGGAAAGACAATCGGAAGCCGTCTTGGAGCCAGAATCACAAAAGCTCCTGAAACTGTCAGAAAATATCTTCCGTTCTGTCTTTTGAGCCAGGCCGGAGTCGCAATCGGACTTTCAATCGCAGCCGGAAATGATTTTCCTGATTCTGTCGGACCTCAGATTATGCTGATTATCACCGCGACAACATTTATCGTTCAGATTCTCGGCCCGATTTGCGTAAAGCACGGAGTCACAAAAGCGGGCGAGGTCGGACTTGACATCACAATTGACGACATTATGAAAAAGGCGAAAGTGAGCGACATTGTTGTTGACGGAGAAAAAATCTGTTGCGCCGATTCCTATATGATTGTGAACGATGTTGACTACGTTGGAAAAATAATCTCGGATTTCAGCCATCACGAAAATTCGAACTACGAGGTCAGAAGCACAGAAAGCGAAAACAAGGGAAAACTGGTTGGAACAATTACTCTTGAGCACCTGAAAGAGGCGATGACAATCGGCGAGATGGGCGAGTATATGCTTGCTATGGACGTTATGGAAACACCAAACGCGAAATGCACGCCTGAAACTTCATTGCCTGACGCTTACCAGCTTTTCACCGACTATGACACAGACGCGATTAACATTGTTGACGGCGAAGGAAAGCCGATGGGCGTTCTTGAAAAGTTCACCGTTGACCATTATCTGCACAAGGAAATGCTCGAGCTTCAGCGCAAGCTCACAAAAATGGAATCTTAGCCGCTGGAAGAAGCCGCGTCATGCTGAATTCCGCTTCGATTCATAATCCGCTTTCACAAACTGCGGAAATTATTTTTCCGCAGTTTTCCTGCTTTGTCGCGCTGTGGGCAAGATTTACCGAGATGTCGCAGATTGACTTGTAGATTTTTTGCCTTTCTGTGTAGAATCCGTGGAAGATTTTTCTTACATCGGTTATATCCGACGGATTTTTCTTTGCGATGTAAGCCGGAAGATTCGACATTGAGCCGTCTTTCTCGTATTTTATCTCGCGCACAATCCTGTTGCACGCGGTCTCCTCGTCAGAGTCAAGAAAGACGAAAATCCCGATTTTGTGAAGCTCTTCAAGCGCGGCGCAGTTGTTGCAGATTCCGCCGCCTGTCGCGATTACAACTCGTTTTCCGTTTCCGGCGTTTTTTACGTTTTCGGCAAGCGTTCTGCACGCTTCTTCCTCAGCCTTTAAAAATGCTTCCTGGCCGCTTTCCGTGTAAATTTGGCGCGGAGTTTTTCCTGTCATCTTTGTGATTTCGTCGTCTGTGTCAAAAAAATCACATTCAAAATGCTTTGCCGCAAGTTTTCCCTGAGTTGATTTTCCGGAATGTTTTATTCCAAGCAGAATTATCGATTTTTTGTTTTCGCTCACGGAATGAGATTATAGTTTCAATTCAAAAAAAATGATAGGATTTTTTCCCGATGAATTTGTATGCGATTTTGGGAATCAGCTTTATTCCCGCTGTTCTGTTTTTTGTTTTGAGCAAGGTCTTGAATCCGAATTTCAAGGTCAGATACGGACTTTTGTCTTGCGTTTTGGGCTTGGCGACTGTTTTTCCAACGTCTTTGATTCAGTTCTTTCTATTAAAAATGCAGATTTTCAGCGGAGACAGCTTTGCGGCTGTTATGGTTACGGCGATAGTTTTCAACGGCTTAATCGAAGAGACAATGAAAATGCTTTTTATGTGCGCGATTCCTCAGAAAAAGCAGACTTTAGGCGCGTTTTTCTGCTGCGCAGTGATTTACGCGCTTTTTGCGGGCGGCTTTGAGTCAGTTGTCTACATAGTCAGAAAATTTCAGGAGATAACGCTCGGCTCGGGCCGCGAGATTATTTTGAATCTTCTTATAAGGCGAATTTTCAGCGCGCAGGCGATTCACGTTTTTTGCGCGGCTTTGAGCGCGCTTTATCTTTGGAGCTACCGGCATTTCAAGTCGAAAAACATAATGCCTTTCGCTTACGCGGTCTTGCTCCACGGAATCTACAATTTTTTCGCCGCTTTCTCGTCGGGATTCCGCTGCCTTGCCTTTGTCTCGATAATTTTCGCCGCTGTTGAGTGCAGAATCTTCTATCTTTCGGCAAAATCTCAGAGCCAAAAAGAAATAAATTAACTCTTATTAAAAAACGCGGAAAAGTGCTGTAATTTCCTCGTTTTTTCTTGACAGTTTTAAAGATATAGCGTATATTATTGGAACATTACAACGCGGGGTAGAGCAGTTGGCAGCTCGTCGGGCTCATAACCCGGAGGCCGTAGGTTCGAGTCCTACCCCCGCTAAATTTCAAGGCTTTCTGATTTTTCGGAAAGCCTTTTTTGTTTTTTAACTGCCTTCTTTGCAGCGAGTCTCTACGCTTTTTTTCTCATCGCTTCGCCTTTTCTGGCTTTCGCTATAATAAAGGATAAAGAAAAATCAGGAAAAATATGCCATAATATAAGTAACATGCTTAATCAGGAAAGAGCATTTATGGGCGACACATTAGACAACGACTTTAACGAAACAGAAACAAGGGAATTCATCACAGACGCGCTCAAAGCAAAAGGCTGGAAGCTTAAGCTTAATATGCGCTATGAATATAAAATTACAGACGGACGTGTTCAGATTGATGAGGACGGCGAGACTTTCCGTGATGAAGCCTTGTTCGCCGACTACCTTTTGTTTGCTCCGAACAATCAGCCTCTTTGCGTTGTCGAGGCTAAGCGCGCTAATCAGGTTGAGGGGACTGGAATCCAGCAGGCAATAAACTACTGCAATCTTCTGAAAGCTCCTTTTGCCGCCTCAAGCAATGGAAAATCTTTTGTGTTCACAAGCCTTTTGAATGGGCATGAGGAAGAATTTGCCATGGACGATTTTCCGTGCCAGGCTGAGCTTTGGCAAATGTTCGTCAGCTAAAAAAATATACTCCTGAGCAGATTGAGATTATCAGCAAGGATTATTATCACGACGCAAACGGAAAAGAGCCTCGTTACTATCAGCGCGCCGTAATTGACAAGGTTGTGGAAGCCTATGCGCGCGGCGCAAAACGTATGATGTTTGTGATGGCTACAGGAACCGGCAAGACTTATACCGCATTCCAGATTCTGCACCGTCTTATGCAGGGCGCTTCCGGCAATAATATGCGAATCCTGTACCTTGCAGACCGGAATGTTTTGATTGACCAGACAATGGATCAGGACTTTAAGCCTTTCGGAAACAAGATGGTAAAGATTGAGAATCGAACTGCCAGCACAAGCTATGAGATTTTTATGAGCCTTTATCAGCAGCTTGTTGAATACAATCTGACTCCCGGCGCGCCCCAGCCGTATGAGCAGTTCAATCCGAATTATTTTGATATTATTATGATTGATGAGTGTCACCGCGGCTCTGCAAAGAAAAATTCTGAATGGCGCAAGATTCTTGATTACTTTAGCGGCGCGGTCCAGATTGGCATGACTGCGACTCCGCGCGATGACGCAGACAGCGACAATTCCAACATCAGCTACTTTGGGGAGCCTCTTTACACATATTCGCTCAAGCAGGGGATTGAAGACGGATTCTTAGCTCCTTACCGTGTTACAAAAGTCCACATCAATGTTGACGGCGGCATGGATATTAACGAGGAGGATTCGTTTCAGTCTAAAGGAAAGCTTTTTGCCGGCCAGACAATTGAGAAAAAAGACCTTGCCTTAAAGCTTGGAATCAAAAAGCATTATTTAGTTGCGGCAGAGCGTATCACACAGTTTCTTGAAAAAATCGGTCCTATGACAAAAACAATTGTCTTCTGCGATGAGGAAATAGATGCGGCGCAAATGCGTTCAGCCCTGATTCATTACAACGAAGAGCGCCAGACGGAAAATCGCAATGAATATATCATGCGGATAACTTCCAGCGATGCTGAGGGAAAAAAGCATCTTGGAGACTTTATTTCCAAAAATGTGCCTACTCCAACAGTTGTAACAACAAGCCAGCTTCTTTCCACCGGTGTTGACACAAAAGCTGTAGGGCTTATTGTCCTTTACCGCAATATTGAAAACATGACCGAATTCAAGCAGATTATCGGCCGGGGAACGCGCATTGTAGAGGAAAAGAAATACTATTTTGACATTCTGGACTTTAGAAATGCCAGTGAATTGTTCTTTGACCCTGCTTTTGACGGCGAGCCGGTTATTCCGGAAGGTCCCGGCGGTAAAAGTCAGCATAAATCAAAGAGAAAGAAAAACAAGCCGGAGCAAAAGCCAATTATCACAGGCGACGGCCACGAAATCTATATCGACAGCGAAACAAAAATGGTTCTTGATAAAGACGGAAAGCCGATGACTGTTTCATACATAGAATTTTCAAAAGAAAAACTCAATACCCTGTATTCAAGTCTTGATGACTTTCTTGCGCAGTGGAACAAGGCTGAACGCAAGCAGCTTATTGTAGACCAGATGGAAAAGGCTGGAATCAAGATAGAAGAGCTTCAAAAACATTATCCTGAAAAATTCCAGAGCAGGGATATTTTTGACATTATCGTGAATGTGGCTTTCAATGAGCCGATGCTTTTCAGAACAGAAAGGGCAAAACGGATAAAAGAAAAGAACTTCCTTGAAAAATTTCAGGGTAGCGCAAAACGTGTTCTCGAGGCTCTGCTTCAGACTTATGCCGACCACGGAATTCTTGCCTTTGAAGAAAATGAGGCATTGAAGGCGAATGGACTTCAGGAACTAGGAACACCATTTTTTATCAAGAGCCTTTTCGGAGGAAAAGACCAGTTCAAGAAAGTTGTCCGCGACATAGAATCAATTCTCTACGCCGCATAAATTTAAGATAAGGAAAAACTATGTCATTTTCATGGAAAACCGCACGCAACATAATGAGAAAAGACCAGGGCATTTCAAGCGATGTCCAGCGCCTTGAGGAGCTTATTTCACTTGTATTCCTGCGTATTTATGATGCGCTTGAAGAAGAATGGGAAGACGAGGCGGAAAATGACGGCCGCGAATTCAGCTCTGTTTTTATAGAAGAAAAATTCAAATGGCGAAACTGGGCCGTTCCTGATGCGAACGGCAAAACGCTTACAGGCGACGGGCTTTTATCCTTAGTTGATGAGCTTTTTAAGTACCTGAAAAAAGTGAACGTAGAAGGCTTGGAGCCGCGCCAGAGAATTATCCGCAAAGTCTTTACAGACTTGAACCAGTACATGAAAGACGGAACAAATCTCCGTGAGCTGGTTGATGTTGTAAATGAGCTGAACTATCACGACGCAAAGCAGCGCAATCTTTTTGGACAGATGTACGAGGAGATGCTCAAGCTTCTGCAGGGAGCCGGAAGCGCAGGGGAATTCTATACTCCGCGCGCAGTAACAAAATTTATTGTGGAAATGCTTAATCCAAGAGTGGGGGAGACATTTGGAGACTTTGCCTGCGGCACAGGAGGCTTCTTGACGGCGGCAATCGATTATTTTCATGAGCAGAAAAACGCTTCCAACGAGGATGTGAAGAAAATCAGCAACTCAATTTACGGATTTGAATACAAGCCGTTCCCGTACCTTTTATGCAACACAAATCTTTTGGTGCATGGAATTGACACTCCCCAAATTGAATACGGAAGCGCGTTCTGCAAGCCTATAAACGACTTTGATGAAAAAGATAAAGTCGATGTTATCGCAATGAATCCTCCTTATGGCGGAGTGACAACAGCCACGGAGCTTGCAAACTTTCCGGCGCAGTTCAGGACAAGCGAGACAGCCGTCCTGTTTATCGCCTACATTGCAAGACGTCTTAAGCAGAATGGCAGGGCGGCGGTAATCATTCCGGACGGATTCCTTTTTGGAAACGACAGCGCAAGCGTTGCGGTAAAGAAAGTCCTTTTGGAAGAGATGAACCTTCACACAATTATCCGCCTGCCCTCAAGCGTGTTTGCTCCGTATACAAGCATCACCACGAACATTCTTTTCTTTGACAACAAAAAGCCGGCGGAAGATTTGTGGGTTTACCGCATGGATATGCCCGAAGACTTGAAGCACTTCTCAAAGACAAAGCCGATTACAGATGCGCATATGGCAGCTGTGAAACTGTGGTGGAACAACCGCACGGAAATTGCAGAGGAAGGAAACGAAAAAGCCCGCCGCTTTAAAAAATCGGAAATTGCGGCAGCCGGCTACAACCTTGACCTTTGCGGCTACCCGCACGAGGAAGAAGAAATCCTGAGCATCGCGGAAACAATCCAGAACTACAAGAAGCACAGCGAGGCCGCCGACGAAAGAATCAGCTCCACGCTTGCAAAAATCACCGAGATTCTTGGAATTGAGCTGTAGGGAGGCGTAAAAATGCTGAGCGTTACTTTTGGCGATATGTTCGATGCAGAAAACTATATATACAACACCGATTTATATTTTGACAATACTTTTCAGGACAGGTGGATTACATCGGACTTTGGAAAAGCGGTTATAAAAGACGTGGACAAATCCGATGTGGTTTCCGCCCATGTCATTGAAAGCCCTTTCCTGGGAGCGATTACACCAAACGAGCTTTCAGGCGGAGTAAAAACTTTGCTCCTTATGGCGTTTGACAACTCAAAGATATTCAATGCCTCAACCTGCGGAAACAACTGCGCAAAATGGATTTTGAAGCTCGGTAGGGAAAAGAAGCTGCGGATAAATCTCCGGCATGTAATGGATTTTGGGACTGAGGATTTCAAGATAAAAATAACAAACACCGGCGCGGTTGTTCACAATATGAGCGAATTTGTCTCTGAATCATTTTCCGGAATTTGAGGTGGATGATGAAAGGCGTTCAGCATATAGAAGTTTCAAACAGAAATGCAAAATACACATTTGACTTAAAACGGAACATCACTGTTGTCTGTGGCGACAGCGGCTCGGGAAAAACCACATTATATAGAATGGTTCGCGCATTTTATGAGCAGGGAACTGCAAGCGGCGTAAAATGGACTTGCTCCGGCGAAAAAAAATGCGCTGTGCTTTCAGACCCGAACTTTTGGCAGCGGAATCTTGAGGACATCAGAAACAGCATTGTTTTCATTGACGAGGGATTCAATTTTGTTCTTTCTGAGGATTTCGCAAAAGCGATAAAAGGAAGCGACAATTATTATGTCTTTTTCAACAGGGAAAAACTTTCCCAGCTGCCTTACAGCGTAGATGAAATTTATCAGATTAAGACATCGGGAAAAAAAAATCATTCTTTTGCAAGAATATTTGATTCGAATGAAAAGCATATCTACACAAAAAATAGCGCGGCGAAAAAGTTTGCTTATGACACCGTTGTGGTTGAATATTCAAAATCTGGATACGAATTTTACTGCGCGTATTTTGACGGAACAAAAGTCGTATGCAAAACTTCCGGCTCAAAATCAAAACTGAACAAATGGGCAAAAGATTATTCAGACTCAAATCCTGAAAAAAAACTTCTTGTGATTGCTGACGGAGCCGCATTCGGCTCAGAAATGAACAGGTTTATGGAAATCTACAAGAGCGCGAAAAATGCTTCAAATATCACGCTTTGCCTTCCTGAATCGTTTGAGTGGCTTATCTTAAAATCAGGCTTGCTTCGTCAGGAAGATATAAACGAAATATTGAAAAATCCGTCGGATTATATTGAGTCAAAAGAATTTTTCAGCTGGGAACAGTTCTTCACTCATCTTCTTGCTGAGCGGACAAAAGGGCTTGATTATATGCGCTACAGCGAAAACAAATCCGCTCTCGCAGATTTTTACAAGCAAAAAGAAAACGCAGAAAAGATACTGGCGGAAATAAAAGCGGAATGAGCTATGTACCAAAAATTTAAAAATTGGTACAAACACAATGGCTTATGCACCAAAAAAGCGATTTTTGGTACAAGACTCAGCTTGTGCATTTTTTGCACAAGTTCAAACGGAAGGCGTAACATGGCACAGATAAAAAAAGACACTAGCTTAAGGAAAGCGATTCTTCAGGCGGCGGTTACGGGGCGGCTGGTTTCTGCGGTGGAAGGGGAAACTGAAACCGGCAGGCAGCTTTTAGACAGAATCATTGAAGAACGCAACGCAAAACTCCTTGCCGAATGGGAAGAATCTCTTAAAACCAATCCAAAAGCAAAAAAGCCCGCTCCTGTTGCAGCGAGCAAAATTAATGAAGACGAAATTCCGTTTGAGATTCCAGAGAACTGGTGCTGGTGCAGACTGGGAGAATATTTAGATATTAGAGATGGTACACATGATTCGCCAAGATATTATGATAATGGGATTCCTTTTATTACAAGCAAAAATCTAAATGAAGGAAAACTAGATTTTTCTTCTTGTAAATATATTTCAGAAGAAGACCATAAAAAATTTAGTGCACGCTCTTTCGTTGAAGATGGAGATATTCTTTTTGCAATGATAGGTAGTATTGGGAATCCTGTGATTGTAAAAAAAGAATTTGATTTCAGTTTCAAAAATATGGCACTTTTTAAAAGTTATGAAAAAGAATTAACTGATATGAAATATATTTATTTTTATTTGGATTATATTCAAATAGAATTAAAAAAAATAGCTTCTGGTGGTGTTCAATCTTTTGTTGGTTTAAATACATTTAGAGAATGTTTGTTCCCTCTCCCACCTCTTGCCGTTCAGAACGCCGTTGCCGCAAAGCTTGAGCAGGTGCTGCCGCTGGTGGAGTCCTACGAGAACGCGGTTTTGCAGAAAGAGGAACTGAAAGGCGCGCTTAAGGACAAGGTAAAAAAAGCCGTTCTGCAGGAGGCCGTGCTGGGCAAGCTTGTTCCGCAGATTGCAGGCGAAGGCAACGCAAAAGACCTGCTTGAAGAAATCATCGCCGAACGCAACTCCAAGCTGCTTTCCGAATGGAAAGAAGCTCTTAAAGCCAATCCAAAGGCGAAAAAGCCCGCTCCTGTTGCCGCAAGCAAAATTGGTGAAGACGAAATTCCGTTTGAGATTCCAGAGAACTGGTGCTGGTGCAGACTGGGAGAAATTGTTTATAACAATGGGCAGAAAACTCCTGATAAAAAATTTAGTTATATAGACATTGGCTCTATTGATAATATCAATCAAAAATTGAATGAAAAAGAAAATTTAATATTGCCGGAAAAAGCTCCTTCACGAGCAAGAAAAATTGTTAAGAAAGGTGATATTATTTATTCAACTGTTAGACCTTATCTTCACAATATGTGCATTATTGACAAAGATTTTTCAGAAGAACCGATTGCAAGCACAGGTTTTGCTGTAATGTCGTGTTGCGATGCAATTTATAATAAATTCTTATTTTATTATTTGCTTTCGCCAATATTTGATAATTATGCAAATGACACTGAAAATTCAAAAGGTGTGGCATATCCAGCAATAAATGATGATAAATTATACAAAGGGCTTGTTCCCCTTCCGCCGCTCTCTGAGCAGAAGCGCATTGTCGCCGCAGTCGAGGAACTGCTTCCGCTGTGCGAAAGACTGGGCAGGTAATAAAAAGGACATTTTATGCAAAAACCGAAGTTGACTATAAACGAGCAGATTCTTTACATGAAGTCAAAGGGAATAACTTTTAACCTTTATGATGAACAATTTGCAAAGAGATTCCTTGAAGAACATTCTTACTTTTTTAAACTCAAAGCTTATTCAAAATGCTTTCAAAAATACATAAATGCCGCACATCCAAAGTATGGGCAGTATGTCTCTTTAGATTTTAATCAAATCGTAGTCTTGTCAGAAATTGACATGAAATTTAGAAAGTCTTTATTAGAAATGTCTCTTGAAATTGAGCATTCATTAAAAGTATTGATGAACAAGCTTATATCCGATGATTTGACAGAGAACGGCTATAGCATTACACAAGATTTTATACTTAGGAATCCTAGAGTGACTAAAAAAATACAAGAAATTTTATCTCATTGCACATCAAATTCTTATGTTTATGACCTTGTGAATAAATACCAAAACGATTTTGCTTCTTGGAATTTGGTTGAGATTCTATCTTTTGGCGATTTAGTAGCTTTTTATGAGTTTTATTTAAAACGGAAAAAACTGTCTTCTTCATATAGCAATATGCTTAGGTATGTGCGTTTTATCAGGAATGCTTCGGCTCATAATAACTGTATGCTAAACCAATTAAGCGTTTCTGGATTTAGGATAGAACCTTCAAAAAAAGTTTTCCAGTTTGTGCGGAACAATATGCATTTATCCACAGATAGATGCAACAAGCTGTTAGCCATTCCAGTTTTACATGATTTTGCAGCAAGTGTTTTTGTCTATAAAAATTTAATAAAAAGTGAGAATGCATATAAACGGACAAAGGAGTCTTTTGGTTCATTTCAGAAATATATTGATTTGAATAAGACGCTGTTTATCAAGGAATTGAATATTATAAGTGGATTGGACTTTATCGAATCTGTTATAAAATGTATTTAATAAAAAGTTGACAATTTTTGTCAATACTATTAATATCAATATGAAGACCAAAAATCTAAAGATTTCACGCATCCGGATGCCTGCATTTGGATGCGTTTTTTTTGCGTGAAATTATCCGCCGCAGTCGAGGAGCTGCTTCCGCTGTGCGAAAGACTGGGCAGGTAAACTTGATAAATCACCCCTGCTTTAGTCCTCATACTTCACGCCAAAGTAATCCAAGCTTTCTTTCATGGCATCCTGAGCTGTCAGGCAGGTGTCTTTTAGATAGCCCCGCTCGTCTTTCCATTCTTTGATTCCTCTGTAATAGAATATCTTTAATTCTTCAGTGATGATGAACGGAACTATGTTATACTTAAGACATTCCTTTAACATAATCAGTCTCCCGACACGGCCGTTTCCGTCCTGAAATGGGTGAATTGATTCAAAGCGAACGTGGAAATCAAGAATATCATCCAAAGAGATTTCCGATTTTGCGTTATATTCTTCAAGCAATGATTTTATTTCCTTAGCGACATTTTCAGGCTTTGCGGTTTCAATTCCGCCTACCTCATTTTCCAGCATTTTGTAGTCGCCTACTCTGAACCAGGATTTCTGTGAATCTGTTGTGCTTGTTTTCAGTATATAATGAAGCTGTTTAATGAAACTTTCTGAAAGCTTGGAATTTGCGCCTTCGATAATCAAATCAATGCAGCGGAAGTGGTTTACGGTTTCTATGATGTCATCGACTTTTACTGCATCATCTGTAATGCAAAGAGTTTTTGTCTCAAAAATATAGCGGGTCTGGTCATGAGTGAGTTTTGAGCCTTCGATATGATTTGAATTATATGTAAGGTCAATCTGAATTTTGTGGTAAATACCGTTTTTTAAGCCGGCATCTTTTTCTCTTTTCAAAACTGATAAAAGATTATTTTCATTTTTTATATGACGAGCCTTGCGGTCCGGTTTTTCAGTGTTTGCCGGAATTTTCCAAGTCTTGCCTTCTAAAAAAGCTCCCGGAACCCTGCCCTGTGAGCAGTAATTTCTTGCGCTGCGCTCGCTTAAATTCCAGATTCTTGCAGCCTCTTCAACTGAAATATATTCTGTCTTTGCCATAGGCAATATTATATCACGTTATCGGCAAAGTATAAAATGTTTGGGTATGTATTTTGTCTGTTTTATTTTGCCGATAGATTGGCTTTATTGCCGTTCTTCCGTTTTAGAATAAAAATGCAATCTTTCCCTGAACTCAATCTTCCTAGCCAAGCTTGTTGTCAATGCAAATGCAAATTTCTGAGAGGCACAGCAGTTTCAGACTAAAGGAATACTTCCTAACTCCCTAAGGAATACTTCCTAAGAGCCTAAGGAATACTTCCTTCAGTCTTTAGGAAGGCTTACTTCAGCTCTTAGGAAGGCTTACTTTAGCTCTTAGGAAGGCCTACTTTAGTTTTGAATGGCTCAGCAGCATTTTTTTGCCCGCAATCTGTTTTTGTTTCCCTCTGCTATTTTCCGTTAAGATTTTTTTAAGTTTCTTGTATACGGAATACAAATTTTGGTCTATAATAATTTGCATATTTGATTTTAATTCTTTAAGAGAAGGCGAAATATGAAAATGAAGAAGAAGAGTCTTGTAACGACTTTGCTGGTGGGAGTCGCGGCTTCGATTTTGCTGTTCAATGTCATCCAGATTATTGTGATTGGCAAAGCTGACAGCAAAATTCAGGTTGAGAATGACTGCGAGAACTACAAGAGAATAGCAATTGCTTATACAGAGGCGATTCAGAATAAAATCGAGGGCTACTTCCTTGCGATGGACTACTATATGAATTCCGACGAGGTAAAGGAAGGCAGCTCTCAGGATATTATAGGCTTTATCAATCAGGAAGCACACAAGAGAAATGCGGTTTTTGACTATATGCTTTACGCCCTTCCGGACGGAACTGCATATACAGACCTTGGCGCAACCACAAACATTTATGGACGCTCTTATTTCAATGCGATTTTTAACGGCGGAAAGTCCGCGTTTATTGACGACCCTGTAATTTCAAAAACGACCGGTCAGCCTGTTGTTCACGTTTCGCGCGCTGTAGTCCAGAAGGGAAGAACTGTGGGGCTTATGTGCGGCGTTGTAAGCGTTGAAAGCATTGTGAACTTGGTAAACGATATTAAGATTGGCGACGAGGGCTATTCATGGCTTTTGGCAAGCGACGGAATGGTCATCTCGCATCCAAGAAAAGAGTACAACATGACAAAGAACTTCATAACCGATGTTGCGGCGGACGGCCATGAAGATATGGCGGAGCTTGCGAAGGAGATTGTGAAAGGCCAGACGGGCTGGGGCTGGGTAAAAGGCCTTGACGGAGGAAAGGACTTCATCGCATATGACGGAGTTGACAATTCCGGCTGGGGACTTGCTTTCTCTATCCCTCAGGGTGAAATTTACGAGTCCGTCTATAACACAATAAGAATGATGGTTGTAGCTGGCGCGCTTACTATTGTAATCCTGCTTGTGTTTATCGGACTTGTGCTGGTAAAGACTTTGCAGCCGCTTAGAAAAGTCGAGTCTGCAATCACAGAGATTGCTTCTGGAAACGCTGATTTGACAAAGCGTATTGACTACACTGGAAACAACGAAATCGGGCTTGTTGTAAAAGGATTCAACGGCTTTACTGGAAAACTTCAGACAATCATCAGCGAGGTTAAGTCTTCTGAAAAGGAGCTTTCTCAGTTTGGAGAGTCGCTTGCTCTTAGCGCGCAGGACACAGGAAGCTCCATCACGCAGATTCTTGCGAACATTGAAAGTTTGCGCGGCCAGATTGTGAACCAGAGCGCGAGCGTTGAGGAAACTGCCGGAGCTGTAAACCAGATTGCTTCAAACATTGATTCCCTCAACAGAATGATTGAGAACCAGACAAGCGGAATTACCCAGGCGTCTGCCGCAATCGAGGAGATGATTGGAAACATTTCTTCTATCAACGGAATCATGGACAGAATGTCAAAGTCATTCTCTGACTTGCAGGAACATTCCGAGTCCGGATACTCAAAGCAGCAGGTTGTGAACGAGCAGATTGAGAAAATTGAGGCCCAGTCGGCAATGCTTCAGGAAGCGAACTCTGTAATTTCTTCAATCGCGGAGCAGACAAACCTTTTGGCAATGAACGCCGCAATCGAGGCTGCGCACGCTGGAGATGCTGGAAAAGGCTTCTCTGTTGTAGCGGACGAAATCAGAAAGCTTTCCGAGACTTCAACAACGCAGTCAAAGGCAATCGGCGAGCAGCTTAACCAGATTAAGGATTCCATCAGCGAGGTTGTTTCTTCTTCTGAGGAGTCAAGCAGCGCGTTCAAGATGGTCTCGCAGAAAATTCAGGACACTGTCCAGCTTGTTACCCAGATTAAAGGCGCACTTTCTGAGCAGAACGAAGGCTCTAAGCAGATAAGCGACACAATTGTTTCTTTGAACGATAACTCTTCCGAAGTTAAAGGCGCTTCAACTGAGATGTCTCAGGGCAACCAGGCGATTCTTGAGGAAGTCAAGCGGCTTCAGGATGCCACAAGCGTAATGAAAGACAGCATGGAAGAAATGTCTGTGGGCGCGAAGAAAATCAACGAGACAGGAACTGTCCTTAACGAAATTTCTTCACAGGTTAAGAGTTCAATAGACAAAATCTCAGGTCAGATTGACCAGTTCAAAGTCTGAGACTGATTTTTTATATTGAAGATTTCTGGATAAAGACAAGAAAGGCTGCCGGAGCAGAAATTGCTTCAGCAGCCTTTTTTATTTGGAAATGCCTATAGTTTTACTCTCCGCAACTTCCGCCGCAGCTAGAGCAGCCGCTGCCACATCCGCCGCCGCAGCTTCCTCCGCAACCGCCGCAGCCTGAATTGTACGGCTCAAGCTCTGCTTCTGTAGGCTCGCGCACATCGACAATCTCAACATCAAAGAAAAGTTTCTTGCCCGCAAGCTCGTGGTTTCCGTCAACTGTGATTTTGTCGTCAGAAACTTTTGTTACGCGCACGATTGTAGGACCTGTAGGCGTGTCAGCCTGAAAGCTCTGTCCCACCTCAATCTCAAAATCAGCGTCAAACTGGCTTCTCGGAACTTCCGCAACAAGCGCGTCGCTGTATTCTCCGTAGCCAAGCGCAGGCTCTACTTCCGCGTGGAATTTGTCTCCCGGCTCGTGTCCTGCAAGCTGAACTTCAAGACCTGGAATCAGGCTTCCGACTCCCTGCATATATTCAAGCGGCTCTCCGCCAAGTGAAGAGTCAATCTGGTTTCCGTCCTTGTCCTTGAGCGTGTAATGGATTTTGACCATTTTCTTGTCTTCGATTTTCATAAAAACTCCTTGTGAAAAAATTGGAAGAAAAAGAGCGTTAAAAAGGCTTCTTTTTTTGCTTTCTATAAAAAGATACAAAAAAAATCCTGTTTGTTCAAACGGAGCTTGATTTTCAATATAATTTTTAGGATGACTTTTTCACTTTTGGCAGACGGCGACAAAAAATCGCGTGATGAAGCCGAAGATTTTCTGGTTCAGAACGAGATTTACTGCGTTTCATTGGCAGCAAGATTTCTTCAAAACAACTCTAAGATTTATCTTTTGAAAGATGACGGCGGAAAAATCGCGGCTGTTTTTTCATATTCTTCGGGCGCCCAGCTGCTTTTTTTTGCTCGGAACAATTTAGACGAAGACGAGAAAACTCTTTTTCGCCTTGCAGTTGGAAAGGCGGTTGACGGTTATTTTCCGAAGATTTTCAGCGTTATGGGAACAGGCGGATTTTGCTCTCTGATTTCGAGAATCGCGGAAAATCATCTTTGCAGAAATGCAAGGCACGAGGTTGATTTTGACCTTATGATTTTTAACGGAGATTCTGTTGGAAAAAAATTGAGAAACGGGGTTTTTGCGGAAAATAACGAGAATCTTCTTGCTGAATGTTGCTCTGTTTTGGAGCTTGATGAAATTTTTCCTCTTCAAAAATCTTATGAGCTTGAGGAAGTTGTTTTTTCTGAAAAGGATTTCAACGAGGCGGCTTCAAGGCTGGTTTTGAAAAAGAACCTTGAAAGAAAACGAGTCTTCGCGCTCAAAAAAGACGGAAAAATCGTCTCGAAACTTTCGGTGAACGCGCGCGGAAAAAACTGCGTTCAACTGGGCGGCGTTTTTACAGCCAAAGATTTTAGGAAGCAAGGCTTTGCGAAAGCTCTTCTTTTAAAATTCTGCAGGAAATACGCTGAAAACGGAAAGAAAATCGTGCTTTTTGTGAAAAAATCGAATCTCGCCGCGCTCTCGCTTTACAAGTCATGCGGTTTCAAGAAAATTTCAGACTATAGGATTGTTTATTTCTGATTGAAAGTTCTTGTCTTGCACTGCAAGTTTAATATTTCTCTTGTTTCTGCTAAAATCGTAAAAATGTTTCGCGTTGTTGATGTTTCTTATTCTTATCCTGATTCTAAAAATTTCGCTCTTAAAGATGTGAGCTTTGAGATAAAAAAAGGCGACTATTGTGTTGTTCTAGGCACGAACGGCTCGGGAAAATCGACTTTAGCCCGCATTATGGCAGGATTCTTGCAGCCGAGTTCCGGAAAAATCGAATTTGATGAGAATCTTCTTACAGGAATTGTGTTTCAGTCGCCAAAAGAACAGGTTGTTTCTGAGATTGTGAGCCGCGACACTGCGTTCGGTCCTGAAAACCTTGGAGTTGAAAAATCTGAAGTCGAGCAGCGTGTGATTGAAAGCCTTTCTGCAACGGATTTACTCGACAAGGCGATGAGCTCAACAAACGCGCTTTCTTTAGGCCAGACACAAAAACTTGCCGTGAGCGGAATTCTGGCTTTGCATCCGGAGCTTCTGATTTTGGACGAGGCAACATCGATGCTCGACCCGGACTCTCGGAAGGAGCTTCTTGACTTTATCGATTCTTCGCACAGGCGCGGACAGACAATTGTGCATATCACGCACGATTTTAACGAGGCTCTGAAGGCGACTCACATTATTGTGATTGAAAAGGGAAATCTTGTTTTTGACGGCGGAAAAGACGAGTTTCTTTCGGAAAAGAATATAATCGAAAATCTTTTTGGTGAGCCGATTCCAAAAAATCAGGACAGAGCAAAAAAAACTGGCGGCGAGGACGTTCTTGTCTTAAAAGACTTGAATTTTTCTTATGACAGCAATAGCGGCAATTCCAGCACGATTGAAAATTTCAATCTTTCGATAAAAAAAGGAACTTTGACGGCGATTACTGGCGCGAGCGGAAGCGGAAAATCTACAATTCTGGAGCTTTCTGCAGGGCTTTTGAATCCTCAAAGCGGAAATGTTTTCTGCGAAAAACGGCCGTCTCTCGCGCTTCAGGACGCTTCTTCCGCGCTTTTTGAGGCTTTTGCCGCTGACGATGTCGCGTTCGGCCCGAAAAATCTTGGGAAAAAAGGCAAAGAGCTTAAAAGTCTCGTGAAAAATTCGATGGAGACAGCCGGGCTTCCTTTTGAGCAGTTTGCCGACCGCGGAACTTTTATGCTTTCTGGCGGAGAAAAGCGCAAGCTCGCTCTTGCCGGAATTATCGCGCTTGACAGCGACGTGATTCTTTTTGACGAGCCGACCGCCGGACTTGACCCGAAAAGCCGCCTGAATATTATGATTCAGTTTAGAAAGCTCGTTGAAAGCGGAAAAACCGTTGTTTTTAGCACGCACCGCATGGACGAGGCTGATTTTGCCGACCGCCATATAAAAATGCAAAATGGAAAAATTGTCGGCGATTCTTTGAAAACGGAATCTGGGGCAGAATCAGAAAACAAAAATCTTCCGGAAGCGAAAAAGCTTCAAGGCACCGGGCTTCTTGAAAAACTTAGAAAAACAAAAATCTTCGGCGAGAATCCGGAAACGCACCGCAAGAATCCGCTTCAGAAAGCGGGGGCAGTTCCGAAATACTGTATTTTTCTCGCGCTTTTTGTGCTTTCGCTCGTTTTTGAAAATGTCTTCGCCTCGTCTTTTATGGTTCTTTTGTGCGTAATTTACGGAATTTGCGCGGCTTTTCCTGCGAGACGCTATTTGTCGTCATTCCTGATTATTCTTCCTTGGATGATTTTTTTCTGCGCTTTTCAGCTTTTGATTTCTGTTCCTGCCGAAAACGATGTTGTCTATTTTCAGCTCGGCTGGATTCTGGTCTCAAAGTCGAAAATCCTTGCCTGCGTGAATCTCGTTCTCCACACGTTCAGCGCGTTTTGCTGTGTGCGAGTCTTTATCTATTCAACTTCCGAAGGCGAGTTTCTAAGCGGAATTTCAGGAATTTTGAAGCCGCTTGAAATGATTAAGATTCCTGTGCGAAGCGTGATTGTGATTGTCGAGATTGTTTTCAGGTTTATTCCGCTTTTGATTGAGGAGCTTTGTTCTATTGTAAAGACGCAGATTGTGCGCGGCGGGCTTGGAGAGGCGAAATCTTTAGGCTCGAAGATAAAAATCCTGATTCCGCTTTTTATTCCGCTGATAATTCAGACTGTGAAACGCTCCGAGGCTCTTGCCGACGCTCTCACGGCGAGAAAACTTTAGAATTTTTTGGAGAAAAGAGAAAATATGAATAACGACTTTAAGTTTTGCCCCGAATGTGGAAGCAAGAAAATCAAGAATATTGATGAAAGAAAATGGCTTTGTCCTGACTGCGGATTTGAGCTTTTCAACAACGTTGCGACTGCGGTGGGATTAGTGATAAGGAATTTTGATGGAAAGATTCTTTTTGAGCGGCGGGCGAAAGAGCCGAGAAAAGGCTTTCTTGCTTTTCCCGGAGGCTTTTGCGAGCCTGACGAGACTGCCGAAAATGCCTGCGTGCGCGAGTGCTTCGAGGAAATCGGCGTGAAGCCTGAAAAAATCAAGTTTATCGCGAGCTTTCCGAACACTTACGAGTTCAAGAATATCGTCTATAAGACTTGCGACCTGTTTTTTGAGGCGGTTCTTCCTGAAAATGCGGCGCTAAAAGCTCAGGAAAGCGAGGTTTTGGGATTTGAATGGCGTTTTTGCCGGACTGAAAGCGAGCTTGAATCTTTGCCGCTTGCCTTTGTGAGCGCGAAAAACGTCCTGAAAATGATTTTGTAGCTTAATGATATTTTGATGGAATAAAATCGCATAAAGCGAAATTGATTTTACCGGTTTTAAGGAGCATTTATGGAATACAAATTTTTGATTTCGATTGTCGGCGGAATCGCCTATCTTTGCTTGCTTGCGTCTTTTTTTGTGCGCCGGAAGTTCGTTGTCCTGAACGCGGGAAAACTGCTCTTGAAATTGCCGGGCAACGTTTGTGCGAAGGACTTTTGCATTATGATTTTTGCCGCCGCGATGATTGGCGCGATTTGCCTTAGGAATTTCGCGCTTTATCTTGACGTTATGTTTGTCTTGATTGCGCTGATTGCAGGCGAGATTGCCGTGCGCGATTTGATGATTTCAAACAACGCCGGAGTTTACGAGAAAAAAATCCTTTACGGAACTTATTCTTATTTTTATGACGAGATTGAGCTTTTTCCGACTCTTTCTTATGAAGATGACGAGGAGACAACCGGCGTTGACAAGAGATTTTTGAAAGCCGTCCTGAAAAACGGAAAGCAGGTGGATTTCGGATTTCCGACCGAGGAGCTTAGAAATCAGGCTGTGCAGACGATTCTTTCTGTTGCGCCAGAGCTTAAAGCGGAAAACTAAAGTTGCCGGTTATGCGAATCAACGGATTCCGAATTTAATTCGGAATGACGTGCTTTTTACAATCTAAAAAAATGCTGGTTTGTCTTTCGAAAAACCAGCAAATATATAAAAACGAGTCCCGGCTTTGCCAAGACAGACCCGGAAAACAAAAAAGAGCCGCGTTTGCGACTCTTTTTTGAAAAGGCGTCTAGCAGAATCGAACTGCTGCATAACGGTTTTGCAGACCGCTTCCTTACCGCTTGGATAAGACGCCGAAGTGCTAATAATATAACTCAAATCAAAACGTTTGTCTATAGTCTTTCGATTCGATATAATAAAAAAATCAATTTTTATCATATGAAAAAAACTTTTTCACTTCTTGCGGCAGTTTTTGCCTTGCTTTCTTTTTCACAGAATTTGTTTTCACAGACTCAAAATATTCCAGACAACGCAGATTTTTGGAGCGATTTTCCAAACGGTCAGCTTGCGGATTTTCTTATTTCAAAGATGACGGACGAGGATTGTCTCTCGCAGATTCTGATGTTCGGCTGGGCAGGCGCGGAGCCGAGCGCGCTTTTGAATGCCTGGGTTTCTGAGCGGGGGCTTGGAAGCGTGAAAGTTTTCGGCTGGAACACGGACAACACTGAGCTTGTCGCAAAGTCGGTGAGTTCTCTTCAAAAAAAATCCCAGAACAGAAAATTGAGGATTCCGCTTTTTGTCGCGACAGATCAGGAGGGCGGCTGGATTCGCCACGTTAAAGGCGACACTTCCGATACTCCGGGAAATATGGCGATTGGCGCGTCTCAATATCCGATAGACGCTTACTACAGCGCGTATTATATCTCGCGCGAGATAAAGGCTCTTGGAATCAATATGAATTTTGCCCCGACAGTTGACCTTTACACGAACCACAACTCATCTGTAATTGGCCCGCGTTCTTTTGGCGAGGATTCAGAAGCTGCAGGGCTTTTGGGAAGCGCGTTCACAGCTGGCTCTATTGCGGCTGGCGTTATTCCGACTGCAAAGCATTTTCCAGGCCACGGAGACACAAGCCTTGACTCGCACACAAAGCTTCCTCAAATCAATATCGACTTGAAAACGCTTGAAAACCGCGAGCTTGTTCCCTTTAAATTTCTGATTGCGGAGAATATTCCTGCAATCATGAGCGCGCATTTGAGCTTTCCGCGGATTTTGCCGAGCGGAGAGCCGGCTTCCCTCTCAAAATATTTTCTTACGGATATTCTGCGAGGCGAGCTTGGCTACAAGGGGCTGATTATCACCGACGATATGCAGATGGAAGGCGCGTGGGGCTACGCCGGAACGGTTTCAAAGGCGGTTCAGATGGCGATTTCAGCCGGAAACGACATAATAATTTTTTCAAAGACTGCCGACTTTAACGACCGTCTTTGGACGTTGAATCTTGAGACAATGCAAAATGATTCTGAATTCAGGGAAAAAGTGAAGAACGCGGCCCGGAATGTGATTCTTCACAAACTCGAATATTTTAAAAGCGATAATGCCGCGCCTCTTTATCCTGAGATTGAGACTTTGCATGAGAAAGTTCCTGACAAGGACGGCCAGAGATTTTTTCTCTCGCAGGCGTGCCGCTCGATTACGGCGTACAAAAAAGGCGATTTTCCATATAAGCCTTCCACGGGCGAGAAAATTCTTCTTGCAGGGCAGAACCAGTTCCCGGAATTTTTTGACGAGGCTAAGAAACGCTTTGGAGACTGCGCGCAGTTCAAGTATGACTATGAGCTTGGCCCGAACCAGACCGACTGGATGAGCAACAACATCGAGGCGACTGCGAGAAGCTACGACACAATCATAATCTGCGTGGCGAACGAGAGAAGCGCGCAAATCGCTTCGCGCCTTAAAAATTCTGGAAAGCGCGTCATTATAATGTCGGTGCTTTCGCCTGTTCCCGTTTTGCGCTTTGACTGGGCAGACACGATTCTGCTCGGCTACAGCTATTCGCCGTTCACATTCAAGGCTTTGTTCGGCGCGCTTTCAGGCGAGTTTGAGCCGCAGGGCGAGCTTCCGCTGAATTAAAAATCCGGAACTTCTTTTTTCTTTGTGTATTTAAAGTCGCTTGCGTGGCTATTCGGGAGCTTTCCCTCGATTCTGTCGTTTTCCTTTTGAAGCTGCATCTTGATAAGCTCCTTGAACGCGTCCATCAGACATTCCGGGTTCGCGTTTTTGTCTGCGATTCCAGCCTCCTGCATTTCCTTTATCAGATAGTAGCAGGTTTCGATTGTTGAGACGCACTCTTCCGACGGCTCTTTCTTGAAAGTGAAAATCGACTTGTATTTATAAGAAAAACTGACTTTTGGCAAAGCCATGATGTTTGAGCTTAGGCGGATCATCTTTTTTGAGCAGAACCACGTGGAGTCGATTATGATTGCGAGAAGTTTTTTGTTTCCGACGGCTTCCTTGAAGCCTTCCTTTTTTGAATTCCACGCGTTTTCGTCAGGATAAAGAAGAACAGGATAATACTGCGGGTCTGAAAGAAGAGCGCAAAGCCGCTCGTTTTTTGTGAAGTCGATTCCCACGAGAATTTCCGAGTCTATAAGTCCTGCGTGGGCGACTCTTCCTGTTCCTGTACGCTGCCGCTTGGCCTCTTTCGGGTGCATAAGAAAAACAAATTTGATTCCCGGGGCGAACGGTTTTAAGTATTTGCAGAGGCAGGTTTCTTTTGGTCTGAAGCAATTGTAGCAAAATTCGCGCATAAGATGATTATAGCAAAAAAAACGGCGGACAGGAAATGCGCTTTCCTGTCCGCCGAAGCTTGAAACAGTCTGGAAAAGTGCCGGAATTGTCCTGGACACTTTCCAAGCTAAAATTTCAGGATTTTATTTCAAGTTGTTGTAGTCTGCGCCGACATCAGCCGGAACAGCGTCTGTTTTCTTGAACAGGTCGCCAAGATTGAAAACGCCGTTCTCATCGCGCGGAATTCTGTTGAAAGTTCCGTCGGCATTGTAGCCGTTATTGTAGCTTTCCCAGTCAACGCGTACGAAAGAATCTTTTGCGGAAAGAACTTTTCCGCTTGCGTTCTTTGTTTTTGCGCCGTCAAAGTAGAAAGTGTTTTCTTTGAGCAAGTCCGGCTTTTCCTTGATGTTGTCGCCCTGGCCGCCCTCAAATGAAAGAACTCCGTCAGTCTCGAAGATTCTAGGATTCTGGCCTTCGTTTCCTTTTCCGTAGAGCGCGATGTTGTAAGCCGCGTTTCCGAATGCTGTTACGCGGTCAAGAATCAATGCAGGGTTTGAGTTGCAGGTGATTCCGTTTGCGCCGTTGCCCCAAGAGATTGAGTTTCTAAGGACGTGCTTTACAGCGATTCCGTCGCCACCCATCTTGAAGCCGTTCCCGTCGCCTTTTCCAGAAAGGTCGAGCTTTGTTCCGTTTGCGTAGGCGATGCAGTTTTCAACCAAAACTTCGCCGATTGCGCCAGTCTCGACTTTTGAGTACAAGTCCCAGCCGTCGTCTACGTTGTGGTGCGATACGCAGTTTCTGAAAACGTTGCCTTTTCCGGAAGTGAGCTTTGAAGCGAATCCGTCGGCGTTGTTCTGCGCAGGGTCAGAGTTTCCGAACGACTCGCAGCCGTAGACAAGGTTGTCGTGAGGCCACATATCGGTACTTTCTGTAGAGCGGCCTGAAATCTGGATTCCAGTGTCCTTGTTGAGATAAGTGTCAACCATTCTGATTTCGTTGTAGCTTCCGCCAATCTGCAAAGCCTTGCTGTTCTCAGGAGAATTTGTGATGTCGAAATTCTCGAGTGTCCAGTAGTCGCCGAAAAGGTTTACTGCGCTGTTTGTTCCTGAGTAAGATGTGAAGTCAAGAATTGCGCGGTTTTTCGGGTCTGCCGACTTTACAACCTTGCGTTTCTTTGCAGTTCCGCTGTTTCCTCTTTCAATCTCAAGATTCTTTGTAGGGAAATATCTTCCAGGAAGAAGAAGAGCTGTCTGGCCTGGCTGCAGGTATTTGATTGCTGAGTCAAGGTCAATCGGGTCGTCTTTTGTTCCCTTTCCGAAGATTGTGCCGTTTTTGCCGACGTAAAGATTCTTGCCTTTGAAGACAAGCGAAGAAACCGAGTGTACATAAGTTACGCTCTTGTAGTTTTCCTCATATCTTCCATCTTCGTCGTTGTACTGCGCAATTACCTGATTCTCGCCAGGCTGCCATTTGTCTTCCGGGTCGAAAGTGACATTCCAGTCGTTTGTTGAAGGAACTTTGATACTGATGTTTTTCTTGTAGTATGTGTTCGCTTCAACCGGGTCTTTGTCGATTACAACGTTTCCGTATTTGTCCTCAACATGGATTGTTCCCTTCGCGTTTGAAATCATCGCAAACGGATAAGATTTTGATGTGTATGTTGAAGGACAGTCGATTGTTACAGCGAGCGGAACAAGCTCCGGAGGCTCTGGAAGAGCTGGCGGGTCGTTTTTCGGGTCAGAGGTCTTGAAGACAACATCGCTGAAAGTCGCGTTGCATCCGCGCGCCACGCTGAATCCGACGTAAATACATTCCGGGTCAAGCTGGAGAAGCTTTGTGTTCTTTGTGTCGTAGAGAATATATTCTTCGACAGTTCCCTCTGAGGCAATCGCTCTCTTGTAGATTGAGTGGTAGCCAGTGTTGTCTTTTTTGAGGGTTACGCGGTAAACGTCTCCTGTTTTTACTGCGTCTGCCGCCTGGTCATAGCTGAATGCCTCGTAAATGCTTGAAGCCATCTTTTTGATTGCCGCGTCACCCTGAGAGATGATTCCCTCGGTCAAGCCTGTTACAGCGCGGTAGCCGATTCCGTTCTTGATTTCCTTTTTCGCGCCGTTCACGTGCGTTGTGAATTTTCTTGAAACGATTCCAGTTGAGTTGTTGTAGGCGATAATCATCGGCTGTCCGTCAACTCCAAGCTGGTCAAGCGCGAGAACGCCGAATCCTTCCTGCCCGTCTGCAATCGGGTTGTGATAGTCAACTGTCACAGTCACGGTAAGCTCGAAATTCTCTTTTCTCGGGTCTATTTTTGTGTAATAGAACGACATTCCGTCAAAGAAAGACTCGTATTTTCCGCCTTTGTCGATAATGTTTCCTGTTTTTGGATTGTAAGTGCAGGAAAGAAGGCGCACTTTAAGATTGTCTGCGTCCAAAAGCTCGTAGCGGTTTCTTTCAGGATTTGTTGATGTTCCGAATTCTGTGAATTCCCATACGCGCTCAGCGTCCTGTCTTACGGTTTTTCTTACAGAGTCAGAAACAGAAGAGTCTTTTCCGCGCAAGGCTGTAACTTTTACAGTTGCAACGTCTCCGACTTTAAGTTCTGAGATTTTTCCTGAGAGAGACTTTGTCTCAGGCAGACTCACAGTTTTTCCGTTTGCTGTGTACGAAAGAACGTAGCCTGTAGCCTCGTCAACAGGAGACCACTCCGCGTTGATTACTGCGTCTCCAACGTTCAGGAGAGAGAGAGCTGGCTTTGCAAGCGGCAAAGTGAAAGTGTACGTTGCCGGCTCTGAGTCGTGCGAGGTTTTCTCCTCGTTTCTGTAGCCTTTTACAACGATTGTGTAAGTTCCAGAGACATCAAGCTCGATTTCAGCCTTTTTCGCCTTGTTTCGTGTTTTTCCGACCTGCGCGGTCTTGCTTGAAGGTCCTGAGACAACAACTGTCGCCTTGTCAGCTCCGGAATTGTCTCTTGGCGTGTCCATATCGAAGTTTACGATAATCACTTTCGGATTTTTCGCGTCCGCCACAACCGAAGTGATTTTCGGATTCGGCACTTCGCTCCACGGTTTTCTTGCTTTCTGAGCAAACGCGCCAGCCGCAGTTGCTCCAATCAAAGCAAGTGCGAGAGCCATTTTGATGAATGTCTTTTTCATCGGTTACTCCTTCTAAAATTTGATACTTTTTTAATTTTGCGTTTTCCGCTTTTTTGACGTTAAGCCGTGCCATTTTAACACAAAAAGCGCAGCCCCTGAAATTCAGAAAACTGCGCTTTTGTAAAATAAAACAGAATTTTATTTACTCAACGATAATCTCGTAGATGTAGATTCCTGATTTTCCAGAAGTTACGAAATAGTTTCCGTCAGCAGGAAGAGTCACGCTTCCGACTGAGATTTCCTCAGCGTAGGCAGCAGCTTCTGAAGTTCCAACCTGTGTTCCGTCCTCAGCGAGAACTGCGACGATTCTGTTGTCTGTTTTTGAGGAAGATTTCGCATAGACTGTTACTTTCTGTCCGGCTTTTGCAGGAAATTGGATTGAGCGGCAAGTTGGATTTCCAGCTCCGCCGATTTTGATTCTCTGTGTGAAAGTCTCATCGCCAACTGAGTTTGGAGCGTCTGAAGACTGCTTTGTGATTTCAACGATTTTTTCCGCTGTCGCCTTGATTACAAAGTCATCTTCAAGGGCTTTGTCTTCTGCTACTGTTCCAAGCTCCAGGTCGTTTGCAGAAACATATTTTTCTGCGAATGCGCCGAGTGTCATTGCTGCTGCGATTGCTGTCAATGTAGCGATAATCTTTTTCATTTTTTTTAATCCTCCAAATTTGGCCGACTGGCTTTTGCTCATAGCCGCCAACGTTCTTAAATGCTAGAACAATTTATAAATTGTTGTGATACAGAAAATCATCAATTTTCTGTGAAATCTAGTATACTTTGCCGCAAAAATAAAAAGCATACGTTTTTTTTAAATTTTCTGATAATAAGAAGAATGTTTCAAAAGTGAAGAAGCCGATGTTATTTCTTGAAGACTTTATCGAGCCAGTCGTATGCGAGCTTCTGCTCTGACGGAAGAAATGTGTGCTCTCCGTCCTGCACGAGAACTGTCTCGAGATTTTTTTCCGCCTTGTTCGCTTTCCAGATTTTCTGCATTTTAGCGTATGCTTCCTCAGTTCCTGCCACAGGATTTACCGGGTCTGCTGTGCCGCCGATGAACATCATCGGTTTTGGAGCTGCAAGTCCTGCCACATCAGGATAGTCAAGATAGCGCGCGATAAGCGGATGAAGCATGCTGAACGCGCTGTTTCCTTTAAGCTGTCCGTCTCCAATCTGCATATGGTTCACCATCGTTCCCATCCAGCAGACAGAAACTCCGGCTGTGATGTCGTCGCTTAAAGCCGCAAGCTGCCATGAGCGGAATCCTCCCATGCTGAATCCGATGCAGGCGATTCTCTTTTTGTCCACATTCGGAAAAGATGCGAGGAATTTTGCCGCGCGGATGTCTTCCTGTGCGATGATTCCGGCGAAGCTTGTTCCCATGTTGAAAAGGTTTGACGCAAGCGACTGCTGGGAAGCTGTCTTGAAGCCGTCAACAGAGCGGTCGCCCCAGCCGAGAGCGTCAAAGCTAAGCACTATGTAGCCGCGTTTTGCAAGCTCGTCGCCCGGAAAAGTGTCCTCAAAATATCTTGAAGACCACGCGACCGCCTGATTCAATTTCTGCTCGTCCGCCGGGTCTGACTCGAAAGGCTTTACCATTTTCTCCTTTCCGATTGAGAACTTTGAGCCGTGGTCGTGGAGCATAAGGGCTGCCGGGAATTTCTGGTTCTTTTTTGATGAGTCTGGAATAAGGACGAGAGCCATTGTGCGCGTTGTGTCGCTGATGTTGAAAACGACTTTCTGCGCCGTGTAGCCGTCCCGTTTCTCTTCGGCGATTACAACTGGGTCGAAAGGCTTTGTGTCCTCGTGCATTATGATAAGCTCTTTTGCCTTTGCAAGGCCTGCCTTCTTCCATTTTTTAGGGTCGGAATTATCTTTGAAGCCGAGCGGAAAAGTCATCCGCTCTTTGAGAGCCTCATAGAAAGTCGGAACACAGCGGTCGTTCGCGTTGATTTCCTGCTTTACATAGTCAGCGTTTTGCGCGAAAGACGAGAATGCAAGCCCCGCGAGCGCGAGAGCAACAAGCGATTTTTTAAGATTTTTTTTCATATTCAGAATTTTCCTCCAATACAAAGATTCTAAGCCCGAGATTTGCGGTCTGTAATTATAAATTTGCGTGAATTTTGTCTAAAATATGCGGAATGAAAATTACATCCTTGTAATTTTCATTCTTACGAGAACTTGCGACCTCCTGTCGCAGACAAGTTTTCTGGCGAAAACTCGCGGGGATGAAATTGCTTTCAGCCGACATCCGTGTCGGCTTGCATTTTGGTTTCGCAGGCTCAACCTGTGTAATTAGCTGCTATTTTCCTTAAATGAGAAATTCATTATACTTTCGGCTATGGTAATTTCTTCTATTGATATGAAAGACGGACACGTTGTGCAGCTGAAAAACGGCAAGGATTTGATGCTCCAGCGTGACGATGCGGATAATTTGATTTCTGATTTTAATAAATACGGCGAGGTTGCGATTATCGACTTGGATCAGGCGCTTCGCAACACTGACGAGAAAGGCAACACAAAGAACACGGAGCTTTTGAAGCATTTGCTCAGGCGCGGAAATGTGCGTGTGGGCGGCGGAATCCGCGATGTGAAAAAGGCGCGCGAGCTTATTTCGCTTGGGGCTGAGAAAGTCATCATCGGCTCGGCGGCTTGGAATCCGAATCCTAAAGACGGCGAGTCTGTCTTGGACGAAGAATTCTTGGAAGAGCTTTGCAAGGCGATTGGAAAGCAGCGCGTGATTATTTCTGTTGACGCAATCAACGGAAAAATCGCTGTGAAAGGCTGGACAGAGACTGTTGACATTCCGCTGATTGAAGGCGCGAAGCAGGCTGAAAAATACGCTTCAGAGCTTTTGTTCACCTGCGTTGAAAAAGAAGGCTGCATGCAGGGAACTGACATGGAAGCGTGCAGGGCTTTGCGAGACGCTGTGAAATGCCGCGTTGTTGTCGCAGGCGGAGTGAATTCAGTTGAGCAGATTGCAGAGCTTGAAAAAATCGGCTGCGATGTTCAGCTTGGAATGGCTCTTTATACAGGCGCGGTCTCGCTTAAAGACGCTTTTATCAGCTGCCTTAACTTTGAGAAGACAAACGGAATGATTCCTGTTATCGCGCAGTCTCCTTCGGGCGAGGTTTTGATGCTCGGATATTCAAATAAAGAGGCTTTTGAAAAATCTTTCGAGACTGGAAAACTCACTTTCTTCAGCAGAACTCGGAACAAGCTTTGGACAAAAGGCGAGACTAGCGGCCATTTCTTGGAGCTTGTAAAAATGCGCGCCGACTGCGACCGCGACACTGTTCTTGCGACAGTCTTTCCTAACGGCGGAGTTTGCCACACTGGCTCTTACACTTGCTTTTCTTCCGACCCTGACCCGAAATCAAGCCTTGAGCGGCTTTACTCGACAATCGCTGAAAGATTTGCGAATCCGAAGCCTGGAAGCTACACTGCGACTCTCGACTCAAAGCGCGTGCGCGAGAAGATTATGGAGGAAGCCGAGGAGCTTACAGACGAAGCCGAGACAAAAGAGGACGTAATCTGGGAAGCTGCGGACTTGCTTTATTTTGTAAGTGTTCTGATGTACAAAGAGGGAGTCGCGTGGAAAGACGTTTACGACGAGCTTGATAAAAGGCACAAGGCAAAGTAAAAAAATCAAAAAAAGATAGAACGGGAAGAACACGACAAAGCGTTCTGCATTGGCCGCGCTTAATTATGGATTACTGAAAATGTGGTCATGCTGAATTTATTTTAGCATTTGGTGCGGCTGTCTTCAAAAAAAATGAGGCTTTTGCTTTCGCTTAAAGAAAGTGCAGGTCGTTTCTTGTTTTTGCCGGTAACTTTAGTTCTATCTTGGAAAAAATCAAGAACCGAAAGTATGAAAATTGGACAATAAATATAAGGAGATTTTATGAACGTTCCAGAAATTTTTGGAAGCATGGTTTTTAATGATGACGTTATGCGCGCGCGTTTGCCGAAAGATGTCTACAAGTCTCTCAAAAAGACGATAAAGGAAGGAACTCCTCTGGAGCTTGACGTGGCGAATGTCGTTGCAAACACGATGAAAGACTGGGCTACCGAAAAAGGAGCGACTCATTTTACGCATTGGTTTCAGCCGCTGAACGGTCTTACAGCCGAAAAGCACGACAGCTTTATCCAGCCGTTCGGAGACTCGGGCGTGATTATGGAATTCAGCGGAAAGGAGCTTGTGAAAGGCGAGGTTGACGGCTCTTCATTTCCTTCCGGAGGACTGCGCGCAACTTTCGAGGCTCGAGGCTACACGGCTTGGGACCCGACTTCTTATGCGTTCATAAAAGACGGCTCGCTTTACATTCCGACTGCGTTCTGCTCTTATACTGGCGAATCTTTGGACAAGAAAACTCCTCTTTTGCGTTCAATGGAAGCGTTGAACAAGCAGGCTCTTAGAATCTTGCGTCTTTTTGGAAACACTGTCGCAAAGCGCGTTGTTACGACTGTCGGCCCTGAGCAGGAATATTTTTTAATAGACAAGAATCTTTGGAAACAGCGCAAGGACTTGATTTTCTGCGGAAGAACTCTTTTCGGGGCAATGCCTCCTAAGGGTCAGGAGATGGACGACCACTATTATGGGCAAATAAAGCCGCGCGTTGCTGAATTTATGGCGGACTTGGACACGGAGCTTTGGAAACTTGGAATTTTGAGCAAGACAAAGCATAACGAGGTGGCTCCGGCGCAGCACGAGATGGCCCCGATTTTCACGACGACAAACCTGAGCGCGGACCAGAACCAGCTTACAATGCAGATGATGAAAAAAGTCGCGGACAGGCACGGCCTTTACTGTCTTCTTGCGGAAAAGCCTTTTGCGGGCGTGAACGGCTCTGGAAAGCACAACAACTGGTCTATGGGAACTGACGACGGTCAGAATCTCCTTGAGCCGGGCGAGACTCCGCGCGACAATGCGCAGTTCATCTTGTTCCTGATGGCGGTGATTCAGGCTGTGGACAAGCATCAGGATTTGCTCCGCGACTCGGTTGCTTCTGCCGGAAACGACCACCGTCTGGGCGCGAACGAGGCGCCGCCTGCGATTATCTCGATGTTTATCGGAGATGAGCTTCAGGCGGTTTTGGACTCGATTGAAAACGGAACTCCTTACTCGCAGAAGTCAAAAGAACGAATGAAAATCGGCGTTTCTGTTTTGCCTTCAATTCCGAAAGACACAACCGACAGAAACAGAACTTCTCCGTTCGCGTTCACTGGAAACAAGTTTGAATTCCGCTCGCTTGGCTCTTCTCTTTCAATTTCAGGACCTAACGTTGTCTTGAATACGATTGTCGCCGAGACTTTGGACGAGTTCGCGTCGAAACTTGAAAATTCTGATGATTTTATCTCCGACTTGCAGAAACTTGTGAAAGAGACAATCAAAAATCACAAGAAAATCATCTTCAACGGAAACGGATATTCTGACGAGTGGGTGAAAGAGGCCGAAAAGCGCGGTCTTATGAATCTTAAGACTTTGCCGGACGCGATGGAGCATTATCTTGACAGAAAAAACGTTGAGATGTTCTCAAAATACGGAATCTACACAGAGTCCGAGATGAGAAGCCACCACGAAATCAAGCTTGAAAAATACTCGAAAACCTTGAACATTGAAGTCAGGACAATGATTGATATGATTTACAAGGACATTCTTCCGGCGAGCTACGCTTATATGGACGCAGTTGCAGACAGCGCGGCGAAGGTTAGAAATCTTGTTGCGAATGCGAGATGTGCCGCCCAGACATCGCTGCTTGAAAAAATGACTTCTCTTGCCGACAAACTGAATTTTGAGACAGAAAAGCTAGAGAACATTCACAATGCGGCTGAGAACGAGAAAGACGTTGCAAAGCAGGCGCGCGATTACGCCGACAAGGTGATTCCGCAGATGGAAGCGACACGCGCGGTCGCGGACAAAATTGAGCCTCTCTTGGGCGAAAAGTTCAAGCCGTTCCCGAACTACGCCGACCTGATGTTTAGAGTTTAGTTTTGATTTTATAGGAATTAGAAATATAGAAAAGAAAATGAAAAGCTTGCTGAACGAGTAAAATTGTTCAGCAAGCTTTTTTTTAGGACTTAAAAACTTTTTTATGCTGAAATCGCGGTTTTTATCTTGGTCTCAGCATTTTTTTATGACTTCTAAAAACTCTCCGTTGTTTTGGGAAAAACGCCTCAGCATTGCAAGCTAAAGATTTCCGTCATTGCAACACGAGCGAAGCAATCCATAAAATCAGATTCGCTGTTTTGATTCTATTTCTTTTGCCCCAACCCAAGAATATTTAAGTTGTAGCTGTCGATAGCAAGTTGCTGATTCCTGTTTGAAAGAACAGCTGTCCAAAGAGAAGATACAAAACAGACTCCGGCAGCAGTTGCGCTGTAAAATGTCATATTGTCCCAGCCTTTTGAATACGCATAACTGTTTACAATAACGGAAGCTAACATTCCTACATCAAAGAGATAAAAAAGTCCTTCATATATTTTTGTTTTTTTGACAAAAATTTGATTGGCTTCTGCTTTTAAGAGAGCGTTAAATTCTTTGTTTGAAAGTTTTGTGCCGTCAGACAACTTATAAGCTCCATCCCAACAGTCAAAAATGCTTTCTCTGTTTATTATGAGCTTTGGAATTTCTGTTTCAGATTTTTCATTCAATGAAAAAGTTACTTCGCTTGGAACAGAAGTTTCAGTTCTCGTTGTTTCTGACTCTTTAACTTCTTGTGCGTTTACTGCAAAAAATGACATCAAGAATAAGAATGATAAAATAAGTTTTTTCATAAGAATTGTCCTTCATTTTTTATATCGCCATCATTTTAGATAAGTAAAACGATAGCGACATAAAAAAGTTTTGTTGTTATTTTCCTGCTACATAAATTTTTCCAGAAGTATATGCACCAATTCCTGCTGTAATTGCTCCTGTTACAGCTCCCTGTACAATTCCTATTGGAGTAGGATTCTTTCCAACTGTTTTTATTATTCCAGTTACAGCACCTATTGCAGCGGAAGCAATTACATGTTTGTATTTTCTGCAAAATTTCCTGAGACTCCATCTCGCTTCGCCATCGTCTTCTGCCCAGTAGTCCGCGCTTGCTTTTGAGGCTTCGGCGTAATACATAACGTTGTCAAGGTCTGAGTCTGAAAGATTTTCCATTGCTTCGTTTTCTATCGCCGAAACTTCCTCGTTGAAGCTCGCTTTGCTTCCTGCGTTGTCGATTGCGGACTCAATTCTCTTGATGTATGCCGCGGCTGTTTCTGAAATGTAGTTGTTTTCAAGAAGATATTCCGCGCCAGAAGCGTCCTCGTCTAAGTATTCCACATTTTCATCTGAAATTTCATCAGATTCAGAAACGATTGTTTCAGAAAGAATCGCGCTCCGTGCAGTCTCTGCGTCTCCGAATTTTTCCTCGAATCCTGATTTTACGCTTGCCCCGAATTCAGAATATTTTCCGAACTGCGCCGTGCTTGAAGATGATGTTTTTGTTTCGCTGTCTGAAAGCTGCGAGCAGCCAGAAAGAACAAACGACATAAGAATAAGCGAAGCGATAACGCTTGAAAGAATTTTTTTCATATATATAACTCTCCAGTTTTATAAATTTTTTAGTTTAGAATGATTTTTTTGTTTTAGCGGCTTAAAGATGACTTGTTTCCGCATCCGTGCCCGCCGATTCCGCCTCTTCCGCTGAAAGCGTACCTTGCAGAATCGGAATCGTCGTTTTCAGAAAATTCCGTTGTCTGCTCGTCATTGTCTGAAACTGATGATGAGCAGCTGAAAAGAAACATTCCTACCGCCAGCGAAAAGCATAAGAACAATGCTTTTAGGATTTTTTTCATTTTTATTTCCTCCGTTCTAAAAAAGTGAGACTAGTTTAAGCGGAGCAAAATAAAACCACCATAGCGTTTTACGCAAATTTTGATTTTTTGCTAAAAAATTATTTTCAGGTTTTCAGCGACCCATTTTTTGCCGTAATTCATTTCGTCAGTCAAATTCATTGCCTCAAAAACTGAAAAAGCCTGCGACAAAAACTTTTTTCCCTCGTTTATCCGCTTTAATTTCACAAGAGAGCAGCCTTTGTTAAAAAGCTGGAAAGGAAAAGGCGTTAATTTTCCATAATTTATGCAAATTTTTATTCCTATTTCGGATAACTCGAGCGCTTCCTGGAATCTTTCTTCGTCTCCGTACCAGTTTTCAAGATTGAACAGGATTACAGGATAGCCTTTCGCCATTTCTTCTTCGCTTATTTCTCTTGTTTCGTAATAATTCCGTAAGAATTCCATTAGAGAAATCGCTTTGTCTTTTTTCCCGGAAAAATACAGCGCGCGCGAGATATTGTTCAGAATCATAAGTTCTGTTCTTGTGAGAAATTTTATTTTTTGCACGTCGTCCAGATTGAAATTCTTTATGCTTAAATTTATCGCTTCAAAATATTCTTTCAACGCTTTTTCCGCGTTATGTTCAAGAGCGTCCTCTGCAATCGCCTTGTAGAAAATGTAGAACTGCTTTTCGAGCGGGTCTAAAGTTTTTCCGCAGTTCCTGTATTCTTCAAGCGTGGCAAAAACGTCAAAATTTCCGTTTGCAATTGAGTCGATTATTTTGTGTTCGAGGTTTTCACGCTTGAAATCGAGCCTGCTCATTGGAGTCGCGCTTGAAGGCGTTTTCATTCCCATTTTGCTGAACAGGGCTTCGGCAAGCTTTCTTCCGGGAATTTGCGTGCCGCTTTCAATTCTTGAAAGCGTTGAAACGGCGCAAAGCCCGAAAGAAAGTTCTTCCTGCGAAATTTCAAAACGTGTGCGGTATTCCTTTAGAATTTCACCGATGAAATATGCATTCATTAACTGCAGTTTTTGCTTTTTTAGTTGCTTTCTGCAGCGCCCGGAAGTCCTATGTCTTTTCTGTAGAACATTCCGTCGAATTTGACTCCTTCAAGAGCAGAGTAGGCGGCTTTCCATGCGTCGTCGAAAGTTTCGCCGTGCGCAGAGCAGGCAAGAACGCGTCCGCCGCTTGTGATAAGCGAAGGAGTTTTTGCGCGCCTGTCCTTGATTGCGCCTGCGATAAAGACTTTTGCTCCAGCCGCATTGATTTTTTCGTTGTCGAAAGAAATAAGCTTGCCTTTTGGATATTTGTGAGGATAGCCGCCGCTTACTGCAACCGGGGCAACCTGAAATCCTTTTTTCCATTTCATCTCGAAATCTTTAAGGCTTCCGTCCATAATCGCCTGGCAAAGCTCGGCAAAGTCAAAGTCCATCATCGGAAGGACCGCCTGAGTTTCAGGGTCTCCGAGCCGCACATTGTATTCAAGAGCTTTCGGGCCGTTTTTCGTGAGCATAAGACCGAAGAAGATGAATCCGCGGTAATCGATTTTTTCTTCAATAAGACCTTTGAGCGTCGGATTCAGGATTTTTTCCTCGAACGCTTTCATCGTCTCTTCTGTAACGTCTTGCGGAGGGCAGACAGCTCCCATTCCGCCTGTGTTCGGGCCTTTAGCTCCGTCCTGAAGCCGCTTGTGGTCGCGCGCCGGGAGAAACGCTTTAATGCAGGCTTTTCCGTTTTTCGCCGATTCTTCTGTGACGCTCACAGCAGCAAGAACAGAAATTTCAACGCCCTGAAGATATTCCTCGATTACGAGCTTTTTTCCCGCATCTCCGAATTCTCCGCCCATCATGTCTTCCGCCGCCTGAACAGCTTCATCGACCGTCTTTGCCACGACAACGCCTTTTCCTGCCGCAAGTCCGTCAGCCTTAACAACGATTGGCGCGCCTTTTGACTTTATGTATTCAACTGCCTTTTCTTTGTCTGTGAAAGTCTCTGAGTCAGCGCAGGCAACGCCGTGCTTTTTCATAAAGACTTTCGACAAGTCCTTTGAAGCCTCGAGAGCCGCTCCTTTTGACTTTGGACCTACAGTCGGAATTCCCTCCTCCCATAGCTTGTCCGCGATTCCTTCCGCGAGCGGGTCTTCCGGGCCGATTACAGCAAAGTCAATTTTCTCGTCCTTTGCGATTTTTGCCGCCGCCTCGTTCAGCGAAAGATTTTCCATCTCTGGAATGTCTTTTGGATTGATATTTTTGCATTTCGCTTCAAATTCAGTTCCGCCGTTTCCAGGAACGCAGATAACCTGCCCGACTTTTTCGCTTTGCGCAAGTTTCCAGCTGATTGTGTGCTCGCGTCCGCCGCTTCCAACTACAAGAATTTTCATTTTCTAACCTCAATAATAGAATGATTTATATTTTATATGAAAATCGTTTGTCTGCAAGGAGTCGGAAAAAACGTGCGTCATTCCGAACGCTTTAGTGTTCGAGTGGATTCTGAATCCGCAAAGAGATGCTGAAATAAATTCAGCATGACGCTTATTTAAGTGATTGCACTTGTATATAGAAGACTTTTGCGGAATTGCGCAGTAAAAGCTATATGATTTTCTGCTTTATTCTTTGCTCAATCAGCTTTGAAACGAGAAGCGCGAACGTTATTTTCTCTTTTGGGAAAGTCTGAGCCGGCTTGTAGATGTCAAAGCAGATAAGCGCGGAGATTTTTCCTTTCGGATTTTTGCAGAGAACCTCGATTGTTGAGCATATGTTGTTGCCGTTGTAGAGCTTGTATCTTTTCTGGTCAACAGAGTCCAAAATGTTCGTGTTGTCCATATGAAGATAGCCGAACTCGTTGAAGATTGAAAAATAGCTGCTGTTTTTCAGGAAATCTGCACGGAAATTTTCTGAGTCTGTTCCAACGATGTAGAGCGGCTTTAAATTTGCGTCATACACGGAGACTTTGCTGATTTTCATATACTTCACGATTTTTGAAAGAATGTCCTGAAATTTGCACAATTTGTTTGAGAAGCACTTTAGAATCTGGAATTCCATTTCTGCCGCGTCATGGAAAAATTCGCCGTTGGAGATTTTGTTCTCGTTGTTTTTGCTTTCCATTATGACTTTGTCGTGAAGCTCCGGCTTGTAGATTATGTAGCAGTTGCGGCCGTGGTTTTTCGCGATGTAAAGGCATTTGTCCGCGAGTTTGAAAAGGCTTTCGTAGTTCTGCTTGTTAAGAGGAAAGCGGGCGATTCCCATTGAGCATGTAACGGCACTGGCAGCGTCAATCGAGGTGATGTTCCATTGGATTCCGGCGCGGATATTTCTCGTTATGTTTCTGATATCCGCCTCGTCTGTCTTGTCGAGAATCACGAGAAATTCGTCTCCGCCGATTCTTCCTGCAATTCCGTTTCCTGCAATCGCGTCGTTTATGCAGCCTGCCACCGCCACGAGAACTCTGTCTCCGAAAATGTGCCCGTAAGTGTCGTTGCATTCCTTGAATTTGTCAACATCGATGATAATCATTGAGCAAGGCTCTTTGATTTCGTTGATTTTTTTGATTGCAAGCTCGGTAATCGCCTTTTTGTTGTAAAGCCCTGTGAGCCCGTCATGCTCCTGCGCGTAGATGTTCGCCGAAGGAAGCGACTGCTGCTCGAAATTTACGCTTCCGACGATAATCGACTTTTTTCGCGTGCTTGTCTTGAGTGTGTGGACTGTGAGCATTTTCTTGTCGGTGCGGAAGAAATTGTAGTATTTTCCGGTCTCGAAATTCTGGATATTGTCGAGCATCGCCTTCATCTGCGCTTCGGATTCAAGAGATTCCGTGTTCAGCTTGAATGAGTTGCTGAAAAATTTTCTGAAATCCTCTACATTGCCGTTGAAAAGCGAGTTCAAATCCTTTGTGTTCTTTATTATGAATCTTTCGCCGTCGTAAAGAAAATAGTAAGCGTCAAAATTCTGGAGAAGAGCCGAGTATTCCCGGCTTTCGAGCAGCGCTTTTTCAAGGAGATGGCGCGAATAGGAAAGCTCCTCGACTGTAACATCGAAAATCTCGTCTTCTTTCTTTTGGATTGTGAAAATGCAGCTTACGATAAAGTCGCCCGGCTTTATTTTTGCGATGAAATTTGCCAGTTCGCTTGTCTTGTCATGATTTTTTGAAAAATTATCAAGGAAGAATTTCAGGTTTTTTGCGTCTGTCTCTGAAAGAATTGATGATAGATTGACTTCCGCGAAATCTGTTCTGCGCAAAAGCACAAGAAAACTTCTGTTTCCGCCTTGTACATTAAGATTTTTGTCGATTGAAAAAGAAATGTCGCTAAGTCTTCTCTGATTTATTGGCGTTTCCAAAATACCCCCCCCGTTTGTATAGTGCTTTTAGCACATTTTGGGCGGCCACAAAGTATTATATCATATATTAAGAAATCTACAAATTTATTTAAAATTAAAGTTAAGTTTTTATTTTTGCCTGAATTTTATGATATAGTAATTTTATGGAATATTTTTTGATTTTTGTTGCGGCCGTTGTGATTGTTGCGGCTTTGGCGATTTTTTCAAAGCTGAAATTCTTGAAAAAGACTGGAAAAGAAGTCGATGAGCATTTTAGGACGCAGAAAACTGAGGACGGAAAAATCGATTTTGTGCGATGCCCGCTTTGCAGCACGCCGCTTTCAAAGGGCGAGAATATGTTTTCGCGCGTTTACCGCCCGATGACGGCTCCAGACCAGAGAATGACGATTCACGGCTGCCCGCATTGCTATCCGAAAGTCGAGAACGGCGCAAAGAGAATCTGCCCTGTCTGCAAAAAGGAAGTTCCTGTTGATGGCGAGCTTGTGGCGCGTCTTTTCAACAAGACTTCAAACGGAAAAAAGCACGTTCTGATTGTTGGCTGCACAGGCTGCTTTGCAAAACGCTAGAATTTGCTTCTGCCTCGGAAAGAGCGGGCGAGCGTGAGCCGGTCAGCGTATTCAAGGTCGCCTCCTACTGGCAAGCCTGACGCAAGGCGGGTTACAGCGATTTCCTTGTTTTCCGACAAGAGACGCTGGATATAAAGCGCGGTTGTGTCGCCTTCCACAGTCGGATTTGTCGCGAGAATAACTTCCTTTATTTTGCCTGACTTTACGCGCTCTAAAAGCTCGGCGATTCTGAGCTGGTCAGGCCCGATTCCCTCGAGCGGCGCAATCACTCCGCCTAGAACATGGAAAAGCCCGTTGTATTCGTGCGAGCTTTCGATTGTGCTTACATCTTGCGGCTGCTCCACAACGCAGATAAGACTTTGGTCTCGGAGCGGATTCGAGCAGATTGGGCAGGGATCGCTTTCTGTCCAGCTTCCGCAGATTGAGCACGGCCTGATTTTTTCCTGCAGTCCTGAAATTTCGTCTGCGAATCGCTTTACCCATATTGAGTCGGCTTTTAATATGTAGTTCACAAGCCTTCCTGCGGATTTTTTTCCGATTCCGGGCAGGCGAGAGAAAGAGTCTGTAAGTTCATCAATTGCGTTCATAAAAATAGATTCCTAGAATCACATTCCCGGAATTATATTCCTGGAATTACATTCCTGGAATGTTCATTCCGCCAAGAAGCGCGCCCGATTTTTCCTTTATCGCTTCCTGAATTTTGTCCATAGCGTCATGATGCGCGGCTTTTATCAAGTCCTGAAGCATCTGAATGTCGCGCGGGTCAACCGCAATCGGGTCGAGTTTAATGTCTGTAAGCTCGAATTTTCCGTTGAGCGTCACCTGAACAATGTTTCCGCCTGCCGAGCCTGTCTCCGAAATATTTGCAAGCTCCTCCTTCATTGTGTTCATTGTTCCTTCAAGATTTTTGAGATTTTTTACCAAGTCAAAAGGATTAACCATTTTTTCCTCCAAAAATTTTGTCCGATTTTAATTTAAGAGATTTTAGTCATCGCTGCTTTCTTCGCCACCTGAAATGTCAGATTCATCGTCGGAAGAAGAGACCGTTCCGTCCTGATTTTTTTCTTCTTGCTTTGCCTGCTCGATTTCCTGCTCTGTTTTTTTAGTGTGGCCCACGATTTGCCCGCGGAACATTTCGCAGAGCATTTTTATCTCCGCAGGCGCGTTTTCCGTTGTGGCTGCGCGCCGCTGCTGTTTAAGATTCACCTGAAAAGCGATTTCTTCGCCGAAATATTTTGAGAGAAATCCTGATATTTTCTTTAGATTCGAGTCCAGCTGGAGCTTTAGAAATGACGACTGGACTGTGGTTGAGACGACGTTTCCGTTTTTTGTCCATTCGCCGGTCTGAAAAAGCGAGCTTGCAAGCATTGGCTCGTGCATTGAAAGCTCTTTGAGAATTTTTCCCCTGAAATCCGATTCAGATGAAGAATTTTGATTCTGCTGTGAATTTATTTCGCCTGCGTTTGCCGTTTGTTCAGGCGGTTCAGCTCCGCCATCGCTAAAAGATGGGGCTGAGCTTGGAGTCGGGTCTGGGGGGGCAAAATCCTCGCTTGTGATTTCCTGCGTGGAGTCAAAATTCCCTGTCTGTGCGCCAGCGTTTCCGATTGCGTTTGCTGAGAAATTTGTCTGCAGAGAATTTGCGCTTTCGTTCGAGTTCGCATTTGCCGCCGGATTTTGTGCCTGATAATTCTGATTGTGGAAAGTTTCAGGCTGAGGCTGTTCCTGCGATTGCGCGAAAATATTTCTTGGCGCGGAAACTGTTCTTCCAGTGTAAGGATTTGCGAATCCAGCATTAGCTTGCGCTGTATTTTCCGGGTGCGCTGCAACTGAAGCCGACGTTTTATCGTTTTGCTGAAAAGCCGTTTTCCCTGTGAACGGATTTTGGTTCTGGTTTTGCGCGAAAATGTTTGAAGAAAGCGTTCCGCCTTGCGCCGGTTTTGAGAATTGATTTTGCTGATTTAAATTCTGCCTTGCCGCCGCAAAAGTTGCGCCAGCGTTTGCAAATCCGCTATTAGCTTGCGCTGCGTATGGATTTGCAAATCCAGAATTTGCTGGCTGTGCCATATTCGCGCTCAAAAGAAGATTTTTCGCCTCGTCAATCGCTTTTTTTACTTCCGATGGAGAAACGTACTGCGTAAGCCAGCTGATTTTTGAGAATGCAAGCTCCAGCTCGTATCTTGGCGAAAGCGAGTATCTTATGTCGCGGAAAAGCTGAAGAAGAATTGAAAGCGCGCGCTCTGTCTGAATTGAATTCCACGAGCTTAAAACGGTTTCTGAGAATCTTTCTTTCGGATGTCCTAAAAGCGACTCCTTTGTGATTCCTGCCTTTATCAGAAGAACTGAGCGGAGATATTCGGTGCAGTTTGTGACAAGCTGCTCGATGGAAATTCCGTTCTGCAAAAATTCATCTATCTTTAATAGAACATTCTCGCTTTCATTTTTTGCCGCCGCCTCGAAAATCTCGTTTAGGCTCTCGATTCCGACGAGACCCAGCTTGTCCTTTATTTTTTCATAGGTTATGTGGTCGCCTGAGAAGGCCGCAACTTGGTCAAAAAGCGTGTAGGCGTCGCGCATTGAGCCTGTAGACTCGCGTGCAACCCAGTACAACGCCTCGTCGTCCGCCTGAATTCCGATTTCCTTTGCCGCTTCCGCAAGCTCCATTTTGACTTTCTCAATCGGAACAAGGCGGAAGTTGAACTGCTGGCAGCGCGATTTTATCGTTGCAGGAACTTTGTGAAGCTCCGTTGTTGCAAAAATAAAGATGCAGTAGGCTGGCGGCTCTTCAATCGTCTTTAGGAGCGCGTTGAAGGCCGAAGTCGAAAGCATATGGACTTCATCGATTATGTAGATTTTGTATCTTGAGCTTTGCGGCGGAAAAAGAACCTCGTCCTTTATCTGTCTGATGTCGTTTACAGAAGTGTTCGACGCGCCGTCGATTTCGATTACGTCTGTGCTCTGGCCTTTTGTGATTTCAAGGCACTGCTGGCATTTTCCGCACGGGGTCGCAGTCGGCCCGTTAGCGCAGTTTAAGGCTTTTGCTAAAATTCGCGCGGTTGAAGTTTTTCCGCAGCCCCGCGGTCCTGAAAAAAGATATGCGTGGGCGATTTTTTTTGACTCGATAGAATTTTTTAAGGTTTCAGCAACAAATTCCTGACCGGCAAGAGCGTCAAAAGCCTGAGGACGCCGGCGTGTCGCGGTTACTTCATAAGACATAGCAAATAGAATACCGAAAAATCATGATATTCTCAATTGTAATCTGGGCGCTGCCGTTTCGCGGCCAGACAAGCTGGTAAAACGTGTCATTCCGAACTTGTTTCGGAATCTGTAATTCAAAATTCACAAAAAATATCATCTCGCAATAGAGCCGGATTTTTATTATCATATCTTTATGAAATTTCTTGAACTTAATGACGTGTCTTTTGCTTATCCGCCGGTTGAGGGCGATGTTGACGAGAACGGAAAGCCGGTTGAGAGTAAGCCTGTATTCGAGCATTTTTCGGCGGAGCTTCCGTCAGGATTTGTTAGCTTTGTCGGGCAGAACGGCTGCGGAAAAACGACCCTCCTAATGCTTTGCTCAGGCCGCCTCAAGCCTGATTCTGGAAGCGTGAATCTTCTTGGACAGAATCCTTATCTTCTTGGTCAGGAGCAGAAAAATCTCCTTGCGTCTGTGATTTACCAGAATATGGAATTTGAGTCTGAGGACAAGGTTTCAGAGCTTTTGAGCCAGGTTTATTCAAACGGAAATCTGAAAGGAAACGCGAAAGGAATAAATTCTGATTCTGACCTCTTGAGCGAGGTTGTCGATGTCTTTGAGCTGAAAAATGTGCTTGGCCACGGGCTTATGCAGCTTAGCAAGGGCGAGATTCAGCGTGTTCTTCTTGCGTTCTCGATTTTGTACGGAAGCGCGACTGTTTTCATGGACGAGCCGCTTTTCGCGATGGAGGAATATCAGAAGGAAAACGCGCTCGCTTATCTTAAGGATTTTGTCCATAAGACTGGAACTTCAATCTATATTTCAATGCACGAGCTTGACCTTACAAAAAAATACGCGGATCAGGTTCTGCTTTTTTATCCGAACCGCGATATGTCGCTTGGAACGCCGGACGAAGTCTTGACGCGCGAGGACATTGAGAAAGCGTACGGAGTTCCTTACGCAATGCTCAAAAAACACGAGAATATAAGCCGTGATTATTTGAAGTCGGTTTCAGAGATGATGAAAAAATAAAAAACGTTTTTGCGGATTTTGTGAGAGCGGGGCGGATCATTTTTGGGGGATTGCTTCGCTCGCTTTCTCAATTACGGTTATTCAAGAATCCTAAAGTCGGAGACAACAAAAGTTCCGTCGCGGAGGGAAAAGACGGAAAGCTTCTCTTTTTTCTCGACGCGGCCTGTAAGCTCAATCATCTTGCCTTGCGTCGCTTTTATTTCTTCAATTGAAATGCCGGAATCTTTTTCAGCTTGCACCGCGTAAAGATAGCCGTCAACAGTCTCGATTCCAGGATATTCAAAAGGCGCGTTTCCGTAGAATTTTATGTGGCCAGCAATGCTCGCAGGGGCTTTTCCTCCGAACGAAAACGCAGAAAGTCCAAGAATTAAAATCATAATTCCAAAAAGATATTTTCTCATAAGCCGATTCTATTGAAAATCACTGGATAATTAAATACATCGTCAATCCGGAGCTTCCGCTTTCGCTGAACGTGTAAGTGCGTTCTATTTTATCTGTGTCTGATGAGCTTGAAGAAATCTCCTCGATTCCGTGCAGCGTGAATCCGTAATCCGGGCGCAGCGCGTAGCTGTAGCTTTTCGAGAACAAGTAAGGCCCGCACCAGTCATATGAAGAATATTTTGCCGTTGAAAGAGAGCTTTGCACTGAGGAATAGTCGCTTAGTCCTGACGAAGTTATGCTGTAGTCCTCGTTCCATAAGTTAATCGCTGTCATCGGGTAAGTGTAGGGTTCGTCTCCGTTTTCATATGACAAATTTTCTTCCGCGTCTTTTTCAAGCGTGAAAGTCTCATTTCCTGTTATTGCAAGCAAAAACTGTTCAAACAAGTCATCAAAATCGTAATCAGTTCCGTTTAATGAATTCACAGCCGCTGCAATCGAGTCGTTGTCAACAGAATCATTCTGCATAATCGCCTGAACAAGAGCCGCGCCTCCGTACTGCCTTGAAAGCCACGCCCCAAGCGCGTAGGAATCAGCGTAGGAGACAACCGCGCAGCTTGAATTGTACTCGCTCAGCCCTGAAAGAAAATAATACGCGTTGAATCCTTGAAGCCGAGCTTTCGGCGATCCGTCATCGTCAATTCCTAGCATTTTCTGCATCATGTCCTCGCAGAGCATCGAAAGCATCTCGTTGTATGAAGTTGACGGGCTTAGATTTTGTGAGATATTTTTCACGTTGAAATTTATCATATGCTGGAATTCGTGGGCGAGAGTCGAAATCACCGTATCAAAATAAGAGACTGCGTAGCTTGAGTCCACATAGAAATATTTTCCCTTGTTCGAGTAGTTTATGACGGAATTTTTGCTCACAGATGATGACGGATAAACGTAGTCCTTTGAGTAAAAGTATCCCACGACTCCGCACTGGCTTGAGCTGTCAAGTTCAGAGTCCGCGCCGATGTCGTAAATAACGATGTTAACCATTGTTCCTGTGTCGCTGTAGCTTTCCATTGAAAGGGACGCGTCATAGGAAGTTATGCTTGTGTCGTAGTTTATCAGGCAGTCGGATTCGCTTCCGAAGACATTTCTGATTGCAGGATAGATTTCGTCAAATTTAAGCGCGAAAGTTTCCGCCGTGGAAGAGTCAACTTTAGAGCCGTCCGCGCTTTCGCTCATGTAGTAGTCATCGACAACCCAGACGTAGCAGTATTCGCCTTTTGCGCGCAAGGTCGCGGTTTTTAAAGTGAAAGTGCTAAGTTCGGTGTCGTTGTCAACGTAGACAGATTTTGTTGTGGAATCAACTTCCGCTGAAATCTGCTCAACAGTTGAAATCATCGAAGTTGAAGTGCCTGACGAAATTGAACGGCTTTGAGAATTTGATTTTCTTCCATTAAAAACTGTTTTTCCGACATCCTCAGGCGGAATGAAATTCCTGAATTTCGGCCTTTTCCTAAAATCTTCATTTTCTGCTTCAAGCGAAAAATCTGAAATTCCGCTCGAAGCAGAAATATTTGAAATTTTTGTGATTGTCCTTTCGTTTGACGCTGAAATTGTGGAGCTTGTCTTGTTCGCCTTTACGAGATAGACGGATTTTCCGCTCAAGTCGCCTGAAACTGTGAGCGAGCTTATATCGCTTGAAATCTCGTAAATCGGAGACGACTCGTCGTAAGCCCAAGTTTCCGCGTTTGAGGCCGTTGTTGTGGATGAAGGATTTGTCTGTGTTTTTGTGTCTGCCGAAGACGAGCCTGATGTTTCATCGGAAGAATCTGACGATGAAGAAGAACTGATGTCTGTGCACGATACAAGAAAAAAAGCGCAAAAAGCTAAAAGAAAAAACTGAAATCTTTTCATAACTGTCTCTGAAATATATTATTAACGCAGAGCTTCAATTTTGAATTGAATTTTCTATTATAATAATTGAAGTCTTAAACCGTTTACGGAGTGTTTTGTCTGCAATGAATATCTGTTTATTTGATAAGGAAGAAATTAAAAATCCGCTTTCAAAAAAAGATGAGCGCGCTCAGCATATTATAAAGGTTCTTCATAAAAAGGCAGGAGACGAATTTGACGCGGGAATTATCGGTGGAGCTGCCGGAACTGCGAGAATCACAAAAATCTCTGACGACGGGGAAATTTTCTTTGACTTTGAGGCGAAATCCGCCGGAAAAAAGCTTTATCCGCTTACGCTGATAATCGGATTCCCTCGCCCGATTCAGCTCCGCCGGCTTTTGCGTGACGTTGCGGGGCTTGGCTGCGAGAAAGTTATTTTGACAGGAACTGAGCTTACCGAGAAATCCTACTTGAATTCAAACGTTGTGAAAGACGGAAGCGCGTATGAAATGCTTCTTGATGGAACAGCGCAGGCGGCTTCAACCCACGTTCCAGAGCTTTCTTTCTATAATAATCTTTATGACACACTCTCTTCTTTGAAAGATGAGAAATCCGGATTGACATCCGGATTCGTAAAATGGGAGGCGTGCTCGAAAATCGCCTTGGATAACCGGCGCGCAAAAAAAAGCCTGCATGACTTTTTGCTTCACGAGAGCGCGCTTAGCGTTGTCGCAGCAATTGGAAGCGAGCGCGGCTGGACAGAAAAAGAGCGCGACCTGCTCGAAGAATTTGGATTCACGCTTTGCAGCATGGGAAGCCGCATCTTGCGCACAGAGACCGCCGCTACAGTCGCAAGTTCAATAATTCTCGACTCAATGGGATTTTTGAATTAGAAGCGCGGAGCTCAGGCTTCGCTTTCCTTGAAAATCATTTGGCATTGCCGGTTTTTTCCCGCGTTTTCCATAAAAACTAAAGGAAGCATACCTTAGAGCTGAAGGAAGCCTAGCTAAGGGCTGAAGGAAGCCTACCTAAGAGCTGAAGTAAGGCTTCCTAAGGACTGAAGGAAGTATACCTTAGCCTCTTAGGAAGTATTCCTTTAGTCTGAAATAGGTGTGCCTCTTGAAAATTTCTTTTGCGGTGCGGAATCATTCTTTATAACCAGTTAGTTTTATAAAAATCTCTTAGAAAAAAAGAAAACGCAATTGACTTTCTTATGCGGGGGGGGGTACACTCTTATAGTGTTTTTCTTTAAGAGATTTTTTATTTTCTTGTTTTTTTTCTATTCTGTTCTCTTGCAGGCTCAGGAAAAAAATCTCTTTGTGGAAAAAGTCAAAAACGCTTACGGATATTTTGGTTTTCCGGCGTGGTCGCCTGACGGCTCAATTTTTGCAGGAGTGCAGGAAGACAAGATTATTCTTTACGGCTCGGATGATTTAATGCCTAAAAAAATCTTTGAGCCTTTTTCCTCAGAAAACAGAAACACATTTGTTGCTTCAATGGAATTCTCTAGAAACGGCAAGAAAATGCTTGCTGTAAGAAGCTGCCGTTCAATAGGGGTGTATGACGTAGACTCTGGAGCTCTCACAGACTTGATTCCTTCGGACAAAAGTTCTGCGGAGGCTGCTGTTTTTGGGGAAGAAGGCTTTTCTGTTGTTTTTCCATATGACGGCAAGAATCTTTTTGAGTATTACAGGCTTCTTGCTTCGAACAGCTATCTTTTGAATAAAAAGATTGACTTTAATAAGGAAATTGTCTTTTTGAGCAGGACAGACGACTCAAAATGTCTGATTGTTTCAACCTCGGATTCTAAATTTCACCTTGTCGCAAATTCTGACGGCATTTATCAAAACATTGCTGAGTATTCATGGAATGTCAATTCAGGTGTTTATCCGAAAATAAGTTCTGACGGCTCCGCCTTTTTGTCTTCCATGCTGCAGGACAAGCTTGTTGTCGCACATTTTAACGGTCTTGAAGAAAGCACGTCTCCGAATCTTACAGAAATCACTGTGCCCGAAGGCTTGAGCGGAGATGCCTGTTTTTCTTCTGGCGGCAAGTATATTGTGCTTGGAACTAAAAATAACTGTCTTTGCGTTTTCGACGCAGGCAGCGGCAATCTGATAAAAACGCTTTCGCTTGGAAAATCAGAAAGCTTTTCCGCCGGAACATTCAGTCCTGACGGCGAAAAAATTCTCTTTACAACAAAAAAAGGAAATCTTTATCTATGGAAATGGCTTGCTGACGACAGCGGACTTGAGCTTTTCCCGGAGGAGCCTGATTCTGAGGAAACTCCATTAAAAGATGGATCCGGCAAAATTTCGGCTGCAAGCGGAAGCGGTTCTTCTGTTGGTGATAGCGGCAGCACGTCTGCCGGAACTTCAGGAAAATTGCCTGTTTCTAGTGATAACAGGCGAAAAGAAGGATTTTATGCGGATTTGCAGCTGGACTGCGCTACGGTTCCAGAGCCTTTCCTGTTTGCTGTTGGCGCGGACTTTTCTTTTATTTCCTGTGATGTTTTAAAGCCGTTTTTTATCGGCGGCAGAATCAGGCCGTTTGTCGCTTTTCCGAAAGACAATTTTCCATATAACTACACGCTTAACGGGGAAGATTTGGACAGTCCTTGCCTTTCCGGAATAGGTTTTTCTGTTCCTTTTGGCATTTTTATATTGCCGTTTTCAGATAAGGATATTGCTGTGGGCGCGGAAGTTTCGGCCGGCGCGAGCCTTTTGTATTTATGGAACCGAAAGATTGGGGCTGACTTCTATAGTTCCGGCATTTTTCCGTCGTTTAATTTTTCAGGGCGGATACAGCTTGAATTTAAGTTTTTGAGCTTTTTCGCAGGTGCGTCCTGGGATTCAATCTTGAAATTTTGTGCGAGCGCAGGGGCGGGCGTCTGTTTTCGTCTGGACAGAAAAAAATGAGCGGAAAAATATTCAAATTAAAAAAGTTTTGCCGATTTTATGTTTTTCTCATTCTGATTCTCGCACTGAGTTTTGTTTCGTGCGCAAATTCAGTCGGCTCAATGCTTTCTGACTACAACTCAGGATTTTCATCGGATGTTTCTGTGAAAAAGTCCAGCGCAGCCCTTTCGCCCGGCGACGACGGATTTAACGCGGATAATATGCTTCGTCCAACTTATTTTGTCGCAAGCGATGCGACCTTGAATCTCTACGGTCCTGAAAAATGCGCCTCATATAAATGGAAACTTTTGCAGATAGCGCAGGTTACGAGTCTTAATTTGACATATTCAGTTGAAAAGTCTGTTGCATACAGTCTTAGCAACGGCTCGTCTGAGACATCGAGAGCGTTTGTTTTGTATGTTCCCTCTTCAGGTCTTGAAACTGGAACTTACAAGCTCACATTAACAGTAACGGACAAGGAGGGCAAAGAATATAGCGACAACTGTAAAATTGTGGTTTATCAGCCTTGAGAAAGTACAGGCGGACATTTTAAGGATTTTATTTTTTTGGAGGAAAAATAATGAAAGAAAAAGGAAAAATTGTTTCACGCGCAGCAAGTTTTTTTGTTGCCGCTGCCGCAATGCTTTTTGCTTCTTGCGCAAATCAGTTGAGCGGAGGATATGTTTCTGACTCAGACGGAAAGTCAAAAACATTGAATATTGCAGTCACGAACTATTCAGAGCTTGCTTCAGGCTCTTCAAGAAGCCTTGCCTCATCAAGAACAATAATGCCGGATTCTTATGATTCTGACGGCGTGGATCTTTATATCTACGGTGTGGCTACAAACGGCACGGAGTTTAACGCTCCTGCTAAGGTGGAATTTGAAGGAAATACAGATGCCGGAACAGGCTCTGTTTCAAAGACTGTCGGAAAAATAAAGATAGACGCTGAGGCGGCAGTCTGGGAATTTACCCTTGCCGCGGTTGCAAAGAACGATGTGCCGGCAACGCTTGATGAAATGAAAGAAAAGGCGGTTCTTATCGGCTACGCTTCTCTTGATATGACTTACGGCGACACTGCAAAATTCACGCTTTCTCCTGACGGTCTTACAAAAGAGGCTTCTGTTGCAATGAAGCTTTATAATGACGGCTGGACAACTCCAGACGGCTACACAATAAAAGCCGGCATTTACAAGCTTACCGACGGAGCGGACGCGACAGATAAAGGCGACGGAAGCGGAAACGCGACTGCCCAAGACATTGCCTCGCTTGAAACATCAGAACCTGCGGCTGCAAATTATTCACTTGCTTCAATGGCGCCTGGAACTTATCTTTTCAAGGTAACTTACACAAGCGATGCCACAAAGAAAAGCTTTGTCTGGAGCGACACACTTATCGTTCTTCCGGGAAAGCCTGTCGACAACTCAATTGCAATTCCAAATGTGATTGGCGAAGTGCCTTCTGCTCCGGCAGATTTCAAGGCAAGCTATGAAGCGAACAGTGAAGATGAAAGAATCGGCTATTATACAGTTGATTTTGAATGGGCTCGAGGCTCTAAAAACGAGCTTTCTTACGAGCTTGAAGTTCTTCCTCTTGCGGACTCTGCAGCTACAGCCACTCTTCCAACAAGCGATGATGAATGGACTTCTGCGGCAGCTGCTTCGGGAGCTGAAGCTCATTCTTTTGACGCAAAATTCTCTTCATCCGATTTTTATGGCTCAGGTTCTCTCTTGACAGGAAACACTGCCGCCGCCGCTTATCTTGAGCTTGGCGTGCGCTATGCCGCAAGAATTCGCGCTGTAAACGATGCCGGAAAATCAGAGTGGGCGTATGTTACTGCTGACGGCGCAAAGGGAACTGCATTTACAAGCGCGGTAATCAGCCGCTACAGAATAACATATAATCTTAACGGCGGTGTTTATTATGAAGACGGAGACACTTCAAAAGCCGGCTCAGCTGTAAATATCGTGAAATATTTCTGCGAAGAAACAACAAACGGCAATGCGTTATTGCAGCCGGACGGAAACGGAGACGACGGACTTTTGAAAGCCACATCTGATGCAGACTCTGCCGCTTGGAGCGCATGGGCAAAAGAAGACGGCACTAAGTTTACTGAAACTTCTTACACAGGTTCTGAAAACCTTGAGCTTTTCGCAAAATATTCAAACGGCGCCCAGGATGTGGAATTCCTGCAGAAAGAAGATTACTTTATCAAAGGCGCTTGGCTTACTGTTGACGGAACACAGTTCACAGACGGACAAAAAACTTTGACCATTGACGCTTATGCCAAAACTTCTTCCACATGGAACTTCAAGACAGCTGCTGACGGCAACAAAATAACAGATGACTTCAAATATGATTCTGTAACAATTGCCCTTACAAAAGGCGCGCAAACATATTGGTCTAAAACAGAATATGATGTTGGAACTGATGGAAAGGATTTTGAAATTCCGCTTTCAAAGCTCAATATCGGAACTTATCAGATTACAGTCAGCGCAAGATATTCAACAAATATTTATGTTTCCTATCCGGTAACAGTAACAATCACACGCTAAATTTCTAGTAATGAAGCAGTCCGCGCAAAAAATATTTGGCTTTTGCAGCGGATTGCTTTATTACGCATTTTTATTATGAATTGAAATAAAAAAACCGCCTCCAATGTGGAAGCGGTCTTCAATAATCTTATTCTGTCAGTCTACGCTGGCTTATGCAGCTAAGACTAGCGGAGAAGTGAAAGAACGTTCTGTGAGCTCTGGTTCGCCTGTGCGAGCATTGCAGTTCCAGCCTGAGAAAGAACCTGGTTCTTTGTGAAGTCAACCATTTCTTTAGCCATGTCTGTGTCGCGGATGCGAGACTCAGAAGCCTGAAGGTTCTCTGCTCCAACGTTCAATCCTGCAACTGTCTTCTCGAGGCGGTTCTGGTAAGCGCCGAGGTCAGCACGCTGCTTGTTAATCTTTTTGAGAGCCTCATCCAAAGTTCCGATTGCGCGGTTAGCTGAATCTGGGTCGCTGAGAGCCATAATCTCTTCGTTTCCAACATTGCGGAGTCCGAGAGCAGAAGCTGTCATTGTTCCGATGTAAGCCTGAACTCTCTGGTCCATATTTGCTCCAACGTGGAACCACATAGAAGCTGTAACTGTGTTCTCTCCAGTAGCGCGTGCAAAGCGTCCTGTGAGCATATTCATTCCGTTGAACTGAGCCTGTGAAGCGATTCTGTCAACCTCAGCGATGAGTGAAGAAACTTCAACCTGAATCTGCATTCTGTCTTCATCTGTGTAAATTCCGTTTGATGACTGAACAGCAAGCTCGCGGATTCTCTGAACGATGTCAGTTGTTTCCTGAAGGTATCCCTCTGTTGTCTGAATGAAAGAAATTGCATTCTGAGCGTTCTCAGAAGCCTTGTTCATTCCGCGGATCTGCGCGCGCATTTTCTCAGAAACAGCAAGTCCAGAAGCATCATCGCCAGCGCGGTTGATTTTCATACCAGATGAAAGTTTTTCCATGTTTTTTGTCTGGTTGAGCTCTGTTACTCCGCCCTGTCTCTGTGCAAACATTGCACTCATGTTGTGATTGATAACCATACAATATCTCCTTGTAAGAATTTTGGTTAATTAACGACAGGCCTTAAGATTTTTTCTGAACCTGTTGTTCTTGGGCTTTTTTGCACCCTACATAAATAGTTTCGGTTTTTAGAAAAACGACTTTAGGAAAATATTTATTTTTTTTGAAGATTTATTATTCTGTCTTTTGATTTTCACCGCGCAAATCTGCGAAGCTGTAAAACGTATGTTATTTCGGAATCTGCAAAAGAAATTCGGAAACAGAGCGCGGTAAAAACCGCGAGTTCAGCATGGCAAGTGCGATTTTGGTTTCAATATTTTTGCTTATTGTGCTAAAATATCAGTCAAAGATTGTTTGGAGGATTTGCTTTATGAAGATTTCAAAGACAGCGGCAGTCGCGACTGCCGTTTTTCTTGCAGTTTCCGCATTCTGCATCGTCGGAAAAACTTCTTCGCCTAAAATTCAGTACAAAGACGGAACTTACAATGTGACAGTTCAGGGAAGAAACGCTCCCATTGAGCTTGAAATGGTTGTCTCAAAAGGAAAGCCTTCCGCTGTGAACGTTCTTTCTCAGGAGGAGTCGTTCTTTGCGCAGCCTGCCGAGGATGAAATTATCAAGGCATTCATCGGCGGAAAGAAAATCGAGAAAATCGACGCAGTTAGCGGCGCGACTGTAACATCAAACGCGATGAAGGAAGGAATTCAGGCTTTGCTGAATCAGGCTCAGTAGCGGATTCAGCGTAATGTCAGAAAATTGAAAATATTTTCACATGAATATCAATAGGAGGTAATTCATGAATATTAAAACTTTTGCTGCAAAGGCTTGCTTTGGATTTGCGGCTTTGGCTCTTGGCGCGGGGCTTGTTTCCTGCGGCGCGGAATCAACAGACATCGTTGTCATCGGAGCTGGCGGAGCTGGACTCACAGCGGCAACCGAGGCTGCTAACAAGGGCGCGAAAGTAATCGTCCTTGAAAAGATGAACATCGTCGGCGGAAACACAAACTATTCAACTGGCGGTCTCAACGCTTCTTACACAAAGGAGCAGGAGCGTCTCGGAATCAAAGATGACAAGGAGACTTTCTTCAACGACACAATGAAGGGCGGATACAATCTAAACGACCCTGCGCTTGTTCACACTTTGGTTGACAACTCTGCGGCGATTGTTGAATGGCTTCAGTCTCCAATCGTAGGAGCTGACCTTTCTGATGTCGGAATTTTCGGCGGAGCTACAAACAAGAGAATCCACCGTCCGAAGGGAGGCGCGCCAATCGGAGCGCATCTTGTTCCTCTTTTGTACAAGGCTGCGCAGAATCAGGGAGCTGACATCCGCTTGAACAGCAAAGTCGTTGAAATCCTCAAAGGAAAGAACGGCGAGGCTTCGGGCGTAAAAGTTCAGTCTCAGGGAAAAACTTACAATATCAACGCGAAAGCTGTAATCATCGCGACTGGCGGATTCGGAGCTAATCCTGAGATGGTTGTGAAGTACAAGCCGGAGCTTGCCGGATTCGGAACAACAAACCACAAGGGAGCTACAGGAGACGCAATCGCTTTGGTTCAGCCTTTTGATGTCGCTCTCGTCCAGATGGATCAGATTCAGACTCATCCGACTGTAGTTCCTGGGAAGGCTGTCATGATTACAGAGGCAGTTCGCGGAAACGGAGCAATCCTTATCAACCGCGAGGGAAAACGCTTCTGCAACGAGATGCTCACACGCGATGTTGTTTCTGCTGACATTCTTGCCCAGACAGGAAAGACTGCTTATCTCGTGTTCGGCGAGGAAGTTCGCAAGTCTTTGAAGGCTATTGACGGCTACATCAAGCAGGGACTGACAACTCAGGCAGATTCTATCGCCGAGCTTGCTCAGAAACTTGGAATCCCGGCTGACGCTCTTGAGGAGTCTCTCAAAGTTTACAACGGATATGTTTCTGCAAAGAACGACGCTGAATTTGGAAGAAATGTTGCTTCGATGGACCGCGGAATTGCGGAAGCTCCATTCTATGCGATTGAGGTCGGACCTGCTGTTCATCACACAATGGGCGGAATCAAAATCAATCCTAAGACAGAAGTTATCAACAACGAAGGAAACGCAGTTCCTGGAATGTTCGCTGCCGGCGAGGTTACTGGCGGAGTTCACGGCGGAAACCGTCTTGGTGGAAACGCTGTTGCAGACATCTGTATTTTCGGAAAAATCTCCGCAGATACAGCTCTTGCATACATCGGAAAATAAATTTGCTGGCAATGCCGCCTGATTCTTTTTAGGCGGCGTTGGCACTTTTTTACAGGCGGCTTTGATTCTTGCTTTGAAAATTCTTTGCAGAATCTTTGGCCGCCTGTGTTTTTTAGTCGAAAATCGGCTTTTATTTAATCTTTTTTCCAAAATCAAAATCATAAAATGAAAAAATACAAGAATCCTATTCTTCTTTGCGATTATTCCGACCCTGATGTAATCCGTGTTGGAGACACTTTTTATCTGACAGCCTCAAGCTTTAATTTTGTTCCGGGGCTTCCTCTTCTTGAATCTAAAAATCTTGTTGACTGGAAACTCGTCGGCTACGCGGCAAAAAAAGTCGCTCTTTCAGGATATGAAGAGGTTCAGAACGCGAAAGGAATTTGGGCGCCTGCTCTCCGTTTTCACTCAGGGCTTTTTTATATTTTCTTTGCTACGCCGGACGAGGGTATCTTTGAGACTCACGCAAAAGATTTCCGGGGCGAGTGGAGCGAATGGAACTGCGTCTGGAGCGGAAAAGGCTTTATCGACCCTTGCCCGCTTTGGGACAGCGGAAAAATTTACGTTGTCCACGGATACGCGAAAAGCAGAATCGGATTCAACTCAAAGCTTGGAATCTTGGAGCTTGACGAAAATCTGAAAGCAAAAACAGAAGACAGAATCATTTTTGACGGAACGAAGACCCAGCCGACAATTGAAGGTCCGAAAATCTACAAACGCGGCGGATTTTATTACATTTTCGCGCCTGCTGGCGGAGTCACGAACGGCTGGCAGACAGTTTTAAGAAGCGAGAATATTTTTGGCGGCTATGAAGAGAAAATCGTGCTTGGGCAGGGAAAAACGAAAATCAACGGGCCTCATCAGGGCGGATATGTCGAGGCTCAGGACGGAAGCGGATATTTTCTGCATTTTCAGGACGCGGGAATTTTCGGAAGAATAACGCACTTGCAGCCTGTGAAATGGCGTAACGGCTGGCCTCTTATGGGAAGTGCGGCGCTTCAGAACTGTAAAGATGAAAACGAAACGATAGGCGGCATTGGCGAGCCTCTTGAAGAATATTTTGTTCCGTATGATGACGAAAAAACTGAAACTGCTGAAAACTCGCGCAGTTCCTGCGGATTTGAAGCTGAAAAAGGAATTTCTGAATTTCAGTTCAGCGGAAACGCAGGGCTGGAATCTTGTGGAACTGGAACTGAAAACGATGGTTTCTCAAAAAAGAGTTACGGCGATGGAACTCTCTGGCTGAATCCGAAAGTCTGCACGAAAAAAATTACAGCGGAATCATTTGTGTATGAAAAGGAAATTGAAATCTTAAGAGATGACGGATTGCTTCGCTTTGCTCGCAATGACGAAAATACTGGGAGCGTAGAAGCGCATTGTGTTCGGCACGGAATTATTTTTCTTGGAAACGAATATTCCGCGCTTGAAGTGGAAAAACGCGCCGGCGGATTTTATCTTGTGCAGATTGTCTCGTCTGGAAGCGAAAACGGCGACGAGACGAGAAAAGAAACCGTTGTTTTTGAGGCGAAACTTTCGCAGTGCGTGAAATCCGTTGTCTTGAAGATGAAATTTTCAGGCGAGGGGCGGCTTGGAAAGGTGATTTTTTCTTGCGAGACAGACGGCGAGAACGGAAAAATCGACTTTGTTTCAAAGCCATTCAGAACGGAAAACGCGCACTGGGTGGGCGGAAGATACGGCTGGTTCTAAAATAAATGCTTTTTTGCGCCGCTTTTTATTTCCGCCAGTATTCGGGGAAAATGAAAATTATCAGGTTGTAAAGTTCGAGGCGGCCTGCAATCATAACGAAGCAGTACCAGAGCTTTAAAGCCGGGTGAAGAGCCGCGAAGCTTCCTGTCGCGCCGATTGTGCCGAAAGCCGGGCCTGCGTTTGCCACCATTGAAAGGCTTGCGGTGAATCCTGTGAACAAGTCAAGATTGAAGATTGTGCTGATTAAAGTTGAGACAAAAACGAGCGCGAAATAGACAAAAGTGAACGCCGCCACGTTGAAAACCAAATCTTTTCTGCCTGGCCTGCCGTCAACTGAAATGCTGAAAAGTCCGTGCGGATGCAGCATCCTCATCATCTCGTTGCGGGCCTGCTTCTGCAAAATCACCCATCTTATAACCTTGAATCCGCCGGCGGTCGAGCCGGAAGAGCCGCCGACAAGCAAAAGAGAGAACACAAAAAACTGTGCCGCGCTTGGCCACGTCATATAGTCCGCAGAATAAAATCCTGTCGTTGTCATTATCGAGGCGACTTGGAAAGCTGAAAGACGCAATGCTTTTGCTACGCTTTTGCAGCTTGGAAGAAGAAAAATCGCAATCATAACCGCGCAGACGGCAAAAATCGAGATGTACGCCTTTAGCTCGGAATTTTTTCTGATTTCATCGAATTTTCCAGAGACGAGATAATAGTAAAGGCTGAAATTCACGCCAGCGAGAAACATAAAAACCGTGCAGATGATTTCGACTGCGGCAGAATTGTAGCCCGAAACGCTTGAATTCAAGACCGAGAATCCGCCGGTTCCAAGCGTTGAGAACGCAAGGCAGACTGAATCGAAAAAGCTCACGCCCGCGATTTTAAGCGTTATAATCTGCGCCGCCGTGAATCCGATATACAAAAACCAGAGCGTTTTTGCCGTGTCGGTCATTTTCGGCGTGATTTTGCCTTTGTCAGGACCTGTGCTCTCGCTTTTCACAAGCTGAAATCCGCCAGTTCCCAAAAGCGGAAGCAGCGCAACGGTCAATGCGATGATTCCCATTCCGCCGAGCCAGTGCATCTGGCATCTCCACAAGTTTACCGAGCGAGGAAGCGACTCAACGTCATTGAAGATTGTCGCGCCTGTCGTTGTGAAGCCCGAGACCGACTCAAAAAAAGCGTCCATAAAGCTCGGCGCGCTTTTTGTCAGAATCAGAGGAACTGCGCCCCACAAGCTTATGCACGCCCAAACAATCGCGACGAACGAGAAAACGCTTCTCGTTGAAAATTTTATCTTTGACTTTCTTCCTGCGAAAAAAAGGGAAATTCCTGTTGCGAGCGTAAAAAAAAGCGGAATTATGAATCCCGGCAAGACAGAAAATTCGCCGGACAAAACCGCCGTGGCGATTGGAAAAACAAGCGTGAACGACGCAATCGAGAGAACGATAAAAATAAGCCTGACAAACAAAAATAACTGCATTTATATAGCGCCCGAAATCATTCCACAGAGCCGAATTTTTTCATTACGTGCTCGTTGTTTTCCGTGTTTGTAATCACGATGATTTTGTCTCCAGTGCCGAGTTTTGCGTTTCCGTAGGGAATTGTGAATTCTTTTTCGCCGGATTTTTGAATCTGCATAATCAGGAACGCGCCGTTTTCGGCAATCTCTTTAAGCTCTTTTCCGTTGACCTCTGAATTTTCAGGAATTGTGATTTCGACGATTTCAAGGCTTCCGTTCACGGAATGAACGCCGGTTACGGATTCTCCGCGCAAATGTCCGATTATGCTGTCAACAACAGAGTCGCGGATTGGAACTGCGACTTCAATGTCGAGCCTGCGCGCGATTTCTCCGAAAGCCGAATTTGCGACGAGAGCAACGCTGTTTTTTACGCCCAAAGACTCGATGAAAGCCGCCATAACGATGTTCATCTCGTAGTTTTGGGTGCAGCAGATTACAAGGTCGAATTTGTCGATTCCTTCTTCTTCTACAAAGCCTTCCTCGGTAACGTCCGCGTTGAAAACCCGGATGTCTGGGAATTTTTCAGCCGCCGCCTTTGCGTTCTCCTCGTCGGAGTCAACAATCACAAAGTCGCTGTTGAGCTTTGACTTTAAGCCTAAAAACTGCCTGATTTTGCTTTTTTTCGTGTGAATCAGCTTTTCAGCCACAATCGTTCCGATTCTGTTTGCGCCAACAAGCGCGATTTTTTTAATTTCCTTGACTTTTGAGCCGCAGAGATTGAGAAATTCCGGCAAGTCCTCTCGTTTAAGGAGAATTCCGGCAAAGTCGCCTGCCTTTAAAATTGAGCCGCCGCTTGGAAGTGTTGTCTCGCCGTCTGATTCAAGATAAGAAATAAGAAATCGCTTTTCTGTAACTTTTCTGATGTTCTGGAGCGCGATTCCGTCAAAGCGCGATTCCGCTTCAATTCCTATTCTGACAAGCTCGTAGGGAGAATCGTCAAAGGAAATCGAGTCCATTATTGCGCCGTGCTCAACCGCGCTGATTATTGCCTGCGCCGCCTCGACATCGGGATGAACCATGAAGTCGATTCCGTAAAGCGGGCGGTGCTCGCCTGAAAGGACTGTCGCGTGCTTTTTTGCCGCCGTGCTTGTGTTCACGTAGTATGCGTAGTTTCTAACGCGCGCGATTTTAAGGATTTTGGGATAGACAGAATCAACGAGCGAGCAGGTAATCATATTCACTTCGTCTGACGAAGTTACGCAGACAAGAGCGTCCGCCTTTTCGATTCCTGCTTCTTCGAGAGTCTCAAGATTGTTTCCGTCGGCCTGGATAACGTTGCAGTCAAGCCTGTTTGAGGCGTGCCGCACTGTGTTTTCGTCATTGTCGATTAAGACAACATCGTTTTTTCCGTTCACAAGCCGTTTCGCAAGCTGAATTCCTGTGAATCCAGCCCCGACAATCACGATTTTCAATTATCTTTCCTTTTATTCGTCGCTTTCCTTAGAAAGCTTTGATTTTCCGTTCGCGGCGATAAAGATTGTGCCGAGAACCGCCGCCGTTATAATTGTCGCCCCGATTATTTCCCAGATTCCGTTTGTTCCGTACATGATTCCGAGCATTATGAAATATCCTTTAAGGCCGCCCGCCTCGATTTTCATTCCGCCAAGAAGACTCTGCGAGAATAAGATGAAAACCATCGTCATAACGTAGAAAGTGTGAAGAAATGTTCCGGCTCCAGCTGAAATCGCGCCTGCGAGCGTTTTTTTCATAAAAGGCAGCTTTGAAAGCGCGGTGTAGATTGCCCATGCGGAAAGCGCGAACAGGACTCGCGGAAGAACAGAGCAGAGCGGATTTCCGAAGAAAGGCGTTCCTGCCATGTTCGAGCGGATACAGCTTGTAAGGCCGAAAATCAGTCCTGTTATCAAGGCCGGACCAAGTCCGCCTAGAACCGCCGCCAGAATAACTGGAATATGCAGAATCGTGATGTTTATAAAGCCCAGCTTGATGTAGCCAAGCGGAGTAATCGAAAGGAGAACGCAAAGCGCGCTGAAAAGTCCGGTGAGCGCGAGCTTGTAGTTTTTGCTAGCAGAATTCATAAAAATCCTCTTTGTTGATTTGGTTAATTTGGTTTTCGCAGTAATTTTGTCATAAGTATGAAAAAATAAGCGGAAATCATCTTATCAAAAATCATTTAATAATTGAAGCAAAATTGAAATTGCATTTAAGGAATCTCTTAAACAAGATTAACAGTCAATTCATTCTCTAAAAAAAATGCCGCATTATACTTTTTGCCATGATGAGAATGAGTTTCAGGTTTATTGCAGTTATATTTTTGTCGCTTTTTAAAGTTTCCTTGTCGTTTGCGGACGGATTTTCCGGCGGCGGAAGAGGAATGTCTGGAAGTCCCGCTGAAAGCAAAAGGCAGCCTCCTGAAAAATCGCGCACGTCTTATTCTGAAAGCGGCTCTGAGCGGAGGACTTCGTCGGTCCTGCCTATTTCCAAAAATTCCGAACAAGGCTCAAGCGACTGCTTTAATCCGTCGACGGGCTGGCACACAGTCTCCGAGCCTGTTGAGGTTGTGAACTATAGGGGCAGCCGCAAGGTCGTTATTGAGGACGGGCTTTCTGTGACGAAAGTCAAGGCGGAAAAATCAGGAGTTGGAAAGATAACTGTGAAAATTCTGTTCAATCAGGAGATAAATCCAAGAAGTTTCTCATGCTCAAATTTAAAAATAAATGGAAAATTTGTTACCTATGATGTAAAATTCTCATTTAGTAATAAAGGCGATTGTGTTCGTATACAAATCCCTGAGCAGTCAAAAGAATTTTCACTCGCTATAGAAAACGTCGAGGCTTTTGACGGTGAAAAAATCCCGGAGATAAATCTCGGGAATATTCAAGTGAATTGACGTGTTTTTTCGCCGCGTCAAGGAGAGCAAAATGGAAAACGAATCGAAATCAAAAAAGATTCTTATCGTAGAAGATGACAAGGGCATTTCGGACTTTGTTATTTCAGAACTTAAGCATGAAGGATACGAGACTGCTCTTGCGGAAACCGGACGGCAGGCTCTCGAGATGTTCGAGGAGGACGAGCCTGACTTGATTCTTCTTGATGTCATGCTTCCGGAGCTTAACGGGCTTGAAGTTTTAAGAAGAATCCGGGAAAAATCGACAGTTCCTGTAATCATCGAGACTGCGCGCAGCGAGACAATCGACAAAATCAACGGCTTGAATTCCGGTGCGGACGACTACATTGCAAAGCCTTTTGAAATCGAGGAGCTTTTGGCGAGAATCAACGCGCTTTTGCGCCGCATAAAATTTGAGAAGGCTGCCGAGGACGCTTTGAAGCACCGCGAGCTTGAGCTTAATCCTTCAAAAATGAACTGCGTAATCTGCGGACACGAGATTTCTCTTTCAAAAACAGAGTTTATGATGCTCAAGTGCTTTGTTGAAAACAGAGACAAGGCGATGACACGGGGCGAGATTATCGACTCAATCTGGGGAAAAGGCCATTTTATCGACGAGAACACAGTCGATGTCTACGTTGGCTATCTTAGAAACAAAATTTCAACCTGCACAAAAGATGAATACATCAGAACTGTGCGCGGCGTTGGCTACATGATGATTTAGATTTTTCCGGAATTCGTGTATGGGCAGAAAAATCCTAAAGTCTTTCTCAATCAGGCTTTCTCTGCGTTTTATGCTTCTGATTTCGGCTGTCGTTCTTCTGATGTCGGTTTTCTTTGTTTTTGTTGTCAACAACTTCGTAAAAAGAAATCTCGCGCTGGAGCTGAACAAGGCTATGTCGGAAGCGATTCTTGCCGTAAACACAAATTCGGAGACAGACCTGCACGCGGTTCCGTATTTTCTTTCGTATGTGGTCTATGAAAAGGATACGAAGCGGGTCATTGCTTCGAACGACCCGTTTTTGCCGCTTTTGCAGGATACAGACGGAAAAGCGAAAAAATTCTTTGTCCGCGATTATTTTTATGACGGAAATCTCGATATTTTCTACGTCGCGCGGGAATTTTCCTACAGAAATATCTCATACACAGCCGTTGTCTCGATGAATATGGACTCGGACACTTCATCGGAGATTTACCAGAATCTGCCTAAAGCGATTTTGTTCATCGTTATTCCGATTCTGCTTGTTTCCTTTTTTATTTCGCTTTTTATCGCGCGGAAAACAATCGAGCCGGTTGTGAAAATCACACGTTCCGCCGAGAAATTTTCTCTTTCTGATTCAAAAGGAACGGACGGCATAGAGAATTTTTTGCCGGTGAGCGGCAATGACGATGAAATCGACCAGCTTTCAAAGACTTTCAACGAGCTTTTCAAGCGTCTCAAGCGTGATTTTGACCGGGAAAGGCAGTTTTCAAGCGATGTCTCGCACGAGCTTAACACGCCGCTCACGGTTATTTCGGGGCAGACAAATCTTCTTTTAAGATGGGGAAAAGACGAGCCTCTGCAGCTTGAAAAATCTCTGGCTGCAATCAGGGACGAGACGCGCTCGATGCACGCGATTATATCGAATCTTTTGCAGATTTCGCGGATTGAAAGCGGCCGAATCAAGCCGAATTTCTCGAATGTAAAGCTGAATGTCTTGTTCAAGCGGCTTTCGGGAGAGGTCAAGTCATATTCTCCAAATTCAGAATTGACTTTTTCATGCGGAGAAATCGAGCTTTGCACGGACGAGGAAATGCTTCATCAGATTCTTACGGTTCTGATTTCAAACAGTGTGAAATTCGCCGACAAAAAATGCATTGTTGAGCTTCGCGCGGAAAAGACTTCCGACGGAAAAATCGTTATTGAGGAAGAGGACAACGGCCCTGGCTTAAAGGAAAAGGACTTGCCGCATATTTTCCAGCGTTTTTACCGTGGCGACGAGTCTCACACGAGAAAAGTCGGCGGAAGCGGGCTGGGGCTTTCAATCGCGCAGACGCTTGTTACAGCCTTAGGCGGCACAATCAGCGCGAAAAACGCGAGCACTTACGGCGCAGTTTTCACAATCATTTTGTAGATTTTAGTTTTTTTAGGCTTTCGGCTGTGCGCGCAACGGTGGATTGCTTCGCCTTCGGCTTACAATGATGAAAACGGCGTTGTTTGACTTTGGCTTTCGTTATTGCTATCTTTAAAACGATGGCACTTACAATCGAAAATTTTCTTACGAACTTTCTCCGAAGCTTTCCCGAGCCTTTTTCGGCACGAGAAATGCTTTGCATGCTTAACGCGCTAAATTACAATCTTACGCTTGATGAGCTTACGGACTTTTTGGACAGCGACCCGCGCGTTTTTGCTCTTCAGAAAAAAATGTACATAACGAGAGCCGGCGCATTTTCTGGAAAAGTTTTCAGCATTGTTTTGACTCAAAAAGAGATTGAGAATAAGGTTCTTGTTCCGGGCGACCGCTGTGTTCCTTTTGTTGACAATGATATGTTCTCTTTTAATCTGCGGTTTGAATTTCTTGGAAAAAAGCTTCGCTCAAAGAAAATCGAGCTGGATAAGTCTTCCGCGCTTGATATGTTCACGCTTTTTGGCGAGGAATACAACGTTCAGTATATCGCTTCCGACCCTGCCTGCCAGGACTTGAAAATCGCCGAGAACGATTTTGAGCTTCCTCCGAAAATTACTTTGACGGGTGTTAGCCTGGAGCCGGTTTTTAGGGAAGCCGGAGATGCCAGATGCGCAAGAATTCTTTGCCGTGTGAAGGACTGGACAGCCGGAGTTGTCGAAGTCTATCCGATGGCAGAAAAAAAAGAAAACCCTTATTCTGTTACGGAAAGCGACTTTGAGCGTCAAAAATGGAACGAAAATCTTGAGTCTTTTCTTCTTGAAAGTTTTGACAGAATGGGCCCCTGCGCCGGAATGGAAGAGCAGCTTGCAAATGTCTTCTATGAACATTCAAAAGATCTTTGCGCTTACAGCTGCGGCTCGGTTCACGAATTTTTGAAATGGTCAAAAAAAATCGACATTGAATATTTCGGCGTTGAGACTCGTCTTTGGTATAAAGGCCAGGAAATTCCCGCGGTTGGAAAATGGAACGTTAAAAACTGCGGAACTGGAAATTTGAGGAATATTCCGTTCATCGCGCGTCCTGAATATATAATCGACTCGTTCATAAAAGACCAGTGCCACGAAAAAAAGAACGATGTCTCCGAGCTGATTGAAAAAATAATTCCTACAGGGCTTAGAATCTCGGAGAAAGAAAAAAAACAGCTTGAAATGCAGATTGAAGACAGAAACACCGTTTTGCGCAAAGGCTACAACTGGTTTGCGGATTTCGCTTTCGGGCAGATAAGGCACAAGGCTTTGGACTTGTTTTTGAAAGTCGAGAATCTTGTTAGCGACATCGACTGCAACGACCGTGAATTTCAGGAGCTTCCGCAGCAGGAGATGGTAACGCTTTCCCAGCTTTTCACGCATATCACGAGAATCTTGGAGATTACGGCAGGCGACATGGAATGTGCCGACGACGAGACTTATGCGATGCAGCTTTCTCTTGAGGGAATGGAGGCGAATTTTGAGGAAATTCAGCCGATGATTGCAGGCGCGATGTTCGATGTAAGAAAAAAAAGATTCAATGTGATTTAAAATCTGTCTGAAAATCGTTATACTTTTACCGTTTTTTGGGCTTTGCCTGAGAAGCGAAAGAGAGTTATTTTTTTCACGAGGTTTTTATGGACTCTAAAAGTATTGCTGCCGTAGCAAAATCAATCCGCAGTTTGTCTATCGATGCCATTCAGAAAGCAAATTCAGGCCACCCTGGACTTCCGCTTGGATGCGCAGAGCTTGCCGCGCTTTTGTACGGAGAAATCTTGAAGCACAATCCGGCTGATTCAAAGTGGGCAGACCGCGATCGTTTTGTTCTTTCCGCTGGACACGGCTCTATGCTGCTGTATTCAATTCTTCATCTTAGCGGATACAAAATCACTCTTGATGACATAAAAAATTTCCGTCAGATTGGCTCAGTCTGCTGCGGCCATCCTGAATATGGAATCACAGACGGCGTTGAGAACACTTCAGGCCCGCTTGGACAGGGAATTGCTCTCGCTGTGGGAATGGCTCTTGCAGAGTCGATGCTCGCCGCAAAATACAACACAAAAAATCATAAAATCGTTGACCATTACACTTACGCGCTTGTTGGCGAGGGCTGCCTTGAGGAAGGCGTTTCAAGCGAGGCTTCTTCTTTTGCCGGCCACAACAAGCTTGGAAAGCTGATTGTCTTTTATGACATGAACAAAATCTCGATTGACGGCTCGACAGACATCACTTTTACGGAAGATATTGGAAAAAGATACGAGGCTTACGGCTGGCAGGTCTTGAAAGGCGATATGTACGATGCCGACGGAATCAGAAAGCTGGTTGATGAGGCAAAGTCTGAATCCCAGAAGCCTACTTTGATTATGCTGAAATCTGTCATCGGAAAATTCGCTCCGAAGCAGGGAACTCCGAAAGTTCACGGAGAGCCTCTCGGCGAGGAAGATGTTCGCCAGACAAAAATCAATCTCGGTCTTAATCCTGATGAATCTTTCCAGATTGACGAGACCGCTATCAAATATTTTGAATCTAAAAAGGCGGAATTTGCAAAGCGCGAGTCTGACTGGAAAGCTGAATTTGAAGACTGGACAAAGGAAAATCCTGAGCTTGCAAAGCAGTGGAAAGCCTCTTATGAATTCACTGCCGACGGAAGCGCGGAAGAGCCTGTCTATGAAGTCGGAAAATCTGTTGCGACACGAACTGCGTCAGGCGATATGATTTCCGCGCTGGGAGCTGAATATTCTTATCTCGTTGGCGGCTCTGCCGACTTGAAAGGCTCGAACAAGTCTGGAATGAAAGGCGACAACGGAACTTACACTCCTGAAAACAAGGCTGGACGCTCTATCGAGTTTGGTATCCGCGAGTTTGGGATGGCAAGCGAGTGCGCGGGAATGGCTCTTCACGGAGGTCTGCGTCCTTTCTGCGCGACTTATCTCGTTTTCTCTGACTATATGCGCCCTTCAATCCGCCTTGCGGCTCTTATGAAGCAGCCTGTGATTTATGACCTTACGCACGACTCGATTTATCTTGGAGAGGACGGCCCGACTCATCAGCCTATCGAGCAGCTTGCTTCCTTGCGCGCGATTCCGAATCTTCAGGTTTTGCGGCCGGGAGACGCTGAGGAGACTGTTGCGGCTTGGCACATTGCAATGGAAAGCAAAGACCATCCTGTTCTCCTTGCGCTCACAAGGCAGAATGTTCCGGTTTACGCGAAAGACGACAAGAACTGGCGCGAGACAATCAAGAAAGGCGCGTACGTTGTGAAGTCTGGAAGCGATTCTCCTGACGTTACAGTTGTCGCGACCGGCTCGGAAGTGAATATGGCTTTGGAGGCTGCGGCAAAAGTTTCAAAGAAAGTTCGCGTCGTCTCGATTTTGGACAAGAATCTTTTTGAGGAGCAGAGCGACGATTTCCAGAAAGAAATTTTGGGAAACGCGAAGCGCGTGATTGTCGCTGAGGCAGGCGTTAAAACAGGCTGGGAAGGCTATGTTTCAAGCAAGAAAGACTTGTTCACAATCAACAGGTTCGGGGAATCCGGCCCTGCAAAGAAAATCGCTGAGGATTTGGGATTCACAGCGGAAAAGCTCGCTGAGCTGATTGAAGAATAAAAAATCAGAAATCTGAAAAAATAGAAAAGGCTTTGCCGGATTTTGAAGTTCGCTTCATTTCTGGCAAAGCCTTTTTTGTTTTTATGCTTTTTGAAGTTTTTTCTTGTGGATTTTCCAAGAGGCGAAGCCGTAAGCGATTCCGCCTAGAATCATCAAGAAGCATAGAATCTGCCCGGTTGAGATGTTCAAAAGCGACTGGTTCAGATAAATCGGCGCGGCTGAGTCTTTCGCGATTCTGTAGCCGATGTCTGCGTCAGGCTCTCGGAAATATTCGATGAAGAATCTGAAAATTCCGTATCCTGTAACATACAAAAATCCCGAGAAACCGTCGAAAGGCTTTTTTTTGTGCAGAATCCAAATTATAAGGAAGAGAATCAGTCCCTCAAACAACGCCTCGTAAAGCTGGCTTGGGTGGCGCGGCAAATTCACAAGGCTTGAAGATGCTTCCATTCCAATCTTTTCCATAAAATTCTGGACCCATTCGAGCTTGCTTGAAAATCTCTCCGCGTTCGGAAAAACTGTTCCCCACGGCATTGAAGTGATTCTTCCGTAAAGCTCGCCATTAAGATAATTTCCGAGCCTGCCGAAAGTGTAGCCTGCCGGAATCGCTGTCACCATCGCGTCGCTCCATTTTCTAAAGCTTACTTTTTTCTTCCAGCACCAGAAAATCATTCCGGCAAGTCCGCCGATAAATCCGCCGTGGTAGCTCATTCCCGCGAGTCCTGTGAAATGTCCGTTCTGGAAAGGCCAGAAAATCAGCCACGGCTTTTTCCAGTAAATTCCCGAAGTGTCATAGACCAAAGTTGAGAAAATCCGCGCGCCAATCAGAAGAAAAACGATTCCTGTCGCGATAAAGCTGAAAATGTCGTCTTCGCTCGCTTTCCTTAAAGTGCCGTCAGCGTTTGCCCCGTCGAGCGCGCCTTCTTTTAAAAGCCGTTTCAGAACAAGAAAAGCTGTTCCGAATGCGAAAATGTACATCAGGCCGTACCAGCGGATTAGCCCAAGAAAAGGAACTCCGGGAAAAATCTCCGGGTGAATCCAAGATGGATAATTGATATAAAGAGGTGTCATTTTGCCAAATTCTCCGATTTTCTAATTTTTAGACTTTGAATCCTTGCTGCGCCGCTTTCACAAGCTTTGATTTCAGCAGAAGATTCTCGTTTTTTAGCTGCGTCATCTCGAACTGCTGCTGCTTTATCATCTCGCCAAGCTCGCTCACGCTCAGCGCGCCTGTTCCGACCAAGTCCTCAACGTAAGACATTTTTGTTGTGTAGTCCTCGCTTGCTTCCTCTGCCGCATTTTCAAACGAGTCGTCAAAAGAAATCGTCTCGCCCTGAAGAATTTTGTCGGCTGTTCTGTAGATTGCCTGCGAAAGAACCGCGTTCGGCTTGTAGATTACAACCGGAAGCCGCGAAGCCAAAGCCTTGTCCTGAAGGGAATCTCTATACATTACGCCAAGCGACTCCACGTCAAGGCCGAGATACTGCTGGCACGAGCGTCTGATTTTCTGCGCCTTGTCCGCATCTTTCGGCTGGTCAATCATATTCATGATAAGCCGCGGCCGGAACTGCGAAAGACGCGTTTTAAGCTGCGCCGCGTTTTCCGGGTCGATTTTCTCAATCTCTTCAATCATCTTTGGAATGTAGAGACGCTGGAGCGATGTTGAGTCGGAACGGAGCTTGTTTATATATTCCGCAGCTTTCGAGCCTTTCTTGAACGTCGCTGCCATCAGCCGGAACACGATGTTTTTCAGGAACAAATATCCGTTTAGGGTCGCAGTGACGGTCGGAGCCGTAACGACAATTCCCTGCGGAGAAAGAAGAAAAAGGTCAAGAATTGTAAGATGAGTTCCTGCTCCTAAGTCGATTATGAGATAGTCAGCCTTTAAGCTGTGGAATTTCCTTATCAAAGCGTTTTTCTGGGCGACTTTTAGCGTGCTTAATCCTGGAATTTCTGAGTCTCCGGCGATAAAACTCACGTTTTCATAGTCTGTCGGAGTTATGATTTCCTCAAAAGTCGAGCCGCCTGTCAGAAAAGTTCCGATTCCTGTTTTTGGATTCACTCCAATCGCAAGATGAAGGTTTGATGCGCCCAAGTCAAGGTCTGCAAGAATGACTTTTTTTCCAGCCTGTCCAAGCGCGACTGCTAAATTTGCGGACAAAAGGCTTTTTCCCACGCCGCCTTTTCCGCTTGCCACCGGTATAATTTGCATGGCAAGGATTGTATCATAATATAATTGATTTTTCTATTGTAGAAACATAAAATAGCCTTATGAAAAAGCACGTTTCTCTTGCACGCCGTTTGACAATTCTTTTCGGATTTTTGGTTCTTTCTGTAATCAGCTCGCAGTGTTTTGCCGAGTCTTCTTCTGAAAGCTCTAAAAATGCGGATTCAAAAAAATATCTCGGGCAGTTCAGCTCTTTGTATGACTGGATTCAGAAAACTTATGTTGACGAGGTTGACCCGGCTGTTTTGTACCGCGGAGCGCTCAAGGGAATGTTGTCGGAGCTTTCAGACCCTTACACGACTTATCTTGACGAGTCTCTTTCGAGAAATTTGGGCGACACTACAAACGGACAGTTCGGCGGAGTCGGACTTTCGATTTCAAAGGCTTACGAGTCAACTCCAGACAAGCCCGCTTATATTGAAGTTGCTTCTCCGATTGAGGACACTCCGGGCTTCAAGGCTGGAATTCAGGCTGGCGACTTGATTATTTCTGTGAACGGAACTGACACTTCCACAATTTCGATGGAGGAAGTTCTCGGAATGTTGCGCGGAAAAGTCGGAGAAAGCGTTGACTTGGTTATCCGGCGCGGAAAAAACATTGAATTTCCTGTCACTTTGAAACGCGCGGTTATTGAAGTTCCGACCGTGAAATTCGGGACAATAGAGACCAGCGCGAAAAACAAAATCGGCTATCTTAAAATAATCGAATTTACGCCGCTTACTCCTGAAAAAACTCAGGAAGCGTTGAATTCTTTCAAGAAAAGCGGAGTTTCAAGCCTTATAATCGATTTGCGGAACAATCCGGGCGGACTTATCACAAGCGTTGCGGATGTCGCGGACAAATTTATCGACAACGGTCCGATTGTAAGCACAAAAAGCCGGGTTTCCTACGAGAATTCTGTCTTTACGGCAAGCAAAAGAAAGACAGTTTGGAGAGACACTCCAATCGTCGTTCTGATAAACCGAGGCTCTGCAAGCGCGGCTGAGATTCTTTCCGGCGCGTTAAAAGACAATCATCTTGCTTATCTCGTCGGCCAGAGAAGCTATGGAAAAGGCTCTGTCCAGCAGGTTTTGCCTCTCACCCAGACTGAGGGAATTAAAATCACTGTCGCGAGATATTACACACCGTCTGACGTGAACATCGACAAAATCGGAATTCCGCCGGACCGCGAGATTCTCTTTCCCGCACTTTCTGAAAACGGCGAGGAGCAGTTTGAGGATTTGATGGGAAAGAATCTGATTTCCGCATATGTCGAGAAAAACGGCGGCGCGGAAATGTCTGAGAAGAAAATTTCAGAATACGCGAAGACTTTAAAGAAAACTTACACGGAAATTGACGAGGCGAGTCTCCGCAAGCTGATTCGTAACGAAGTCTACAAGACAAAAGGCTCAATGCTTTACGATTTGGACTACGACATTCAGCTGGACGAGGCGATAAAAATTCTTGAAAAAGAAGATTTTGACGCTCTTATAAAAAGCGCGAAAACCTTGAAAGAGCTTCAGGACGACGCTCAGCTTGAAGATTCTTCAAAAAAATAAATGCGCCAGTACATTTCCCAGAAAAATTTAGATAAAAATGGTCTCCTAGAAATTTCCGGAAAAGACTTCAGATATATGCGTCAGGTTTTGCGGTTGAAAGCCGGCGATATGGTCTCAGTCCGGCTTCCAGACGGAAAGTTGCAGAATATGACTTTGTGCAAGGCAGACGATTCTGAAAAAAAACTTGTGCTTCAAGTCTGCGCCGGAAAAGATGAGATTGGCAAAGCCTGTAAATCCGACAAAACTGGAAAAACTTTCAATTCAGACAATTTGATTGAAAACCAGCCTGAGCAAAATGAAAATGAGGACAATCAAATTGAATATTATCTTTTTATGTTTGTTCCGAAATCATCAAAATTTGACTTGATTGTGCGTCAGGCGGCCGAGTGCGGAGTCTCAAAAATAATTCCAGTCGCGTCTGATTTCAGTCAGAAAGGCGCGGAAAAAATGAATTTCCGCGGCGAGCGTTTTGAGCGGATTATAAAGGAAGCGAGGCAGCAGAGCGGAAGCGCGGTGAATACTGTTGTGGAAAACGCCGTCAGCGTTTCTGAAATGTGCGAAATCTGGAAAAACGAGATTCAAAAGTCAGTTTCTGGCGATTACGGCGTTTTTGGATTTGTGCTTTACGAGCGGAGCGAGTTCACAACTGATTTTGACTCGGCTTTTGAAAAGGCGGAAATTGCTTCAAAGTCAAAAAATTTGAAAAAATGTGCTGTTGTCTGCGGAAGCGAGGGCGGAATCAGCCCGGACGAGATAAAAAAACTTTTGGATTGCGGATTTTACGCTGTTCACTTCAAGACAAATATTTTAAGATGTGAAACGGCCGCCTTGTATGGAACTGCTGTCTTGCAGAATGCGGCTTCAAAAGCGTGGAGAGAGCGATGAAGCGAATCGAGATTTTAGGCGTTCCTGTTGACATTTGCGCTCAAGAGGAACTTGAAAGAACTGTTCTTGAAATTCTTGAAAAGCCCGGGGCAAGGCAGATTGTCTTTCTTTCGGTCTGGGATTTGATCCGCGGAAGAAATAAGAAAAAGGACTTCAAGGACTGCCTTTCAAACGCAGACTTGATTCTGCCGGTTTCAAAAAGCATTCTGAACGCCGCGAAATTCTTAAAGCTTGATGTTCCAGTCAGATATAATCCGTTCACGACTTTGATTCAGATTTTGAACACGCTCGAGGCGCATTACAAGTCGCTTTATCTTTTTGGCGGGCGAAAAAAGGCTCTCCAGACTGCGGAAAAAAATGTAAGGGCGACTTTCAGGAATCTTCACATTGTCGGACGCTATGTCGGATATTATCCAAAGCAGGCGGAAGATGATGTTGTAGCCGCAATCAGAAAATCATCTCCGTCCCTTGCGATTGTGAGCGAGGGAATCAAGGAAAAAAATCTTTGGTCTTATCACCGCCGCGAGAGATTCTCGGACAGCATTTTTGTCTATTACCGCGACTGCATCGGAATTTTCGCGGACAGAATCAAGCGCGTGAATGAAAAGTCGTTCGAGCGCGGACACGAGATTTGGCACGAGATTGCGCACAATCCGCTGAAAATCTTTCTTGTTTTTCCGTTCGCTAAGTTCAAGATTTTTGTTTTGTGGACACGGCTCTTCAAAAAGGACGAGAAAAAAGCCTGATGTCATCGCCGAGAGTTATCCTGACGACAAATTTAAACTTGATTCAAAAGCTCAGGCAAGAATTCGGCTCTGTAATGCCGCTGTATGTCGTCTCGGAGCTCGCGACGCTGAAAATTTTTCTTGAATACAAAAAACTCAATTCTTTTTACGCCGATTCAGAAATCCTTACTGAGGAGATTAAAGATTTTGCTTCCAGCGGAGAAATTTTCTGCCAAGTTTTCAATGGTTTTTCAGAGATTGAACAGCTCCTAAAAGAAGATTTTCTAAAATCAAGCGAATTTAAGGCTTCATCAAAATTTTCTGTTCTTTCCGGTTCTTGCGGCTTTGATGATTCTGTCCTTAAAGCTGAAAGAAATCTTAGGAAAAATTCTGAAAGAAAATTGAAATCTGATTCAAAAAGAAATCCTCTTAAAAAATCTTTGCAAAAATCGCCATTTGAAAATCAAGGGGAAACAAAAAACAAGAATCCTGACGAGAAAATCAGAAGCGAGAGTTTCGACAAGATAATCGGCTCTTCGGACGCGGTTTTTGAATTTAAAAGAAAACTTGTGAAAGCTGCCCGGAGCGACTTGCCAGTTCTGATTGTAGGCGAGACTGGAAGCGGAAAAACGCTTGCGGCAAATGCGATTCACGAGATTTCAGGGCGGAAAAACGAGAAAATCCTTGAATTCAACGTGAATGAAATTTCCGAGGGGCTTTTTGAAAGCGCTCTTTTCGGACACAGAAAAGGAGCTTTTACAGGAGCGGAAAGCGAGCATTGCGGAATTTTCGAGGAAGCACAGAACACAACCTTGTTTTTAGATGAAATCGGCGAGCTTCCAAAGCATCTTCAGACGAAACTTCTGCGCGTAATCGACAAGAAAGAATTTTTTCCAGTCGGCGCGAGCCGGGCGAAGCAGACAGACGCGCGGCTTGTTTTTGCCACGAATTCAAATCTTCAGAAAAAGGTCGCCGAGGGAGAATTCCGTCAGGACCTTTACCGCAGAATAAAAAATCTTTTGATTGAAGTTCCGCCGCTTAGAAAGCGCAAGGAAGACATTCCTCTGATTGTCTCTGAATACATGAAAAAGCACGGAAGAGGCAAGCGTCTTTCGTTGAACGCAATTCGGCTTCTTCAAACTCATAGCTGGCCAGAGAACATCGGCGAGCTTGAAAACTGCCTGAACCGAGCGATTGTCTTTTGCGATGATGACGAAATCGGCCCGGAACATATCGAGTTTTAAGAAGACAATGATTTTGACGCGAGGCCTGCGGCTTTTGAGAAAGTTTTTTCAATGTAGGCTGCCTCGCTTTCGCTGAGTTCCGCCCTTGAAAGCACATCTCGCCAGAAACGCTCCATATCGTCTTTTCCTGCAACCTTGAAGAATCCGATTTTTTCAAGGCTTTCTGAGATTTTTCCGACTGTTTTGTCGAGCCTGTCCAGACAAACCGGAACAGAGCCTTTTGAAATCTTTTTTCCTGCCCTGAAAAGCTGATACGAGATAATCTGAACCGCATGCGAAAGATTTAGCGAGCCGAAATCGTCTGACGACGGAATTGTGACTCCCATCGTACATTCGTCAAGCTCCTCTTCTTCAAGTCCTGTACGCTCGTTTCCAAAAACAACTGCGACTTTCGCGTTTTTTTCCGTTGCTGACGAGGCAATTTCGGCGAATTCCTCCGGCAGAAGAAGCTTTCCGCGCTTTTTTCCTCTGCGCCGCGTAGTTCCAGCCGCAATCGCGCAGTCGGAAACCGCTTCTGTAATCGAGCTGAAAAATCTTGCGTTTTCCCAGATGTATGCGGCGTGAATCGCAAGAATTCTCACGCGCTCCTCATCGTAATCTGATTTTTTTCCGACAATCCTGAGTTCTTTGATGTCGCTGTTTGCCATCGCCCTGCACACCGAGCCGATATTTCTGCTTTCGTCAGGCCGGTCTAGCACAATCACAATATTTGAAAGATTCATTCCGAAAAGATAATATCACATTTTGATTAAAGTTTCTTTAATAACTGCTCTTTTGCGTGCCGATTATATAATAGGTCTTTTACTAGACAAAATGGAGATTTTTACTATAAACTAATAATAGTTATCTTAGAAAAAAGATATTAAGGTGGAAAAAATGGGCAACAACAACAATCTTGTTCCGGGTTTTAACGACGAGAGAGACGACAGCCTTAAAATTAATCTTGAAAAACTTGACGATGTTGAAAACGGTCTTATTGTTTACCTTAACGGCTACATCGATACTTACAACTCAAGTTTTTTCCAGAAGAGAATATCAAAGGTAGTCGAGGCAGGATTCATCAATCTGATTTTTAACTGCTCTGCCTTGAACTATGTCTCATCAACAGGAATCGGCTCTTTCACAGCTTTCTTGAAGATGATTAAGCCAAAGGGCGGAGACATTGTTCTTCTTGAAATTCAGCCGAAAGTGTATGAAGTTTTCCAGCTTTTGGGATTTTCTCAGTTCTTTAATATCAAGGATTCGATGACGGACGCAGTCCAGTATTTTAAGCAGGGCGCGCCTGTAATGGAAAGCGTTTTCCCGAAGATTTTCAACTGCCCAGTCTGCTCAAAGCGGCTAAAGACAACGAGAGCGGGAAGATTCCGCTGCTCTGAATGCAAGTCTATTCTTGCGATTGACCAGCAAGGCCAGGTTTTCTTAGGCTAAAATCGGATTCATTTTGAAAGCCATTCCGTCAGTTCGGCTGCGGAGTGGTTTTTTTTATCTCCTTTTCGTGTTATCATCTTACAAAAATGAAAAAATCTCTGACTATTATTTTGATGTATGTTTTAATCTGCGTTTTTGGAACTGCGATTCTTGCGACCTTGTTTATGTTCAACGCGGATATGATGTCTTATGTGACGGACGTGCCTTCTTCGCTGTTCTCGCTTGACAGCTTCCTTTGCGGGCTTTGCATTTCCTTTCCTGCTGTGGGCGCGGCGTCTCTCGTCTCGATAATTCTTTTTATGATTAGAAACAGGAAAGCTCAGCTCGCTTCTCTTGCGACTTATATTTGTCTCGGGCTTTTGACGTGGCTTGTTTTTATTCCTGTCTCGCTCGGACTTTTCTCAAAATTCGAGGCGAAGGAGACTTCTCTTCGTGTGAACAAGACTTCCGCAGGGCTTTTCCGCGAGGACGCTAGCGGAGTTTCTTATTATTCTAGAATTCTTGAAAACGGAAACGCTGACGGAATTTTTATCGATGTCTCAGGGCTTTTGGGCGAGGGCGGAAAGCTTTCTAGCTTTTACGATTTGCCTGTAACAAACGACTCGGCTTATCCTTATTCCGACATTCTGATAAAAAACGCGCTCCAGCCGCCGAAATATGTGACTTATCCGATTGCGCTTTATTCTTCGCTGATAATCGCGGCGGCGAACACGAATTATTCGGGCTTTTTCCCGTGGCTTTTGTTCGCTTCGCTCGGACTCGCGCTTCTTTCAACTTACGGAGTGCAGTTTTTCAGCTCGTGGCGGCTTGCCTCCGCTTTCTCGGTGATTGCCTCTCAAATTCTTATTGTCTTTGTGAACTATTTCTATTATATGGGATATTTTCCGTCGGGGCTTCGCCAGATGAACGCAAGGCTTTCGGACTTTGCTCCTTTTGAAAATCCGCTGATTCTTCTGATTAACTTTTTGATTGCGGCTGTCCTGCTTTTTTACGGGCTTGCGATGGGAATCTACCGCTATAAAAAATCCGGGGATTCTGCAAGGAGAGAAATTTAATGAGAAAGACAGGTCTGATAATTTTTTCTTACGCGCTTTTGGCTTTCGCCTGCTGTCTCGGAGCTTCATTTGTTTTTCAGCACGTTCCGCCGCTTCTGGACGGAATAAAGACACATTATCTCGTTGTACGAGGACTTGTCTATTTTCTGAAGATTCTTCCGTCTCTTGTGATGTGTGCTTTTCTTGTCGGCGCGTCGATTTCCTACGGGCTTAACGCGAACAAAGCGAAAATAAAATATTCAAAGGCGATAATCATGCACTTCAAGAAAACGATGGTTGTCTCGCTTTTCTTGGTTCTTGGAATTTCGCTCGCCACGGAAGTTTTTCTGCCTCTTTGCCAGGACAAGCTAAAAATCGAGGAGATAAAGCCGGCTCTTTTTGACGAATATATGAAGCTTGCCGATTCTTACTATCAGCAGGGAAAAATGCAGCAGGCTTACGAATATTCTTTTAATGCTGTTGCGGTGAATCCGAAAGACCGGAATGCGCAGCGTCTAAAAGACCTTGCGGGCGCGGCAGTCAAGGCCTTAAAAGGCGTTGAAAAGGAGCGAAGCTCGGATCAGCCGAAATTTGTCTATGTTCCTGTTGAGGAAAGCGACGGCGAGACTGTCTATTCGCTCTTGAAAAAGGCGCGCAAGGCTGAGGAAGAAAGCGACTGGTTTCACGCGCATTACTACGCTTATATGGCGGTGAACATTGGAAACGCACGCGACTCGAATTTTCAGGCGGCGCAGCGTCTTGCAAGCGAGGCATGGAATCATCTCTTTGAGACGAAAATTTTTGAGGAGACTGAGGAGCAGATTCTTTTCAGGAAAAAACGAGACGCTTATATGAGCATGATAAACGGCGACAATGTTGAGGCTTATTATCAGTTTCTGGAGATTTCAAACGCGAATGAGCTTGCAGCCCGCGATCCTGACGTTTCACAGTTCCTGAAAATCACAGAGGAGCGGGTCAAGAAGCAGTGCTTTTTTATAGAAGAAACAGACGACTTGAAGAGATTTGAAACTGCGAACGACATTTTCTTTGCGGTTTCCCATGACGACGGCTCGAAGGACGTGGTTTATATCAGAGGAATCACGCCGGTGAAAAATGTCGGAAAAATGGTTCAGTATCTGCGCGGCTTCAAGCTGATGAGTTTTGACAAGGACGGATTTTTCAGAATGTCGCTTTCAGTTCCTTACGCGAAAATGTTTTCTGTGAACGTCGGAACTTTTGACAAGGCGACAAAGGCCGAATTCGGAATCAAAGATGATTTTGTGAGCGTTCCTTATCTTATTCTTGAGGGAATTTCCCAGAACGAGAAAAAGGACAAGATTTCGCCTGTCTACGAATTTGACGCGGAGCTTGGAAAAAATGCCGACGACCTGAAGAATTATTTTGTTCTCGCGCTTTCGATGAGCGATTTCAATATGCTTTGCGACGCCGGAGTTGGAGCGGAAAAAATGAGCATGATTTCTCTTTTGAAGCTGCTTCCTAAAGCCCACGATTTCGGTTTCTCGCCTGCGATTTACAGCTCGATTTTCCTAAGCAGAATCACTTATCCGCTTTTTATGCTTCTTGCGTTTATGTTTTTGGCGTGTATCGCATGGAACTACAGGACAGAGACAGCGCTTTTCAAGTTCAAGTGGATTTTCATAATGCCATTTGTGTCGCTTGTGATTTTTATTGGGCTTGAACTTGTCCTGTACGGAATGAAGCTTTTGAATTTTGTTCTTGTGTCTTTTACAGGGAATTTCGCGCTTGTCGCTTCTGTCTCGATTCTCGCGGTACTGTTTGCTGCAGCCTGCTTTGTGTTTTTGAGCCGCACGTCAGAATAAAGATTAGCAATTTTTGATTTTAAAGCCGTCCTCGTGTCGAAAACTTAGGGGCGGCTTTACTTTTTTATTAGTCTTCAATTTCGACGCGCTCGATGTGCGCTCCCAAAGACATCAGCTTTTCAACGAGAAGCTCGTAGCCTCTTTCAATCTGATAGACGTTTGAGATTGTGCTTTCGCCGTGCGCCGCAAGTGCCGCAATCACCATAGCCATTCCCGCGCGGACGTCAGGCGAGACAAGCTTGTCGCCGTGAAGAACGCTCGGTCCTGAGACAACAGCCCGGTGAGGGTCGCAAAGCGTGATTCTCGCGCCCATGCTTATGAGCTTGTCAACAAAGAACATGCGGCTTTCAAACATTTTCTCGAAGATTAAGACTGTGCCTTCAACCTGCGTCGCGACAACGGTCATAATCGATGTCAAGTCCGGCGGAAATCCCGGCCACGGGGAATCGTCAATCTTTGGAATCATTCCGCCCAAGTCCTGATTCACTTTTAGCTCCTGCCCGACTGGAACTGTGAGCTTGTCGCCGTCGATAATCCAACTGATTCCGAGCTTTGAGAACGAGACTTTTAGAGGACGAAGCTCTTTTGGGCGCACTCCCGTGATTGTGATTGAGCCTTTTGTGGCAGCCGCAAGCCCGATGTAAGAGCCGATTTCCATGAAGTCCGGACCGATTGAAAAGTCTGTTCCGCGGAGCTTTTTCACGCCGTCAATATTCAGAATGTTGCTTCCTGTTCCTGAGATTTTCGCGCCCATAGAAACTAGCATCTCGCACAAGTCCTGAACATGAGGCTCGCTCGCCGCATTCGTGATTGTCGTGTGCCCTTCCGCAAGAACTGCCGCCATCACCGCATTTTCTGTGGCAGTTACGGAAGTCTCGTCAAGAAAAATATCCGCGCCTGCAAGCTTGTTCGCAGAGAAGATAAAAGCTCCGTCTGTCTCGATTCTAGCTCCAAGCTCCTGCAATGCAAGAAAGTGCGTGTCAACGCGCCGTCTTCCGATTACGTCTCCGCCCGGCGGCGGCATTATCGCTTTTCCAGTGCGCGCGACAAGCGGCCCTGCAAAGAGAATCGAAGCCCGGATTTTTTTGCTAAGCTCCGCCGGAATATCCGAGCGGTTCACGTTCGCCGTGCAGATTTTCCACGCGTGAAGCCCGATTCTTTCAACCGAAGCTCCGAGCGACTGCAAAATCAAAAGCATTACATTTGTGTCTTCAATGCTTGGAATGTTCCGCAAAATAACCGGCTCTTCTGTCAAAAGGCAGGCCGCAATGCAAGGAAGAGCCGCATTCTTGTTTCCGCTTGCGGCGATTGTTCCGCGGATTGGAATTCCGCCTTCAATTTTGTATTTATGCATCAGTTTTCTCCGAAGTCAAATTGACCAGAATCTCAACGACCTTGCACATCTGGTTCAGCGAGCACCATTCGTTTCGTGAATGATAGTTGTGTCCGCCGGTGAAAATGTTCGGCGTTGGAATTCCCATTTCTGTGAGCCTTGAGCCGTCTGTGCCGCCTCTGATTGGAACTAGAACTGGCTCAACTCCGGCTTTTTTGTACGCCGCAACAAGATTCTTGACGACTTCCGGATTTTTATCCAGACCGTCTTTCATATTGAGATATTGCTGCGTGTGAGTTGTCTTCACTTTTCCGCCGAAACTTGCCGCAGCCGCTTCTGCAATCTTGTCCACAATAGCCTTTTTCGCCTCGATTCCGTCTTTTGTAAAGTCGCGTAGAATCAGCGAGACTTTCGCGCTTTCAATTGTTCCTTCAATAGACATCGGAGCGATAAATCCTTCGTAGCCGTCTGTTGTTTCAGGAGATATCTGCCGTGGAAGATTCGCTACAAATGACGAAGCCATTGTATTCGCATTCACAAGCTTTCCGCGCGCCGAGCCTGTGTGCGTTGAAACTCCAGTGAATTCAATAACCGAGCCGACCGCGTTGAAGCATTCCGTTTCAAGCTCGCCGATGTGACCGCCGTCAACAGTGTATGCGTATTTTGACTTTAGGAGATTGAGCGGAACGTTGTCCATTCCGTGCCCTGTCTCCTCGTCAGGAGAAAAAATCACTTCGATTGCCTGATGCTCGATTTCATTATGATTGTGAAAATATTCAAGAGCCGCCATAATCGCCGTGACTCCAGCCTTGTCGTCCGCGCCGAGCAAGGTTTTTCCGTCTGTGCGGATTATCGTCTCTCTGTTTTTTCCTGCGAGTGCCAAAAATTCATCGTTTTCAGGATTCAGCGAGGAGTTGTATTCCAAATCGATTTTTCTTCCGTCGTAGCCGAATTCCACAATCGCGTTCACATTCTCGCCCGAGACTTCCTCCACCGTGTCCATATGCGCAAGAAGGCAAAGCGGAGCTTTTTCCGCCATTTTAGGAGTCGCTTTCAAAAATCCGTAGACGTAGCAGTGCTCCGTAATCTGGACATTTTCAAGTCCAAGAGATTCAAGCTGATTTTTAAGAAGGGTCGCAAAATCAAACTGCCGGTTTGTTGAAGGCTGGATTCCCTTGTCGGCGCTTTCTGAGTCCGAAGTTGTCCAGATTTTGACGTATGACAAAAAACGGTCCAAAACGCCGTCGGTTTCTTTTTCTGATAAAAATGACATATCCGTATTTTAAGATAAAAGCGCGGTTTAGAGAATAGAGGGCAAAAGCTTTAAAAATAATGCGGCGCGCAATTTAAAACTAAAGGAAGCATACCTTCGGCCTTTAGGAAGCATACCTAAGGACTGAAGTAAGGCTTCCTAAGACCCTAAGGAAGTATTCCTTCAGTCCTTAGGAAGTATACCTTCGGCTCTTAGGAAGTATTCCTTTAGCTCTTAGGAAGTATTCCTTTGATTTTTAGGAAGCATGGCTAATGGAGCGAGCTTCACAGCCCTAAAAAACGGCGGCTTCAATCTGCTGGAAAAAACTTGCCAGCTTTTGAAACCGCCGCATATTCAAATATTATTTTTTCGCTTCTTTTAGAATGTCTATTACTTCTTCCGGCGTTTTTGCAGTCAGAAGTTTCGCCTTGATTTCTATGTGCATGAGCGCGCCCGAGAAAGCCGCCATTACACGCATCAGAGGCGACGAGTCGGCGTCTGGAGAGACAATCATCACGAAGATTTTTGACGGCTGGCCGTCGAGCGACTTAAAGTCAACTCCGTCCTTCTTGATTCCGATTGCAACGCAGACTTCTGAAACCTCGTGGCTCCGCACGTGAGGAAAAGCGATTCCCTTTTCGATTCCAGTTGACATGACTTTTTCTCTCGCGTTGATTTCCTCAAGAATTTTCGCCTTGTCCTTGACCTTGCCGGAATTCGAAAGAAGATTGACCATCTCGCTTAGAATCTCGTCTTTTGTGTTTCCTTTAAGGCTGCATGAAATGCACTTAGGATTCAGGAACTTCGAGATTGAATTTGTGACTCTGTTCTCAGGGCTTACAAACTCGTGCTGCAAAGTTTCCGCGTTTTTCAATGCGGACAAAGAAGAAAGCGAGTTGTTCAGGCGGAGCATAATCTCGTAGATTTCGCCCTTGATAAATCCCATGTCGGCTTCTTCTGTGTCTATTCTAAGAATGCTTTCGTCAAGATGGATTGAATATGAAGTGTTGCTTCGTCTTGCCTGCGAAATTCCTGAGTTTATGTCCATCATCTGAACATAGAAGCCTTCCGCGCGCAAGTCGCGCAAAAACATATCCACAACGAGCCGCGCGATTTCCGCATTTTTGAAATCCCATTCAAACTGCTGACTTTGAGAAGTTTTTGTCTCCTTGCGTGTTCCGCGTCCTTTAATCTTCAAGGAGAACGAGAGAAGCGGAGGCGCCACCAAAGTTGTGAGAAGAGTCATCAGAATAACGATTCCGAAAATCTTCTGGTCGATGATTCCGGCTGAAAGTCCGATTCCGGCGATGATAAGCGCGACTTCTCCGCGTGGAATCATTCCTGTTCCTATTCTAAGTCCGCCTTTAAGGTTGAATCCGAGAGCGAGGGCAGGACCGCCGCAGCCTATTACTTTTGCCGCCACTGCGCAAAGCGTGTAGATTCCGCCGCAAATCAGGACCTCGCGGTTGAAAAGCTGGGTAACGTTCACGCTCATTCCTGTTACTGCAAAGAAAATCGGAACGAAGAATTTGTAAAGCCCATGCAGACGCTCCTGAATTACTGGCGCAATGTCTGTGCGTGAAAGCGCGAGTCCTGTCGTGTAAGCTCCGATAATCATCGCGAGGCTCTGCTTCTCAAAAAATCCTGCGAGAAGAAGCGCGACACCAAGCGCGGCGATTGAAAAATCGTAAGTTCCGCCGAAAAGACGGACGAATTTCGCGATTTTCTTTGCAAGAAGAATCATCACAACTGTCGCGATAAGCCAGATTCCAATCGCTTTTAGCCCGATAAGACCGATTGCGCTTCCTGAAAGGGCAGCTCCGCCGTTTGTTGCAGACACAATTCCCATTACAACTGCAAGAAGAATGATTCCGAGAACATCGTCAAAAACCGCCGCCGCAAGAATTGTGACTCCCTCAGGAGAATCCATTTTTTTCTTGTCTGAAAGAATTCGCGCCGTGATTCCGACTGATGTCGCAGTTGACATGATTCCGAGGAAAAGGCAGCGGTTGTCAAAAAATCCTGTGCAGGGGGCGATTCCCGGAACTGCCTTTATGATTTCCATCGCACAGAAATCTCCGAGCAAGAACGAGACCACAACTCCGCCCAGACCGATGATTCCGCCTGAAACCGAATATTTAAGGAAAAGCGACAAGTCTGTCTCGAGTCCCGAAGTGAAAAGCAAAATAATTGAAGCAATCTGCGAGACCGCGTAAAGCTCAGGCATGACGGCCATTGATTCCGAATTGAGAGGAAAAAGACCGTTCGGAAAGCCGGGAAGATGAATCTGTCCGAGCGCGTATGGCCCGATTATGATTCCCGCAATCAGCTCTCCCAAAACTGACGGAATTCCTGCCTTTGCCGCAAGTTTTCCGAAAATCCGCACTGCGAAAATAATCACAGCGAGCTGAAAAACAAGAAGAACAATATCCATATGATTACCTCTTAAAAGTTAAAAACCGAATGGCAATTCTAGCGAATTTTAGAAAGAATGTGAATATCGTTGAAATGCTTGCGGTTAAAAAGAAAACTTTGTTGTGCGAGATGAAATAACGCACGTCATTCCGAATTTATTTCGGAATCTATAAATAATACAGACTCTGAAATAAATTCAGGGTGACGAAAAAAATCACAAAGTCCGGGCGAAGCAATCTAAAATCCAAATCCATTTGAGAATCGCCTTGAATTCCGCTACAATCATCTTTATGGAAAACACTAAAATCGAAGAAAATGAATCTGAAAAGAAAGAAATCGGCTCAAAAACCGCTCTTGTGACAATAATCGGCAGACCTTCCGCCGGAAAATCAACATTCCTGAACACTGCGGCAGGCGAGCCTGTTTCGATTGTAAGCCCGATTCCGCAGACAACAAGAAACGCAATCCGCGGAATCGTGAACAACTCAAAAGGCCAGCTCGTCTTTGTTGACACTCCGGGCTACCACGACTCAGAAAAAAAGATGAATCTCAGAATGAGAAACATCGTAAAAGACCAGCTCGAAAGCTCTGACCTGATTCTCTATATAATTGACGCGACGAGAAGCTGCGGAGACGAGGAGAATCTGATTGTCGGGCTTCTAAAAGACCATCAGGACAAGGTTGTTGTCGCGCTTAACAAATGCGACCAGTCGCGCGCTATAAAAGTGCACGTGCATAATTTCGTGAAAAGGCAGCTTCCTGAAGTGCCGGAAAACCGCGTTGTTGAAATGTCCGCGCTTGAAGGAAACGGCGTGAATGAGGTTCTGGACGCGCTTTTTGAAATGGCGAAAGAAGAGCCTCATCTTTATCCTGATGAATATTACACAGACCAGGATGTCGGTTTCAGAATCGCCGAGGTAATCCGCGGAGAGGCAATCAACCGCCTTGAAGAGGAGATTCCGCACGCAGTCTACATTCAGATTGCCGACATGGAAATGCGCTCGCCTACAAAAATGTGGTGCCGCGCGTTTCTGTGCGTTGAAAAGGACAGCCAGAAAGGAATCGTGATTGGAAAAGGAGCTTCAATGATAAAGGCAATCCGCCTTGCAAGCGAGGAGAAGCTCCGCGAGATTTTCGACTACAAGATTGAGCTTGACTTGCAGGTAAAGGTTGACAAGAACTGGCGGCAAAAAGACAACACGCTGGACAAGCTCCTGAAATAGAAAACGTGTGGCATAATGACGAATTCTCGCCATTCTTAATCGCAAAAAAATCCCCTGAACTTTTCACGGTTCGGGGGATTTTTTTGTTATGCTGAACTCTACTGCGTTCGCTTTGATTCTCGTTATTCGCCTGCTGCTTTGCGCCTTATCTTATTTCCACTTTGCCGTCTGCGTGCGCGATGAACGCAAGCGGCTTTAGCTTCGTGAAGAATCCGACTTCAACAACGCCTGCGATTTTAGAGATTTCGCTCTCCATTTCCGCCGGGTCAACAGGATTTTTCCAAGTGCAGTCAAGAATCTGGTTTCCGTTGTCGGTGATTACAGGTCCGCATTTTTTGACTCCTTCTCTCAAGACGCATTTTGCGCCGAGCTTTTCCAAATGCTTTTCGACTGCGAGCCGCGCTCCGCCGATTATCTCGACAGGAAGCGGAAATCTTGTTCCCATTGTCTCCACGGATTTTGACTCGTCAGCGACAATCGCGTAGAAATCAGAATTGTAGGCGATGATTTTTTCAAGCAGAAGAGCCGCGCCGCCGCCTTTTATCAGATTGTTTTTCTGGTCGATTTCGTCCGCGCCGTCAATCGCCAAGTCCAAGTGTCCGCCGATAACGCGGTCGTTCAGCGTGAAGACTGGAATTCCCAAGTCCTTGCAGTAGTTTTCTGTCTGGAAGCTGGTTACAACCGCTTTTATGTCCTTTAGAGTTCCGTCCTCGATTCTTTCTGAAAGACGTTTTACCGCCGGAAGAGCCGTGCTTCCAGTTCCAAGCCCGATTTTCATTCCGGAGAAGATTTTTCCCTGAGCGATGAGCGTGTCAATCGCGGTTGTCGCCGCAAGTTTTTTTTGTTCTGATTGTGAAAGCATTTATGTCTCCTGTTTTTTTATTGATTGCTTCGTCGTCTGCGCTCCTCGCAATGACGCGCGCTTTTTTACGAATCTTCGTAGACTTCCTTGTAAAGCCTGAACTGCTCCGCGCCCTGATATTTGAGCATTGTGTAGCCGTTGTGGACTTTGCAGCCCGCTTTTTTCGCGCGCTCCATAATCGGCGTGGTCTCAGGCTCGTAGACTATGTCGTAGACAAGCTCGCTTCCTGAAAAATCATAGAACCAGAGCGGGTCGTTTTCCTCTGACGGAGCTGTTGTTGCCGACATTCCCTTTGAAGTCGTCTGGATTATAATCTCGTTGAATTTGCTAAGTTTTGGAAGTGCGTCAACATCAAGCGAGTCGAAGTCAAACCCGAACTTTTCCGCAAGCGCGCGCGCCTTAGATACAGTCCTGTTGAAGACGCATGCTTTTCCGCCAAGCTCGTGGACCGCATAGGCAACAGCCTTTGCTGCGCCTCCGGCCCCGATAATCGCGACTTTCTTGTGCTTAAGGCTTTCAAGCCCTGTGAATTCTACAAGCGCCTTCTCAAAGCCGGTGCAGTCCGTGTTGTAGCCGAAATATTTTCCGTTTCTGTTGATTACAGTGTTGCAGGCCTCGATTTCAGAGACTTTTTTGTCTGCCTCGTCGAGATGCTTTATGATTGCCTCCTTGTGAGGAACTGTAACGCTGAATCCTTTCATTCCGACTGCCTTTGCGAACTCGAACGCCTCGTCAGAGCTTTCCGACTTGAACGGAATGTAGACCGCATTCATATTGTTTTCCTTGAAGCTCGTGTTGTGAAGCCTCGGGCTTGAAGTCACTTTGAGCGGCCAGCCTGTGATTCCGTAAATCGCAGTGTCTTTGCCAATCTCGTGGAAATGGTAAAGCTCGCAAAGCGTTTTCGGGTCGGTGTGCCCGATTTCAAGAAGATTTCCCAAAAGCTCAGACGGAGAAGTGTAGCTTAGATAAGAGTTGAACTTAGACGCAAGAATTCTTGTAGGAAGACCGAGCGGCCCCATTGCGCAGACAATCTGGTCGGAATCGGAAAAAGAGCGCATCTCGTTGTACAAGTCTGTAACGTCTTTTAAGGAATGAGGCATAAAGGCGATTTTTGGAATCTCGAACTTTGAGATTCTCATCGACTTGATTTTTGACGCGATGTCCTTGACTGGATTTTTCATATCGTGGAACGAGCGGATTATCTTTGTTCCGTAGGCGAGAGCCGCATCCTGCAGGCTCGGCACATGGAAATCCTCCTCAAAGTCAACATAGGCGAAATTCTTTGTCCTGTCCTCGTCGGCAAACGCGAGAGCGCGGGCAAAAAGCGTTGTGCGTGAAGCCTCGCCTTCAGAATATTCTCCGCCGTCAACAGTGCGCCGGATTGTCAGAATGCACGGAATTTTCGCCTTTGACGGAAACTCCCGCATATTGAGCCGCTCATCGTCGTCAAGAAAGTCAGCGCGAAGCTCCGCAACGTCAATATATTCACGGTATTTTTCAATCAAAGCCAAGTCCTCAGCCATGGTTTTTGCTGTAAGACACAAACAGATAAGCGGTTTAGACATTTTTTCGTTCCTTTTTATTCCAAGTATTCTAGCGATTTAAAGCGAATTTGTCATTGTGAGCCGTAGGCAAAGTCCGTGCAAGCAATCCGCATTGGAACGACTTTTTTAATCCGAATGTCTGGTTTGTATTCAGCTCAGAAATTCCGATAATAATCATATGCAGAGACTTTTCAAAAGATTTTTTGTTGTTTTCGCGTTCGCGTTTCCTTGCTTTTTTGCGTTCTCCGAGAGCGTTCAGATAAAATATTCCGGGAATCGCGGCTACACGCTCGTTGAGCGCACAAATCTCCGCCGCTACGTGAACGGAAAATATTCCGGGCTTACAAGCCGCGAGGTCCGCTCGTTTATCTCAGCCGCTGAAAGCCTGCCGGCTAACATTCCTGAATATCTCCAAGATGAGAAACTTCCGCAAAAAACAAGAATCCCTGCGAGAAAATCTCAATTGTACGACGGAAATTTCTATGTGATGGAAGAGACTCTGCGAAATTCAAAATCTGTGATGGAAGGAATCCACAAGGCGATTCCGTCCGTTTTCTACATTGACTCTGACGGCCAGATGAAAATGGTTGAGGACAACGGCTATCCGGCTTTCAGAAGCTTTCCGAGCTACACAACGCAGAACCTGAAACCCGGAGACTCGTGGAAAGCTCAGGCGGAGCGCGCGGTTGACCCGCTAAACAAAGGCGTTTTCACGCGCATGCCGATTCAGGTTCTCTACACTTTTTCAGGCGAGGAGATTTATAAGGAAGAAAAAGTTTACAGAATCAAGGCAATCTGGCAGACAAACTACGGTTTTTCAAATTCCTACAGGGACGTGAAGGGCGACGATTCTCTTCAAAAGGCGACCGGCGGACACAAGGCGGATATTATCGTAAGAAAATCCACAGGCGAGGCGATTTTGATAAACGACAGCGTTGACGAGACTTTTTTCTACAGCGACAAAAGCCAAGTCGCGTTCAAGGGAACAATCACGCTGTTTACCGAATATCCTCCGGCGGTTGACAGAAGTAAGCTCCTGATGAATCTTCAGCGTGTCGCGAGCATTTCTCAAAAAGATGAAAAACAAAGCAAGAATCAAGATGATGGTGCGGCAGGCGGATTCGGATTTGGAAGCGCAAACCGTGTCGGAACTGAAGTTGCGTCTGCAAAAGGCGGAATCTTTAGCGCAGGCGAATCATCGAAAAATGAAATTTGGCCTAGAAAAACAGGAAATCAAGATAGAAACAATAAAATAGAAGAAAACGCAAAAAATGCGAAAAACAGCAGAACTGAAACCGCGTCTGATTCTGGAAAGAACGGCAAATCTCAAAAGTCTGAAAGAGAAAACATCAAAAACAGCAAAGCTCAGAAAGTTGAAAAAGTCTCCGGCATTGCGTCCGCGCCAAAAAACAATATGCTCGTCGAGGAGACTTCGGCAGGCGTGCGGCTTTCAATCCGCGACATAAAATTCTTGCCAGACAGCGCGCAAATTGTCTCAGGCGAGACTTCAAGGCTTGATGATGTTGCCGCAGTCTTGAAGACCGTGCCGAACCAGCTTTTAATCGAGGGGCACACCGCGAGCGTCGGAAAGCCGGAGGGAGAGCAGAAACTTTCTGCCGAGCGCGCCGAGTCAATCGCCGCCGAGCTTGTAAAACGCGGAATTTCAGCCGGACGCTTAATCTGCAAAGGCTGGGGCGGAAACCGTCCCGTCGCCGACAACTCCACCGATTCAGGACGCGCCCAGAACCGCCGCGTAGAGATTACGATTCTGGAGTAGATTTTCGTCTCCAACAGAATCGTTCCCGAAAATCTAAAATCTCCTTAAAAATCTATAGAATCTTGCGGGGCGACAGTTTTAATTCTTATAAAATCTCTTAAAATTGAACAATTTTGACGTAATTTTTATATTTCTGCGTTTTATAATTGTAATATTCGATTGTAAAAACGGAGGAAATTATGAAAAAACTTGGCAAGGCTCTTCTGGCTTTCGCTTTGGCTGGCTCGGCTCTTTTGCCGCTGTCTGCAAAAAGCGCGCGCGAGGAGATGAAGCCTTCAAAAAACTGGAATCTTTATCTTCCTGGAAAGAAAAACAAGAATGATGTTCAAAAGGACTTGGAAAAGGCGGGCTGGCTCACAGGCGACTTGTACAAGAATCACTTTGAGCTGATTGACTCTGACGTTAAAGGCCGGAAAGTGCTTAAATTCAACACTCTCGACGGAAAAAACGACGCGCTTGTTCTTCCTCTTTCTGGAAACGAGAAAAAAGTAAGTCTGATTTTTGCGGCTCAGGGAGCTGTTGACCCGGACAAGACAACGACTCCTTACGGAATTCTTTACGGCTACGTTATGAAAGGTGAGTATCAGACGCTTTTGCGCCACAATTCCTCAAACCAGATTAAAGGCTCAAAGAGCATGGCGCGTCTAAAGGACGAGGGCGGACATCAGATTGACATTGTAAGCGACTGGCACGAGTACAGAATGATTTTCGATGTTGAAAATCCTGAGAAAATGACTTCAAAGCTTTACATCGACGGAAAGCTGATTCATTCTGACATCTGCAAGAAAGTAAGCTCTGAGCATAATGTCGCATTTACGCCTGATGAAAGCGACCCGACCGCATATCTTACAGGAAAAGGAAACTATCTTGAGTTTGGAGACAACGACGGCTCAACAAACGCTTTCGGACGTTACTCTTATCTTCTCGTTGTTCTTGATGATGATGTTGAGAACACTCCGATTGAGGAGCTTGGAAAGAAAGTGAAGGCGGACTTGAAGACGATTCCGACCTGCTCTAAAGACTCTGGTCCTGCAAGCAAGCGGCCGGCGAACAAGCCTGCCGGAATCAATATGCAGGGAGCAGAAATCGGAAAAAGCGACAGCTTTGTTGACCCTTCGGAAATCGAGAACGGAAAGCTCGACTTGGACTATCTTCCTTACTCGCAGATGACAACAAAAGTAACAAACCGCGCGCCTGTTGTGCCGAACATTAGCTTTGCGGCGAAAGTCGGGGCAAACGAGCAGTACAAGACAATCGCGTCTGCAATCGATGCTGTCCCTTCCGGCTCTGCGATTCTGATTCAGCCGGGACTTTACCGCGAGAAGCTCGTAATCACAAAGCCTGGAATCACGCTCGTTGGAACCGACCCGGCGACAACAATCATCTACGGATACGAGGCGGACACAGGCGGAATCAACGGAAACATTCTTGTTGAGGTGAACTATCTTCCAAAAGGAACTGCGACCGAGCCTGGAAAAGCGGCTTCAATTCCTGAAAAGCCGGCTGAGAACTGCTACTTCAATGCGGTGAACCTGACTTTCTACAACAAGGGAGCTGAATGGAACAAGCAGTGGGGCGGCTCTGAAAGACGCTCGGAGACTCTCGGATTCTTCGGAGTTGACAAGTCTTACATTGAAAACTGCATTTTGCTCGGCCAGCAGGACACAATCTATTTCCGCTCGGGCCGCATTTACATGAAGGACTGCTACATCGAGGGCGATGTTGACTACATTTGCGGCGGAGCCACAACGTTCTTTGACCACTGCCAGATTCACACAATCAAGTACGCGAACGGCGGAATCATCGTGGCTGCGGCTGCCGCAGACACAGGATATTCATCAACTGCTTCTTATGCGAACGGATTTGTCTTCAGCAATTCTCTGATTACATCTGATGAGAGCTTTGAGGACGCAAAAGACGGAAAGAAAATCACACTCGGTCGCGGAACTTGGGTTGGCGGCTCTGCCACAAGCGCGACACAGACCGGAAAAATCGTTTATGTGAACTGCGACTTTACAAAGCAGCTCAACTCAAAGACATGGAACGACTGGGACGCTGTGAACACAGCTGAAAAAGCTTTCTTCCGCACAAGCGGAGCGAAAGGCGAGGGCGCTTCCATTGCCGGAAACGCGAAACAGCTTTCTAGCGACGAGGCGAAGAAATTCGCGGACGCAGAGGCTGTTCTTGGATTCAAGCCTGAGCTTAGATAGGACTTGTTTCTTGCTAAGATTTAAGCAAGAGAAATTCTGAAAAAATTAAGCGAGACAGCCGTTTCAGTTTTTACGAAATGGCTGTCTCGCTTTTTTGTGTTGTTCGTCACCCTGAATTTATTTCAGGGGCTGCGTTGGTGAGGCTTGGCTTTTATTTCTGCATGCTTTTCGGCTTTCCGAGCTTTGCCGAAGCCTGCGGAGCGGAGTCGCTTGAAATATCAGATGTGCCCGCTGTTTGATTTTCTTCCGCGGCGACTCCTGCGTTTTCCGAAGTTCCGCCGTCTGTTTCAAGTTCACTTTCCTTTGTTAGATTCCCTGAAAACTCCACCGCGAACTGCGTAATCAAGTCGTCGATTGTCTCGTTGATTAGCGAGAGAAGCTCTTCTTTCTTGTAATATCCGCTTATTATCGAAGTTGTTTTTGATGAAACTCCTGTGTATTCCTTGTTTATGAACTCCCGCCCGCGCTCGTCAAGAATTTTTACCTTCATCATAACAAAAGCCGCAAGACTGCCGTTCTGCCGGTTGCCTTTTATGACGGTTTTCTTGAAGTTGAAATCCATTGTCGCAAGAGACTTTGCGCCAAGTTCGCTCTCGATTATCCGAGCTTTTTTTGCGCCGATTACGGTCATATCCTTGTAGCCTGTGGCGCAGACTGAATCAGAAAGCGAGTTGTAGAACGAGCCTCGCGTGTACTCGTAAATGTCAGTGTCAACAACCTTGCTCTTGTCTAATATCTGAAGCCCTGCCGTTTCCGCCATAATGCGCCTAAAGCTCTCGTCCGCATAGTCAAGACGGTCAACCGCAGTCGCTATTTCTGGATTTTTGCCGTCAATCGCCTTGTTGAGAAGCGCGTTGAATGCTCCGTCTGTGCTCAAAGTCTCGTCGTTGTCATTTTGCGTCTGCTCCTGCCATGATACAAGGTTCGTTCCGATTATCGAGACAACTGCCAGCGGAGACTTGCCATTTAAGCTGATATTTTTTGTTGACGCGCAGCCTGCTGAAAGCAAAAGCAAAAACAAAGCCGCAATGCATGCAAAAGCGGCTGGTGAAGATTTTTTTTTCATATTGATTTTCCTTTATAGACTTTTTAGAACTGGGATGTTTTTAAATAACGAAAAAAGGCTTCCTGAAAAAACAGGAAGCCTTAAGATGTCAAGCTACAAAGCCTTTATTACATCTTTACGCGAAGAACGACTGGAATGTCGAATGTGTAGTCTGTTCCGCCGTCAGCAGGGTTGAGAACCTTCTTGAGTCTGAGAGCAGTTGTGATAGCAGCGTTCTTTCCGGCTGTGAATTTTCCGCGGAGAGATGTTACAAAGAACTGAGAACCGTCATCATCAACATCATCGTTGTTGTCCATATCCTGATTGAAATATCCGAGGTCAAGGGCGGCTGTTACAATGTCGTTCACTTTGTAAGAGAATTCACCTGCAACCTGCATAGCTGTTTCTGCGTCAGCACCGCTTACATCTGCCTCGTAAGACTCGTATTTAGCGCCGAGAGCAACTGTCATCTGGGAGTCGATGTTGTACTGGCCACGCAAGTCAATTGCAAATGCAGATTTTATTGAATCTTCCCGTGTTCCGTATGTGAATCCAAGCACAACGTTCTTTGTGTTCTGAATCATAAGAGGTGTTACATAAAGACCGAATCCGTAAGCTTTGTTGCATGGGTTCTTAAAGATAAAGTCTACAGCAACAGTGTCGTCCTTTCTCCATGCAGCCTCGAAAACATATCCTGCAGACTGTGAGAACGAGTTTCCGTCTTTGTCTGTATATGAATCATAAGATTTTGTAGATATATTTGTGTTCTTGTATTTTTCATCGCCAGCATTTTCAACAAGACCGCCTTTCAAAAGAAGATTTCCGCCAGCAATGTCATTGAGCGTGTAGTCTGCCAACAATGAAAGATAATTTCCGCCATTTACCTGAGCAACGTTACCGAAATCCCCTAGAAAGTCGGCTCCTTTGACAGAAAGACCGTTTTTTGTAGAAAGTCCCATTGTCTTAGAGAATTCCTCATCAAGAATGCCCTGCTCTGTGGCTGTGTAGTTACCGCGGTTTGTGTAGCGGCTGTCGTAAACACCACCAGTAATCTTGAAACTTCCCCAATTCAACCATGCGTAATAATTATCAATTTTGAATGCTGTTTCTCCAGCCTTTCCAGCCTCTAATTCAGCAATCTCATTTCCATCTTTGCCAATACCAGATGTCAGTGTCAAGTCTGCCTGAATACCAGCGTAATCGGTTTTTCCTTTGATAGAAAGAGTGTCGCTCATTGCTCCGAATCCATCAAGGTCAGCGTAAGTTGTTGATGTGTAAGCATCTGTGTCACCTTTTTCTGTTGTTCCTGTGATGCTATACAAATTCGGACGAACACGAGCGTTCAAGCCTACTGTAACCTCAGCAGCAGCGAAAGAAGCAGCCATAGCAGCGACAGCGGCTGCAGTTATGATTTTTTTCATTTTAAAAAATCCTCCTTTTTTATTGGGAAGTTTAAACCGACGGTTTATTTACTTCCTTTTGTTTGTATTATAGATTTCGACAGTTTTACAGTCAATGTTTACTTTTTTAAATTTTCCGACAAATTCGTAACCAAGCATTTGCAGAATTGTTGCTTTTTACTTGTGAAAAAAGCATAAAAATGCGCTGCAAAAACCGAAATTTTTCCGATTTTTACAGCGCCATTTCCGCACGTTTACTTTCTGTTTTCCAGCTCCGCGACTCTTGCCATGAGCCGCTGAATTTCACGGTCTTTCTGCGCGGCCATTTTCGCTAGGATTTTCTCGTCCTCGGCTTTCTGCTTTGCAGCTCCTTTTAACAGTCCCTGCTTCATTCCCTGAGCGGCAGCACGCCGCTCGGCGTAATACTTCATTCTTTCTATTGTCATATAGCCATGCCTCCATTCCGTGTTGCGTCTTGCCATGCCCACCTGTTTTTCAAGAGAGCTTGTGAAACCGCTTTCCGCCCTGCCAGAGAAAAAATATTCAAGCAAGGCTCGAAGCTCCTCATCGCCCTTGATTTTATCATACATTGCGGCATTGAAAAAGATTTTTGACGTGCGGTCTCCTAGCTCACCGCCGTCCTCAGTGTCAAGATTCTTGAAAATGTACCGCGCCTTTTTTCTGCCGAACGGGTCTGAAAGGCAGATGAAAATCACGATTGAGTCTTTCAGAAAACTGTAAGGCTCGCTGTGCTTTAGCGTTGAGACATCCATCATTCCCTGATAATATCTTGCGCGCTCGGGCAAATCCTCGTCATTCGTTGTCTGCATCTCTATGTCATAAATGTGTTTTTCGTCCTCTGTGAAAATATCCACTCTGATTGAATGGGATTCCGCATCGGACTCAAAGCCTTTCTCGCCCTCGGGCATCTTAATCCGCGAGATTTTCAGCCTGAGGAGGATTTCAAGAAGCCGCCTGCACAATTCATGATCCGACGTGAAAATCTTGTAGAACATAAAACGGTTCGTGATTGTCTGCCGCTCCCAAGATTTCTCGTCGATTTCGCTTTTCTTTGCCATATTCCGACCTTTTTAATGAAAAAATTGGAGAAATAAAGCTGCTAATAATCGTCATGCAGATTCTGAAGTCAAGCCCGGACAATTTTTTACGGCTTCAATCTCCTTGCTTTTTATTTCAGGCAAAAGTCGGTTTCCAGCAAGAAATCAGATTACAATTCTCTTATTTCTTGAACATAATCCTTGAAAGATGCAGATTCAGCGTTTTCCACGAGACTCCAAGCTCCTTTGCAAGCGAATTCTTGCTTCTTCCTCCAAAAATCTCCCTTTTTATGTAGTCGTCTTTCGGAGTCAGTTTATAATAGGAAGACTTGCAGCCGTTTTTCCGCCCGACATGCTTTCCCTGCCTACGCGCTCGGTTAAGACCTAGCTTTGTTCGCTCCGAAATCAGCTGCCGCTCAATCTCCGCGGAAAGCCCGAATGCAAACGCGATGACTTTTGACTGAATGTCGTCTCCAAGACGGTAGCCGTCCTTTATCGTCCAGACTTTTATTCCACGCTCAAGAAAATACTGGAGAATGTTCATTATCATAATCAGCGAGCGGCCGAACCGCGAAATCTCTGTGCAGATTATAAGGTCGCCTGAGCGCACGTTGCTCATAATCTCGCGGCCGAGCTTACGCATTTCAGGCTTTTTCGTTCCGCTGATTTTCTCTTCAATCCAGACATCAATCTTTATTCCTTTCAGGCGGCAGAAACGCTCAATTTCCATCTGCTGATTCTCAAGATTCTGATGTTCCGTAGAAACTCTGATATAACCGTAATTCATTTTGTTCACCTCTTTGCAAAGTTTCCATAAAAAATGCGGGGAAAGGAAATGGGGAGAAACGGGATTTGAGGGACAAGGGAAGTGAAATTTGTGCAGGGCGAGATTTTTTTTCGTGAGGGACAAGGGAAGAGGGAAACGGAAATGTACGCGCGAAGACTGCAAAAAAATAACTGGGCAGCATTTTCTCAATCCGCATAATTTTCCCGAAATTCCTCCCAATTCCCCTTGTCTTGAATATTTCGCAAAATCTCCAATTTTTCCGCAGCGGAAAAGTGCAAATCCGGATTTTTCGGAATTCTGCAAAAAAGTTATGACATTCAATCCTCGGTTTAAACTTCCCAATAAAAAAGGAGGATTTTTTAAAATGAAAAAAATCATTGGCGTGACTCTTGCCACTGCTTTGCTGGCGGGATCTGCTTTTGCTGCTGATATAAGTTTTTCTTATAAAGGCAACAACTACTTTAAGTCTAATGGCGATAATCTTAAGTATGATAATGACAGCCGCACTGACTGCTTGTCTTTAGGTCTTTCAAACGACTATGCAGGCGCAGTTGCTGACTGGGATATTGAGGATGGTGCGCTTACTATTGACAGCTACTACGGCTGGATGAATTTTGCTGCAATCAGCACACAGTTCACAGGCGGAAAATGGTCTAGCCGTTATATTGACCTTGCTGACACAGACGCAGGCGACCTTGACGACGAAGACTTCATCGGCTGGAAACCGGGTGTTATCGGCGGAACTGTAGCTGAAGATTCTGACAACCTTACAGAGAAAAATCTTGCTCTTGTTGCTGCATACACAAACAAAGACGCTCTTCCGGGCGCGCTCATGGTAAAGTTCGGTCTCGTAAACAGCAATTGGGATTCATTCAAAAAGGAATCAAAAGACAACGACGGAGCTTACAAAAGAACAAACAGCTACGGATTCGTCGGCGAGGTTGCTTTCAGACAGGACAGCGCATTCAACGTGAACTTGGCTGTGAAGTCTCTCAAAGCCCACAACTACTCGTTCGGCCTTTTCTTCAGCCCACTTATGATGGAAAAACTTCAGGCTACAGCAGGATTCTCTCTTGGTCTTGAAGGAAACACAACATACAAGGCAGAAGGCGACACTGGAGTTGAGTACGCGGTTGACTTCCGCGCTCGCTACGCTGTAACAGACAAACTTTCTGTTACAACAGCGCATAACATTTCTAGCTATCTTACAGGACTTAAAGAGAACGACTCTAAAAAATGGGACGACAACAAGCTCTCTATGTCTAACCAGATTAACGCGACATACGCTCTTCTTGACAACATGAAGTTCGGAGTTAACTTGCAGCACTTTATCTATGATTTTGACAAAAGCTATCCAAGCGCTAACGAGCTTATCGTTTCTCCTTCTTTGGCAATCGCTGCCACAGAAAAGGCGACAGTCACAATTTCTGCTCGCGCAGACTGGACAAATATCGGCTTCAACAAAGGACAGGAGATTTTTGACTTTACAGTTCCTGTAATCTTCTCTTTCAACTACTAAGAGTTGTCAAAAGAAAAGGTAAAAAAGATTCTTGGAGGAATTAGATGAAAAAGATAATTAGTGCGCTTGCGGTTAGCGCATTGGTATTCGGTTCAGCGGCAGCAAAGACTTCTGTGAACCTTAACTATAGACAGGGCACATCGCTCTATTCTTATACTGACAACGGCGAAGACAAATCTGCTGGATACGTTGAGTCTCGTTTCAACGCATTGGGCGATTTCACTCAGCAGGACACACTGTCCTTGAAGGCTTCTGGCGATATTTTTGACTTTCAGGCAGACATTCAGCCGACAACGGCTGACGCAATCCGTTTTAACGTCCTTAAAATCGGCGCAAAGTGGGGCAGCTTCCACACTCAGGCAGGATGGAACGGAGACGGAATCAACGGCGGCTACCGCGTAACAAACGATGCGTCAAACTGGGATGGCCAGTATTTTGAGACTTTCAAGCTCGGCTCTTTGTTCACAGACTCTTTCAGCAAATATTCAGACAACCAGATTAACATGGGCGGAAAAATCTTTGTTGACCGCAACATGTATGCTCAGGCAGACTACACAGTGGCTGCTGACGACCTTAAAGTAAAGCTTATCGGCACTGTTATTTCTGACCGCGCATGGAACAGGCCGGAAACAGAAAGAAACAATGGCGACAAAGGCTGGTCTGTATTCGCAGATGTTTCAAAAGGAAATCTCTTCAAGGCTGAAGCTTTTGTAAAAGGCGCGACAGTTTCTGCAACAAAGAAAGATGAATCAACAGCAGATGACAGACTTGCTCTTGTCCCTGGACTTTATGTTCAGTGGCTCGGAACAGACAACCTGATTGCCACAGTCGGAGGAGCGGCTTCGTTCTACGACGGCGACCTTTGCGACTACAGTTTTGACTTGCGAGCACGCTACGCTGTAAGCAGCCAGCTTTCTTTCACATACTACTTGAAGTATTCAGAGCTTGACACAGACAATTACATTGCAACCACAGCACATGCTGCAAATGCGGCAGTAGACAAGAACCTAGGATTGGCAGCGTCAAAAGTATGGAACGGAAGCAACAAGCCCAACGCTTTCACAACAGATGCGGCACTTTGGAACTTCTTGAACGCACGCTACACACTTAACCCGACAGTCGCAGTTTCTTGCGCGCTCGGTGTTCTGACAGACATGGGCGACGGAAAAGTTGCAACAGGAAAGTCAACAAACAACGGCTCTACAGTTTCTATCACACCTGCTGCTGAGTTCACTGCTGGAAAAGGAGCTTCAATCATCGTTGGTGTAAACGCTACACTCTGCGGTGTTGGAGCAGATAAAGATTCTGAATTCGGCAAGGAAACAGACATTGGATTTGGAATCCCAATGTACTTCCGCGTAAAGATGTAATCTAAAACATAAGTTTTTTGCAGATTTGCAATCAGCTTTACAAGCGTTCCCGTGCAGTTCACGGGAACGCTGTTTTTGTTTTTATCCTTTTTATTTTTCATTTGCATTTATTATGAAAAAATTTATTTCAAAAATCTCAATCTTAATTCTTTCTTTTTCAGTCTTGATTCTTTTCGGCTGCGCGTCATCTCCAGTCGGCTTGGCTGGCTACGGCTCGATTGCAGTTATCGGAGTTACTGGAAACAAGAATCTTTCTGAGCAGGTTGACAACCGCTATGCCCGAAGCGACGAGGAGGACATTAACGACACAAGCGCGCTTTCGGTTCTCGTTGACAAATTTCTTCACGGAGAAAATCCGGAGCTTCTGACAGGCCAAGACCGTGTTGACTATGCCGAGGAATATTTTCGCCCTGCTCTTGAAGATGTTGCAGGGCTTAAAGTCTCCGACAAGGAAAAAATTCTTGAAAGCGAACAGTACAAAAATTCTTATGAAAGCCCGCTTTCATTTCTTGACACTTGGATTTCCGCGACAGGCTACAGCAAAAATCTTTATTCGATAAGCGCGAAAAAAGCCCGGATGATGATGGGCGAGCTTGGCGTGAAAAGCCTTGTAAGCGCGGAATTCCGTTTCAACAAGCTTTTTGACAAGGAGTCCAAGCTGAACGCAAACGTGCGCGCGCAAGTGGTTATGGATGTGATTTTGTACGATTCAAACGGGAAAAAAGTTGTTTTCAATCAGTACGAGGCGACTTCAAGCGAGAGCCTTCCTGTAAAAAAATTCGATTATGACAAAGACGCTCTGGTCGGAATGTATCCGGCCGTCATTGAAACCGTAATAAACCGCTTCATAACGGACTGCCTTTAGAACGCATTTTGTGCAAAGATTAAGGAAATGAAGTCCCGCGAGTTTTGCTCCAAAACTCGTTAAGCAACCGTAAGGTTGCGACTCATTCCGAACTCGATCAGCCTGATACTCGCTTTATTTCGGAATCTCTAAACAAAAAAAATCCCTGATTCTAGCGATTTATCTAAAATCAGGGATTTTGCATTTCTATCAATCTTTCGCTTTTTTGCCGGCTTCGCCTAATGGCAAAGCCGCCTTAAATCAACTTAGCTTTGAACGCTTGTGTTTTTTACAACAACGTCGTGAGCCGAGCCTTCGCTGATTGTCGTTGCGGAAACAAGCGTGATTTTCGCTTTTTCCTGCAGTTCCGGAATCGAAAGCGCGCCGCAGTTGCACATTGTGTGGATTACCTTTTTGAGCGTCATTCCAACGCCGTCGTGCAAGTGTCCGGCATAAGGAACGTAAGAGTCAACGCCTTCCTCGAAAGCCATCGATTTCTTTCCGCCCAGATCGTATCTCTGCCAGTTGCGGGCGCGGTTGCTTCCCTCGCCCCAGTATTCTTTCACGTAGTTTCCGTTCACAACGAGCTTGTTTGAAGGAGACTCGTCGAATCTTGCAAAGTATCTTCCGAGCATTACAAAGTCCGCGCCCATTGCGAGTGCCAATGTAACATGGTAGTCGTGGACGATTCCGCCATCAGAGCAGATTGGAACGTAGATTCCTGTCTTCTGATAATACTCGTCGCGAGCCTTTCCAACCTCGATTGTCGCTGTCGCCTGTCCGCGTCCGATTCCTTTCTGCTCGCGTGTGATGCAGATTGAGCCGCCGCCGATTCCGATTTTAACAAAGTCCGCGCCTGCGTCTGCAAGGAAGTTGAATCCCTCAGCGTCAACAACGTTTCCAGCTCCGACTTTTGTTCCAGGCCATTTCTCGTGAATGTCTTTGAGTGCCTTAGCCTGCCAGTAAGAATATCCTTCAGAGGAATCGAGAACGAAAACATCAGCTCCTGCAGCGAGCAAAGCCGGAACACGCTCCATGTAGTCGCGTGTGTTGATTCCAGCTCCGACGATGTAACGCTGCTTTGAGTCCAAAAGCTCGTTCGGGTTTTCTGTGTGTGTCGAGTAGTCCTTGCGAAAAACAAGCGAGACAAGGTTTCCGTTCGCGTCAACAATCGGAAGCTGGTTCACTTTCTTGTTCCAGATAATCTCGTTAGCCTCTGAAAGGGAGATTCCGTCCTTTCCTGTTACCAAGTCTTTAAGCGCGGTCATATATTCCTTGACTTTCGCGCCCTCTGGGCAGTGTCCGATTCTAAAGTCCTTTGAAGTGATGATTCCAACGAGCTTTCCGTGCGCGCTGCCGTCTTCTGTAACAGCGACTGTTGAATGTCCTGTTTTCTCGCTCAAAGCAACAACTTCTTCCAAAGTCTGCTCCGGGCGGATATTTGAGTCGGAAGTCACAAATCCTGCCTTGTAGTCTTTTACGCGGGCAACCATGGCAGCCTGCTCTTCAATTGTCTGGCTTCCGTAAATGAACGAGATTCCGCCTTCCTTTGCGAGCGCAATCGCGAGCTTGTCGTCAGAAACAGCCTGCATAACCGCAGAAACCATCGGAATGTTCATTGTAAGCGGAGATTTTTCACCTGCTTTCTTATTGTAACGAACCACCGGGGTCTTTAGGCTGACGTTGCTTGGAACACAATTCTCTGCTGTGTAGCCAGGAACCAAAAGATACTCACCAAAAGTGTGAGACGGCTCTGAAAAATAAAATGCCATGATTTTTCTCCCATAAAATTTTTATATGAAATTGAAAAGTAAAATTGAACAATTATAGCAAAATATTCCAATGGATTCAACGATTGCCGCAAAAAGATTAAAGATTTCAAGCAAAAATCTAAAGTCAATTTAAAATCAGAAAAGGGGAAACGAAAGCCTTTTCAAAAAAGTTTTCTTTTCCCCTTTCAATCCCTTTTTCTTCCAAAACCGCGAAAGTTTTTAAGTCTCAAAAAAAGCAAAAATGTCGCTCCGCAGTCTTTTCAGGCTTTCAGAAAAATCAGACTACAAATCCCACTGCCAGTAGAGCGGAACCGCAACCATATAGTCGTTGTCGCAAGTCTGGTACTCAAATCCCGCTCCGAAAGAGTTGTGGTCGTCAAGCTGGAAGTCGAGATTCAACGCGATTCCGTAAACATTCTTCGCTTTCTCTGGCTGGATGCTGTCTTTTGCTGTGTCAACAAGAACTTTTCCTGTCACAGAAGCTGAAAGCTGCTCAGAGATTCCAAATCCAAGAGTTGCAGCAGTGTATAAGTCCCAAGAGAACGCTCCGTAACAAGCGTAATCTTCATCGTCCTCATCAAGTCCGTTGTCTCCGTAATATTTTTCTCCAAGATTGTAGAGGAAATCAGCCGCGAAGCTTACCGGCAAATCGTCTTTCTCGTAAGTCAAGTTCGCGCTCACAAGATTCTCTCCTGTAACGCCGCCGAACCAAGTCAAGTCGTCAAAGCCCGCGTCTCCAATGCTCGCGCTGAATGCGCCTTTGTCAGCATCCTCAGAGAAAGTGTGGGTAAGTCCGCCACCGAGCGTAAGTCCGTCAACTTTTCCAAAAAGGTTCGGGAAAGAAACATAAGAGCCGATTACGCGCTCGTCATCGTCCGCAACGTCCTGAACAGAAACGCCAATCTGGAAAAGCTCGCTGTCGTAAATTGCGCCGAATCCGATGTCAACATATTTAGTGTCGTCGTCGTCATCTTTTGTCTTGAGCCAGTTAGGATTCTTCTCGTCAAAATCGCCTTTTGTAAAGTCAAAAGGAAGAGTCGCAGCAAGCCGCAAGGAATTGTTCATAAATGATGGGCGGTAGACAACTGTGAATCCGTCAGAACCGATGTTTCCGCCTGAAATGTTGTCGTCATAAACTGGAAGAGCCGAGCCGTCCATATAGATATTGTCATGAAGAGCGAGCGTAACTGGCTGGAAAAGGCGGTACTCAACATACCAGTCGTCAATGTAGCCGTCGATTCCAAAGTGGCTGCCGTCAAAATCGTCAAGGCCTGCAATCGCTGTAATTGCCGCGTCAACGTGCTCAGATTTATATTCAACCGACATTTTGTCTTTGAGAACAGGAAAATCTTTTTCGTTCTTGTCGTCAGCGTCGTTATGGTACAGGAACGCATCTTCCTCGTAAAGTTTGTTGTAGAAAGTTACATCAGCCGCGAAAGCCGAAGCCGTAAAAGCAATTGCAGCAAAAGCAAGAGCTATTCTTTTCATTTTTGTCTCCTATTTTTTTATAAGAATTTTTTTTCATTTGTATGCAGATAATCACTTTTATTTACATACGCTAACAAATGATAAAGAAGTGCAATTGGGAAGTCAATTATTTTTAAGCAAAAAAAATAAACGCACCCCGCAAAGCCGGATTTCTCAAGCCTTGCAAGACGCGTTTTTGTTCAGATGAAATTTTTTGAAAAATTCTAAGACTTTCGCTTTTGTGTTTTTTCAAAAGCGGGAATTTAGGGAATTTATTTTTTCATAGCCTCGACTTCCTCTAAAGAAAGCCCTGTAGCGTCCGCAATCTGCTGCGCCGTCAAGCCTGTTGAAAGAAGATTCTTTGCAGTCTCCCGCGCTTTTTTAAGAGCCGCTTCCTCGGCAGTCGGATTTTGAGCCGCGTTTTCCGCTGAACCAGATTTTGATTTTGGCTTTCCGAGTTTCTGCGACGCGAAATTCACATTTTCATCAGAAGAAATCTCACTGGAAATTTCAGAAGAATCGCTTGCATCAGAATTTTCCAATTCATCAGAAGTTTCATAAGAATATTCTGACGCAAAACGGCCTATAACATCATCAATCAGAGGATTTATAAGAGCGACAAAATCATTCTTGTTGTACTTGTTGTAAGCCCCGTAAGTTTTCACGCCGCTTGCGCTCTGTGCGGAATATTCCTTGTCAACGACCATTTTTCCGCGCCGATTCTGGACTTTGACCTTCATCGTGACCAAAGGATAAATATTCTTGTTCGCGACTTTCTTTGTAATCTCAAACTGCGCCGAAATCAGGCTTTCCGCGCCAATCTCGGACATCAAGAGCTGAGCTTTCTTTGCAGGCAGCTTCACGATTCCGCCTCTGTATCCGTCCGCAGTTGTGTTAGTGCTTAAAATTCCCAAGAGATTCAAGATTTCATACTGGTAAACATTGCTTTCGGTGAACTTTTCTTTTTCAAGAACCTGAACGCCGCATTTTTCCTCGAGAGCGTGCCTAAGAGATTCCTCGGCATAGTTCATTCTGTCTGCCGCAGTCTGAAGCTCCGGATTTTTTGAATTCAAAAGCTTGTTCACGCTTGTAGCAAGAATTCCGCCGCCCTCATCTTCCTGAGCCTCATAGTCAAAATCGTCAGCCTCTTCCCAGATGACAGAGCTGCCCTCAACATTCAAGACAGCCATTGGAGAAAGAGCGCCGAGAGCGAGCTTTGTTGACGCGCAGCCAAAAAGAACCGACGCGCAACCAACCGAAAGAGCCGCAAAAGAGACTTTTGAAAAGATTTTCGAAAACATTTTTTTCATATTTTTCCGCCTTTTTCAATATAATATTTTAAAACAGAAAAAGTTCACAGCCAGTTACAGAAGAAATTGAGAAAAGACGGGAAGCGACGTGAGGGACAAGGTGGACGGAACAAGGGAAGAGGGAGATTTCGCGAGAACAGTTTTTTTTCGTGCAGATGAGGAATTTTTGAAATGTGTTCAAATAGACAAGAAAGATGATGAAGCGGAGAGAATTCAAAAGCGGGAAAATATGTGAGCGAATGGAGTTTTTTTAAGAGAGCTTGCAAAAGAATTTCTTGAAACAGATTCCAACCAACTGTCGTAAAAAAAATCGAGTCTGTGAACTCTTTTCTGTAAATTCTAAACATAGTAGGACTGTGATAAAATAAAATCACAGGAGCCTACTATGG
>CAKUTI010000001.1 GCA_934691925.1 uncultured Treponema sp. | reverse complement strand
CTTTACAGGCGTGTAAACTGCAAGCTGCTTTCCATATGAATTGGTTATCCATGCGGTGCCAGATTCTCCCGAAGTCATCTTGGCTGCTATTTTTTCCATTCCAAGCGAGCGTTCTGTTGAAATTTTTGATTTCATGACAAGAGAGCTGTCGTTCTTGTAAGACATAACGGTTCCGTCTCCGCTCACAAGAGTCGCAAATCCGCTTTCTCCAACCTGAATCGCGTCAACAGCCTTTGCAAGCGTCTCATGATTTATCGCGCCTGCAAAAAATCCTATTCTCTGCTTTTTTATGCTGATAGCTTTGCAGACATAATACCTTGAATCTGAAACATTATTGCCAATTACGTTGCTGACGTACTGATTTAAGTCTCCGCCCTTCATCTTCTGGAAATATTCTGTTCTTGAAGCATCAAAAACCTCGCCATCATCAGAATAAGCCATTCCAGATTCATAATCGCAGTAAATAATGGAAGAAAAATCACCGCCCCTAGCTTTTCTATGCGCAACAAGCCATTCGGCCAAAGTCTCAACATCAGTATAAGAATTGACCGCATCCGATGTTGTGTAAAGCCTAAGCTGCTGCATAAATTTGCTGTTTCGGTGAACCAAAGCAGTTGAATAGCCTTTCGCAATCTCAGTTGTAGAAGTTATGTAAGTTTCCCTCATTCCCTTGCGCATCATCCGCACAGTAACTACAGTCAAAACTGTAAAAAACAGAACAATTTCAATGCCGAGCCGTAAAACAAAAGCAAAAGTCAGACTTTTCTTTTTCATCACAATCTCCATAAAAATTATAATATTTGACTTTATATTATCAAAATATCGCACAAACAGACAGTAAGAATTATTTTAGAAATTAAAAAAGAGAAAACGACACCTTAAAAAGGTTTCTTTTTCTCTTTCAAACTCTTTTTCTTCCAAATTTTCGCTTTTATTACGCTTCTGCGCTTTGGCTAAGCTGCAAATACATCTGGTCTGCAAGCCCAAATCCCGCATTTTTCGTCATCATCGTCGCATATTCATCGTAAAGCATATCCTCGTACATTTTCTGCGCGTAATTGCTTTCGCCGTTCGCTTTGATGACGGTTTTCCGCATTGAAGAAAGCATATTTTTTACAATGTAAGATTCAAGCTCAAGCGATTTTTCATAAAGCGCGGAAGTTCTGTCGATTGTCTTTGATTTTACATTCGGATTCGCCTGATTTGCGGCCGCTCCGCGCGGAAGAGAATGCTTGTCCACCTCGCTTGTGAAAGTTCCCTTGAATCCAGAAGTGTAGTCGCCGTTAAGTCTGCCGTCGTAAGAAATTTTCTCGGAAGCCACATTCATTCCGACTCCGCTTTTTGATTCTTTTCCTTTGAGTTCCGACAAAAGCTCGTCGAATTTTCCTTTTTCAGAAGAAAGCTGCGCGCTGACTAACGCGCCCTGCCCGTTTGTTATTGAACTTATTCCGCCGACTGTCATAATTTTCTCCTGAAGTTAAAGAATTCATAAAAAACGCAAAATTCACAATTAAAAATGCGAAACGCACAATTCTTAATTGTAATTTTTAATTACTCATTATGAATGTGCATCATGAATTGCGCATTTCTAATCAAAAACTACCTTTTAAGATTCACTGCTGTTGAAAGCATTGAGTCTGTTGTCTGAATCGCCTTTGAGTTGAACTCGTACGCGCGCTGGGCAACAATCATCTGAACCATCTCGTTCACAACGGAAACATTCGACATTTCAACAAATTTATGCTTTGTAACGCCGAATCCTTCAAAGCCCGGCCGTCCGGCAATCGCGTCACCAGAAGCGTTCGTGACTTTATAAAGATTGTCTCCCAAGGCCTCAAGTCCGGCATTGTTCGGGAATCGGTAAAGTTCAAGCTGCGCAACGTCAACCGGATCGTCCTGACCGAAAATCTTTACTGAGACGCGTCCTGTGTCGTCAATCGTAAGCGAATGAATGTCAAACCCGTCCGGCATGATGACTTCAGGCATTACGCGAAGTCCGTTTGAATTTACGAGCTGGCCGTTCATATCGATTTTAAAAGAGCCGTCGCGCGTGTAAGCGTAGCTTCCGTCGTACTGCTGAACGCGGAAAAATCCGTCGCCAACAACCGCAACATCAGTGTCAACGCCAGTGTTCTGCAAAGAGCCTTGCGAAAAAATTCTCTGAGTCGCAGCAACTTTTGTTCCTGCTCCCTGCTGAATTCCTACAGGAGTTACGGTGTCTTCTGTGGCTGGAGTTCCGGCAAGCTTAACGTTCTGATACATCAAATCCTCAAATTCAACGCGCTGCTGCTTGAATCCAGTCGTGTTCACGTTTGAAAGATTGTTGGAGATTGTGTCCAGATTTGACTGCTGGCCGTTCATTCCTGTTGCTGCTGTCCAAAGACTTCTTACCATGATTTTTCTCCCATTAAAAGATTCCAGAAGGAAACGTTCATGAAACTGCCTAAAAACTTCCGCCCGCTAATTTCCGCCAATTTTTTTTCAGGACAGAATCCGCATTATTTTCTGCGTTGCGATTTCTAGTTTTCAGTTTTCCGGCAATTTTCTATCTGTTTTTATTATCGGCTTTTTCTAAATCCGCTTTCACAAAAATCATCTTGAAAGCGCGACTTTGTTCCAAAGCGTTGACATCATCGAGTCCTCGCTCTGAATCGTTTTCTGGCTCGCCTCGTAAGCGCGGTTCACTTCAATCATCTTGACCATCTCGTTCACCACGTTCACGTTGCTTGTCTCCATATATCCTTGAAGCATTTTCGGCCGCTCCATTCCTTCTGCAATGTAAGCGTCGCCTGAAATGTCGTTTGAAGACCAGAGGCTGTTTCCCATTTTTTTGAGATAACGCTCGTTGTCGAACCTAACGACTTTGATTCTGTCGATGACTTCGTTGTCTTTTGACGTTACAATTCCGTCTTCGTTCACAATGAATTTGTCGTCCTCAACGTGGATTTCACCTTTCTCGCCCAAAAGCGGATAGCCGTCTTTCGTGAGCAGGATTCCTTCTTTTCCGAGAATAAAATTTCCGTTTCTCGTGTAGCGTTCGCCGTTCGGAGTCTCAACCGCAAAAAAACCCTGCCCGCTCAAAGCAAAATCTGTAGAAGTGTCAGTCAAGCGGAACGAGCCTTGCTCAAATTCCGTGTAATTTTCGTTTGTCTCAACGCCAAGCCCGAGCTTTCCGATGATTGGTGCCGCGTCGCCCGAGCCGAATGGAGTTTTATAAACGCCGTCAGCCTCAGTTCTCCGCAAAAGCAGCTCCGGAAACGACTTTGAGACCGTCGTGTCGCGCTTAAAGCCTGCCGTGTCAACATTTGCAAGATTATTTGAAATCGTATCAAGCCTGTTCTGCTGCGCGTTCATTGCGCTAGAGCCAATATACCAGCCGCGGATCATAAATTCCTCCAGTTTCTCTTTTTCAGGGCGTTCCCCTCGCTTTCGTTCGGGTCGCTACGTTCACGGTTTCATTGCTTCGCAACTCACTTCGTTCGCCGTTCACATCGCTAACGCGCCAACGCTTCGCTTAATCCAAGAATTCAAAAAAAAATCAAGAATCAAGCCGCATTTTTATTATCGGAATCTGAAACCAAATCTTAAAAACGTTTCTTCAATTTTGAAAAATGTCTAAAAAATATTTTCACGCAGAATTTTTTCGGTCTCTTCAAAAAATATAGCGTGCAGTTTTCGAGTCAAAGCGGACATTGATTTTCGTTCAACAAATTATTTGCAATCTTCAATGTAAAGGTTTAAAATAATCTTATTAAAATTTACAAATCTCAGGAGCATCTTTATGGCAAAAAACGAACCACGCGTAATTTCAATCATTCTTGGAGGCGGAAAGGGAACAAGACTTTACCCTCTTACAAAAGAACGCTCCAAGCCGGCAGTTCCGTTCGGCGGAAAATACAGAATAGTTGACATTCCGATTTCAAACTGCATCAATTCCGGATACAACAAAATCTATCTTCTGACACAGTTCAACTCGGCTTCGCTTCATCACCACATCACAAATTCCTACAATTTCGACCATTTCTCAAAAGGATTCGTTGAAATTCTCGCCGCTGAGCAGACTCTTGAACATTCAGGCTGGTTTGAAGGAACTGCCGATGCTGTAAGAAAAAACATGGTTCATTTTAAGTCTCAGAAACCGACGCACTACATCATTCTTTCCGGCGACCAGCTTTACAGAATGGATTTGCGCGCGTTTATGAAAAGCCATATCGAAAGCGGTGCTGACATCACAATCGCCACAACTGCCGTAAACCGCCACGACGCTTCCGGATTTGGAATCATGCAGATTGACAAGAACAACAAAATCACTGCGTTCCAGGAAAAGCCTGCTCCTGAAAAAGACATTTCCGACTGGAAAATTCCAGAAAGTTCCAGAGGCGACTTGCCGCCTGAAAAAGAATACTTAGCCTCAATGGGAATTTACATTTTCAATGCGGAAACAATGGAAGAATGCCTTGACAACGACTTTACAGACTTCGGAAAAGAAATAATTCCGCAGTCAATCAAGTCAAAAAAAGTCAACTCATACATTTTTGACGGCTACTGGGAAGACATCGGAACAATCAAGAGCTTCTACGACGCGACTCTCGACCTTACAGACTACGACCCGGCATTTGACTTTTACGACGCGGACGAGCCGATTTTCACGCACATGAGATTCTTGCCGCCTTCAAAAATAAACGGCGCAGACATCGAAAACAGCATAACATCTGAAGGCTGCATTATCTCAAAGGCTAAGCTCAAACGCTGCGTTATCGGAGTTCGCTCAATAATCGAGAACGGCTCAGAGCTTGACGGCGTAATCACAATGGGTGCGGATTTCTACGAGAACAAGGAAACAAAAGCCGAAAACGAGAAAAAAGGCAAGCCGAATATTGGAATCGGAAAGAACTGCAAAATCGCAAAGACGATTATCGACAAGAACGCTTCAATCGGAGACGACTGCCGAATCAACGTTGACGGAAAAACTTATCCTGACGGCGACCACGGACTTTTCTACAGCACAGACGGAATCATCGTAATCAGAAAAGGTGTTGTAATTCCAGCAGGAACTATAATCTAAGAGAACTGAAAAGGCGAGACTTTTCTAAATAAAAAATCTCCAGAAATATTCTCGCTTTTTCAAATCAAATGTTTTTGATTTTTAAGGAAAGAATATGCCGGAGTCAATGTACGACAAACTTGGAGACTTGTTAAACGCCGCCCTTGACTCCGGCTTTATTTTGGGAGAAAAAAAACGCGGCTCTTCCCCTAACAACGAAGAAAAATCTAAAAACTCAGAAGAAAAAACTTCAGGAAAAACGAAAAAAGAAAGTTCTCAAAAAGAAAACAACGTTGTTCCAATTCCAGAAAACGTAAAAAAGGCTTTTTCAAAGATTCAGATTCCAGAAGAAAGCGATTTTGAAACTGCAAAGAAAATCTATCGGAAAAAACTGAAATTTTATCACCCGGACAGAAGAAACGACAATCCAGTCCTGCAAAAAGTCGCAAAAGAAAAAACCGAGCAGCTTTTATCGAGCTGGAAAATTATCGAAAATTATTTCAGGAATTTGTAAAAAAAAATGGCGCAAACAAGCGAAGTTAATTAGATATTCCTGCGAGGGAACAAAAAAATCGGAAAAAATTCGCTAGTTATCTTGCGACAAAAATTTTAAAATACGACACGATTTTTTCACGTTTAACTGCAAACAAATCAAAAACTAAAAATCCATGTCCAAGACCATCTGAACTTCCGTTGTCGAACGGTTAAGCTCCATCGCGATTTCCTCGACAGAATGTCCGACGAGATTCAAATCATGAACAAGCTCCCTGAAACTTTTCTTCTGCTCAATAGGAGAATCCGAATAAGCGACTTCAGGACCGACAACAGGCACTTTTTTTACAGGAATATTTTCTTTTTCAACGGAAAAAACCGTTCCAGAATCGGAAACAATCTCGCCTTCATGCAAATTCTGCGGAATCTGGTCAAAAAGCTCCGCCTGGCTTTGACCGACATAACGGCTTCCGGCAGGAGTCACTTCATAGGAGTCGTTTGAATGTGAAATTTTCGCGTTTTTCTTGTATTTCACCGCAAGCGACTGCTTGTAATTTCCGCCTGAGCGCGGAGAAGAAGCACTCTCGATTTTTTGCTGAAAAACTGCCAAATTTTTCTGCTTTTCAAGCTCCGCCTGCGCAAAGGAAAGATGCCGGTCTGCCTCAGCCACAACCGCGCGAAGCTGCTTTATTCTGTCTTCTATTATATCGATGTTTCTTCCAGCATTTCGGTTCACATCGGCAATCATTCTGTCGAGCTCTTCCCTTGTTGACTCCAAAATTTCATCTGTCGAAAAGAATTTCTTGTACTTTGAAAGAAAAAATATCCAGAGAACAATATTCAATATGCAAAAAAAAGAACTGACCAAAGCTAAAAGCATTTTTATCTCTCAATTATCTTTCAATGTTTATGTGCTGCCCTAAATACGGCTCGCGGACTTCTGACGATTTTTTCTGCAGCCCGTCCTCATTGTCATCATTTTTATTCTTCTTGTTCTGCGCATAAGACTGCCCATGACGACCTTCATCGCTGACCATGCCAGATTTTGCCTCGTTGTCAGCGGCTTTATGCACAGACTTAGCCTTTTCTGCATTCTGACGGACAATCGACGACTCCTGAAGCTGCTGGGCAAGCTGTGCCCCCTGCTGCTGATTAGAAGCGATACGAGCAACATTATTCATATTCGCATACATTGTCTGCAAATCAATCGGAGCTATACCCATCTGGTCCCTTTATATCATCGAAACTTGGCTTTTCGAACTTTCCGCGGCGCACAAAACCGTTTTCATAGTAGAAAGTAAGACTTTTTGCGTCCGCCCTAACTTCATCTTTTTCATCGCGAACCCAAATTTTCACGCCTGCATAAACAGTTCCCGAAGCATAAACTTTTCCGATATTTTTAAGCTCGCGAAGACGCGCCTGAATTTTGCCGATTTCATCGTTGTAAGCCGAGTTTTCAGCGACAATCTCGTTTTTCTGCTCAGTGAGCCGCTGAAGATTTTCTTCCTTTTCTTTAGGAATCGTTCGCCTCACCTTTTTCATGTTCTCGAGAGTCGCAATGTCAAGCTCGATTTCTTCAAGACGCTTGACATTATTGTTCTGCATTTCAATAAGCTCTTCAAGCCTGTGCTTCGCTTTCGGGTCGTATCCGACTTCAATGACAGTTTCAGTGCCGCCCCCGTTCGAGCCTATATTCTTCGCAAGAACATATTCAGTCGCAAACAAGTGTCCGCCAGTGATTTGCGCGCGTTTTCCCTGCAAGATGATTTTTTTCTGGGCCGAAATATCGCTGTTCATTATCGAGTCAGTAACGATGACGTTTTCCTCAACCTGAACTTTTGTGTTCTGAATGAATTTTGCCCAAAGCGAGCCGCCGCAGATGATTTCGCCCTCGTTTTTTCCGATTACGCCAGAAGAAACGATGATGTCGCTGTCAGATTCAAGATGGCATTTTCCGACAGTTCCGCTCACCTCGATATTTCCGCTCGCTTTGATGTCGAATCCGTCCTCTACGCTGCCTTTGACAACGACAGTTCCAAGAAATGTGATGTTTCCGGTCTTTACGTTTACACCGTCAACTTCCATTACAGGCTCTACGCAGATTTTTCCGTTCAAAAGAAGAACCTGGCCGTTTATTTCAGCAATGACAGTTCTTCCGTCCGTGTCAACTTTGACATTTTTTCCAATCGGAATATTAATATCGCGCCCGTTTTTCGCCTCAAGATAATTTCCGAAAAGCGTCTTTCCGGCTTTTCCCTGCTCAGGCAAAATTTTCTGTGCAAGCGGCTGACCTTCGACAACATTCTGAATAAGATTAAGCTCCTTAAAGTCAACCTGGCCGTTTGCGGCTTCCTTCGCGCGGATTTTTGAGCGGTCGGTCTCAAAATTGTAGACCATATAAGCGTCGTGTCCATCAACAGGAAGAATCGCCTCCGCAACAACAACCGGCTCATTGTAAATCGGAACGTCAACAAGCGCGTTAATCTTCTCGTCAGAAATTCCTGCAACAACTCCCTGCGTTGTAAGCGCATTTTTTATCTGCTCAGGAGTAACATCCGCGCCGCCAAGGGTCGGAGGATTTATCGTGCAGGTTGCTTTCATATTGTCTTTTGCAATATCGACTACAAACACAGCGTCGCTTGAAGGAACACGATTGTATTTTCCAATCGGCTGATACTGATTGTCCGTTCCCTCTTTCGCATATTTTTTCACAAGCGGCTCGTCAACAGAAATCGTGTCGGGACGATTCAAGTCATTGAGCAAAGTGTTAATGTCAACAGGCTTTCCCTTTCCGCTCGGAAGCACAACTTTCAAGACAAGCTCATTGTCAAAATGATGAATATAGTAAACGCCGTCCTTTGAAACAGGCTTGGCTTCCTCGTCGTCAAATCCCCCCATGACGCTCGAAGCCTTGGATTTTGCGGCTTTTTGAAGAGACTCAGGATTCTGGTAAACTTTTATAGACCACGGCCTTTTTGCGATTCCCATAAAGCCTTCAAAACCTTTTTCCATGACTTCATATTCAAGATTTGAGACTTTCGTGTTGAACTGAACAGCCGCATCGGCAAGCGCCTCATCGAGAGTATCTGCGCGAACGTCAACAAAGTTAATATCTTTATCGCGCTCGTACATTTTCGCCATGTCTTTCCGAATAGAATCCAAAGTTACCATAGGCTAAAAAATACCTTTTCTGAAATTTGTCAGCTTTGCGCGGAGATGAAGGTTCGCATTTGCATGAAGCTGCGAAATTCGGCTCTCTGAAACTTCAAGAACCTGACCAATTTCCTTGAAAGTCAAATCCTCATGATAATAAAGAACGATAACCATTTTTTCTTTTTCAGGAAGCTCGTTTATCGCCTGAATAATGACTTTTCTGATTTCCTCGCGCTCAACCTGGACATCAGGGTTCAAACTCTGCGGAGACTCAATACTGTCGCCGATTGAAAGATGGTCGCTGTCGTCGCCCGAATACCAGACATCATTAAGAGAAAGAACCGAAGTTCCAGAAATTTTCATTACAGTGTGCTGATAATCTTCAACACTGATGTTCATTTCACGGGCGATTTCCTCATCGGTTGCAGGGCGTGAAAGCCGGGATTCAAGAGAACTTATAACATCTTCAATTTCACGCGATTTTTGGCGCACAGAACGCGGAACCCAGTCAAGCTGCCTCATCTCATCGATGATTGCGCCACGGATTCTTGTTACGGCGTAAGTCTTGAATTTTACTTTTTTGTCAAGGTCATATTTATTGATTGCGTCAAGGAGACCGAACTGTCCAAATCCAACCAAGTCGTCAAATTCCATGCTTGAAGGAAGACCAATCGAAACCTTGCCTGCAACATATTTCACAAGAGGCATATACTTGCGTATTATTTTATCGCGCAGAACGGAAGTCTTTTTTTTCTTGAATTCCTTCCAAATAGCGTCTTCTTCTTCATCGTTTATAAAAAGCGTTTTATCGTTCTCCATTTGCAACATCCTATACACTTTTTCTATTCGTTATCTTTAGCAAGCAAAGTCGCTATTGCCTTTGCCATTGTAGCAGCATCCTGATTTCCGGCAGAGCCGACATTTCCTGCCGCCACTGACGGAACAGGCGAGCCGCCGGTCGCAAAATCGCTGTCAGTGATGACAGAATCGGACGAAGCCGACGAGCCGTCAAAATCAACTCCGCCAATATCAGGAAGATTGTCTATCGATTCTTCATCAGAAGTGTCCGCTTCAGTTTGCAGAGCAGACTCAGCTTCTTTTTTTTCTTCTGAAATAGCTGACTGAACCGCATTTGAGTCAGAAACTTTTTTTCCGCCACCAGTTATCGTATTCAAGCCAGCAGGAACAAATCCGCCTGCGCTGTTTCCACTGCTCTTTGCCTCAGATACAGAATTTGAATCTGATTTTTCATTTTTACTTTGCATTGCAGGCTCGAAAGATTCTGTTTTTTCTGCGGCCGCATTACCTTTCGACTGAGCAGAAGCCTGAACTTTTGAAAAGCCCGATTTTTCATCAGAAGATTTTCTATCATTTTCGACAAGGGATTCTCCGTCCAAGACAGACGAATTTGTAACAGAAAATTTCGGGGAAGAGCCGTCATCCTTCAAAGTTGAATCGTCAACAACAATATTGACAACACTTCCAGCCGCAGGTTTTGATTCAGAAGAAACAACGGAATCAGAATCCGAAACTGAGCCGTCAGAGAGGAAAGACTTGTAAACGTATGTGATTCCAGCAGACAAAGCGGCAAAAACAGCCGCGAAAATCACAGCGCGGATAAGCAAATGCAGAATATTCACGCCGGAAATCAAGCCTATAAAAAAAGACAAGACAAACCCAACCACAGCCGAGATGCAAATATTCTTCGGGTTTATCATCTTACTCCTCCCTTTTTAAAGATTAAGTCAAAAGTTCCGTTAGGTCAAGTTTTTTTCTATTATAATGGAGCTTAAACAATTTTTCAGGCTACTTTCTGCGCAAGAATTTCTTCAGGAAGCTTGTTACGCCCTCGGAAGTTCCGTCGTCGTTTTTTTCGATTCTGCCGACAATGTGCTTTATGCACTGGGCCGGCTTTGAAGTCGGATTCACGATTATGAACGGCTTTTGCCGGATTACAGAAGCCTGCACAACCGGGTCATCGTAGACAAAGCCGATATAATCGACTTTTTTGTTCAAAAATTGCGCAACAATATTGATAATCCGCTCGGAGATTCGCTTTCCCTCGTCCGCAGAATGAACGCGGTTCACAAGAAGCCTGATGTTCGTCTCGCGGTCAACAAGCTCTGTCGTTATGATTTTTATGATTCCGTATGCGTCAGTGATTGCAGTCGGCTCAGGAGTTGTTACAACGTAGACTTCATCTGCTGCGGCGACAAACTGAAGAACATTGTTTGCGATTCCAGCTCCTGTGTCGATTATGATTATGTCGGCGTTTCCAAGCTGGGAGAACTGCTTCGCAAAATAATCAAGCTCCTCAACAGAAAGGTTCGCAATCTTTGAAAATCCGTTCGCACCTGCGATAAATTTTATTCCGAATTCGGTCTCGGTAATGATTTCCTGCATCCTTTTCTGACGGTTAATCACCTGCATCAAATTGTACTGCGGAACGATGTTCATAAGAACGTTCACGTTCGCCATTCCCAAGTCTCCGTCAATCAGGATAACTTTTTTGCCCTGCTGAGCGTAGGCAATCGCCATATTTACAGCAAGATTAGACTTTCCCACGCCGCCCTTTCCGCTCGTAATCGCGATAATCCGAGTCTTGTGGTTGGACATCATCTCTTTGAGTTCCTGTGCCTGATCTTCCATAATTATTTATCCTCCGGAAACTTTTCGTCTATGTAGGCTCTGTCAACTTTGTCAAAATCATCAAGAAATGTCAAAAACCGCAGAACAGAAGCGTTCTCGATTTTTCTTGGAACTTGCTGGCCGTCAGTTATATAGGAAACTGATTTTTCTTTCTTTGAAAGAACGCTTATCACGTTTCCGATGGCAGAAGTCTCGTCCCATTTTGTGATGATTACTGAATTGTAATTGCAGTTCTCGTAATTTCTTATAATCGACATCAAGTCGCGTGCTTTCGTTGCAGCTGAAAAAGTCAGATAGACATCAGGATGAATTCCCTTGACTTCAAGGACTTTCCGCATTTTTCCGATATTTTCAGAATCGTTCGGACTGTAGCCCGGCGTGTCGATGAAAAGCACATCGAGCTTGTCCTTGTACTCCTCGAAAATTTTCTTCACGTCGTCCGAACTTTCCGCCTTGTAGACATCAATCATAAGAATGTCGCCGAAGCGCCGGAGCTGCTCTTCCGCGCCGACACGAGTATGGTCAATCGTAATCATTTTTATTGCAGGCTTCGGCTGATTTTTATCTTTCGCTTCCTTTATCAATGTTCCTGCCATTTTCGCGATTGTCGTGGTTTTTCCGACTCCAGTAGGTCCAACGAGAATAATCACGTGCGGATATTTGTACGGAATGTTCGGCGTTATTTTTATTGACTCGCCAATCCAAGTGAAAACCGTTTTCTGCACGAATTCAGAGTCTCCGAGCTGCTCCATTGTAAGCTCAGAGCGAAGACGAGTCGTTATCTTGTTTATGTATTCAAAAGTGAATTCGTTTTTCTGCAAAATATCTTCAATTTCGGCGATTGAAGCAGGCTTATCGGCCGCCTTTGTCGCCTGAATCAAAAGATTCATCTTCTCATCAAGAGTTTTCTGCGTTTCCTCAAGTTTTTTGTCAATCATCGAAAGCTGCATAACGTTTGTAACGTTGCCGTTTCCCGTCATATTCGACAAAATCTCGTCGCGGCTTTTCTGAAACGCATCAGACGGAGAAGAAATCGGCTTAGGATTCGGAATATAGCGGACTTCGACAGTCTCTTTCTGCCCCCAGCCGAAAAAACCGCCTTTCAGCGACTGTTTCTGTCCGGTGATTTTATAATTTGTGCCGTAAAGATTGTAAAGCTTCGCCTTGCAGTCCTCCAGACTTTTCCCTTCGATTTTTTTCTCTTCCTCGTCAGAATTCTGCAAATAATAAGGATTTCTGCCTGATATTCTTGAGACGGCTTGATTTCCAGAGCTGATTACATCGTTATACATTTATTTCTCCAAGTATTTCAAGTTTTACATTCCGTCCAGCCGCCATGACCTCATTGATTGAAAGCACAACAGTTCCAGGCATTTCAAAGTCAATCGAAGAGCGCACAAGCGGTCTGACCGAGCCATCACACAAAATTATTGGAAGATAATTTTTCTCTCTCACAGCTACAATCGCAGAACTTAACGCGTTCACCCATCTTCTGTTGTCAACTGGGTCGAACGCGACTTTCGGCTCGCTTCCGTCGGATGGAGTAAAGCTATGTTGCAAAATCATTTCCGATGCCGACTGTGAAAGCTGCAAAACGCTCAAAGTCTTGCTTGTCTCGTCATCAACATACTGAAGACAAATCTGAAGTCCCAAAGCCTCGCGCACTTTCTCGATTAAATGCCAAGTGTTCTTTGGAAGATTTCCGAAGTTCGCAAGCGTTTCAAGAATAATGACAATATTTCTGATAGAAACTCTCTCGCGCAAAAGTCCCTGAAGAACTTTCTCGATGTCACCGTAAGTGTATTTGTAAGTGTTGAGAACTTCGTCCACAACAACAGGATTTTTTTCCTTAACAGCATCGATAATCGCTTTTGTTTCAAGACGGCCGAGAATTTCCGCCGCATGAGACTTGATTATCTCGGTCAAATGAGTCGCGATGATTGTAGGCGGGTCAACAACCGCGTATCCGGCATTTTCAGCGTCCGCGCGATTCTCCTCGCTCACCCAGATTGCAGGAAGCCCGAAAGTCGGGTCGTGAGTAGGCTCGCCTTTTATCTCCTCAGTTACATTTCCTGTGTTCATGCACATATAATATCCGAGCTTAATTCTTGACCTGCCGGCTTCAATTCCGCGGATTTTAAAGCTGTATTCATCGGGATTAAGCTGCATATTGTCGATGATTCTGATTTTCGGAACAACGAGACCTAAGTCAACCGCCATTTCGCGCCTGATTCTCGTGACGCGCTCGAGAAGTTCTGCTCCGTTTTCCTTGTTCACAAGAGGAATAAGCGCGTAGCCAAGCTCAAGGCAAAGCGGGTCAAGCGGAGCGACAGGGCTCGCGTCTCCGTTCTCGCTCGGCTGCTTGTTTTTAGACTTCTGCTCTTCCTCAAGTTTTTTTGCAAAAGAAGTTTTCTGCCTGCGCACAAGCAAATATCCGTAAAAAACAAAAAGCGCTCCAATCGGAAGCAAGAGATACCACGGAAAGCTCGGAATAAGGCTCATAAGAGCAAGCGTGATTCCAGTTATAATGAAAACATACCCAGAGCCTGTGAACTGCTTTTTTATCTGCTCGCCCAAGACCTCATCGTTGGAAGAATTTCCTGTTACAATCAAGCCTGTCGCAAACGAAAGCAAAAGTGACGGCAGCTGCCCCAAAAGACCGTCGCCGATTGTAAGGCGCGAATATGTTCCGGCAGCCTCGCCCACGCCCATTCCACCGATTGCGACTCCGGTTATGATTCCAGCCACCAAGTCAATCACAGTGATGAAAATTCCAGCCTTTACGTTTCCACTTACAAATTTGCTCGCACCGTCCATGCTCGAGTAAAAATCAATGTCGCGCTGAATAGAAGCCTTTTTCTCGCGCGCCTGCTCGTCGGTTATATAGCCGGAATTCAGCTCAGAATCGACAGCGAAAAATTTCTGGTTCATTGCGTCCAAAGAAAATCTCGCCGCAACTTCAGAAACTCGCGTTGCTCCCTTTGTAATCACAATAACCTGAATAATAATCAAGATGATAAAAATCACCATTCCGATTACAAGTCCGGTTGTTGAAGGATTGGAAATCCTATCGCCTGTTACTATAGAAGAAAAAGCTTTCAGCATATTTCCCGGAAAATTCGCGTATCCAGTCGCAGAAGCCCGAGTCAAAATCAGTCTTGTGGAGCTTACGTTCAATGCAAGTCCGTAAAGAGTCGCAAAAAGAAGAACCCGAGGAAAAACCGTAAAGTCAGAAGATTTCGGAGTGTAGAGAACGACAAGCAGAATAACGATGGAAAGCGCGATGTTGCAAATCATCAAAACGTCCAGAAAAACTCCCGGAACTGGAAGCAAAAGCATCAGCACAATTACAATCGCAAATGCTGCCACAAGATGATTCTGGATATTTCCAAAATAATTTTTTAGACGGTTTCCCACGCCTGCGTTATTAGCCATTTAAATCCCCACCCAAACAGCTTACTTTTTGTTATTGTTGAACTTTTCCAAATGCGTATAGACAGCGGCGATTGCGCTGAAATAAGCACTAGGTATTGTATCACCGATTTCTGTTTCTGCATAGAGAGCGCGGGCTAAAGGTCTGTTCTCAACGACAGGAACATTGTTTTCCGCCGCCAAAGTTCTGATTCTAAAAGCAACCTCGTCCGCGCCTTTCGCCATAACCTGCGGAGCGTCGGCTTTCATCGCGTCATACGCAAGAGCGACTGCAAAATGAGTAGGGTTCGTGATTACAACATCAGATTTTGCGACCTGCTGGGGCATATTCCGCTGGAGCATTTCGCGCTGAGCCTGCTGGAGATGCGCCTTTACGTCCGGGTCGCCTTCCATCTCCTTGTATTCCTGCTTGACTTCCTGCTTTGTCATCTTCATGCTTTCAAGGAACTGCTTTTTCTGCACGAGATAGTCAGGAACTGCAATCACAAGAAAAAAGACAGCGCACGTCAAAAGAATTTTCGCCGCAATCCAGCAAATTCCGCCAACCGCATTGTAGACATTTCCAGCATTCAAAGTCGCAAGAATTTTCGAGACGTTGGACTTTATAATCAGAAAGGCAATCAGACCGACCGCGAAAACCTTCATAAAAGATTTCGCAACGTTGAATCCGCCTTCAAAAGAAAAAAGCGTCTTTTTAAGATACTGGCCGAAACGCGGAAGAATCTTCGAGAACTGAGGCTCAATCGGCTTTGTCGAAAAAATAAATCCGCGGTTCTGGATTATGTTCGCAAGAACAGCGGCCACAACGCCGACAAGAGCGAGCGGCAAAACCATTTTCGCGAGATTCAGCACAAAATGCGCGTAAAATCGCTTTTGTAGCATTTCAGGCTCGTTTATGTGTGTAAAATAGAAGACAAGAATCTCCTCAAGCCATCTCCAAAAATAGGGAGCCGAGACAACGAGAACGATTGAAGTTGCAAGCATTACAAGCGCGCCGCAAAGCTCCTGGCTTTTCGCAACGCGGCCTTCCTCGCGCGCTTTCCTGAGCTTGTATTCCGAAGGCTCTTCTGTTCTGCCCTCGTCTTCCGCCGCAAACCACTGAAGGTCAATCTCATCGAACGACATCACGCGCCTCCCGACGAAACCGACACAAAAAGATTTTCAATATTATGAAAGCCGATGCTTATCGCGCGTCCGAAAAAGTCGCATAGGCTCGGCATCAAAGCCGCGATTATAAAGAAAGAAGTCAAAATCATAACCGGGAATCCCTCGCTCAAAAGGTTCATCTGAGGAGCCGCCTTTGAAAGAATTCCCATTGTAACAGAAATAAGGCACAAAACGCCCATTATTGGAAGCGCAATTATAAAAGCGTCAGCAAACAAGTCTGTAAGACCCGAAAGCAAGAATTTTACGACAGATTCCTGAGCAGACAAAAACGAAACCACATTCAACGACTTGAAGCTAGAAATAAACGCCCGACCAAAAAGAATCTGCGCCCAGTCCGACTGCAAAAAAACAAGCATTGCAACAAGGTTAAAAAACTGACCCATAAGAGGATTCTCAACCTGGCTCAAAGCGTCGTAAACCTCGGAAGCCGAAAATCCCATCTGAAAAGCGAAAAACTGTCCAGCCGTTGAAAAAGCTGAAAAAATAAGGCTCACGTAAAAACCCATTAGAATTCCAATCAAGCCCTCGCCGATAATAAGCATTATATAAGAAATCGAAAAAGCTCCGTTTTCTCCAAAATACGGAACATAGACAGTCAAGTCAACATGAGGAAGAACGATAAACGCGATATAGCCGGAAAGCGCGAGCTTCGCCATTTTTGAGACAGAGCGAATCGAAAAAAGAGGAAGCGTCATTATGACCGCAAAGCAGCGCACGTAAATCAGAAGATAAACAGGCGCGCCAGCCAAAATTCTCTCCAGCATCTAAAAACGCGCCTACCTTGCAAGCTGCGGAATCTGCGAAAAAAGATTCACCGTGTAATTTGAAAGCATCGAAAACATCCAGCCGCCAATCAAGGCAAGCACAATCAAAATCACAAGCATTTTCGGAAGAAAAGTCAAAGTCTGCTCCTGAATCGAAGTCGTCGCCTGAAAAATCGCCACAATCAAGCCGACAACCAACGCCGCGCCAAGAACAGGAGCGCACAAAATAAACACCTGAAAAACCGCGCCACGCATAAGATTAACAATCATTCCAAGACTCATTTTTTCTCCTCGCTTCCAAATTCAAGATTCAAAATCCGAAATCATAAAATTCATAAAAAGGGAAAGTCTCCCCTCGCTCCAAAACCAAGCCGCTCCGTTTTCTCGTTTCGACAAAATTAAAAACATCGCCGAAAGCTTTTTATTATCTTACAATCGAGACAAAAAGCTGCTGCGTCAAAAGTCCCCAGCCGTCAACCAGCACAAAAAGCATTAGCTTAAACGGCATCGAAATCTGAACCGGCGGAAGCATCATCATTCCCATGCTCATCAAAATCGAAGCCACAACCATGTCAATCACGATAAACGGAATATACAAAAAAACACCGATTTTAAACGCGACTGTAAGCTCGTGCAGAATGTACGCCGGAACAATTATGTAAGTCGGAATGTCATCAGGTCCGTTTGGAGAAGGAAGATTTGCCATCTGCAAAAAAGAAGAAATGTATTTTGACTGCATGCTTCCGTCGCTCGCCTGCGTAACGGTCTGCTTCAGCATAAATTCCCTAAGCGGAGCCTCGGCCTCCCTGTAAGCCTGTTCAATTCCAATCTGTCCGTCCGAAAGCGGCTTTATGGCATTTCCGTAAATCGTCCTAAAAACCGGGAACATCACAAAAATCGTCATAAAAAGCGCGATTCCGTTCAAAACCGAAGTCGGCGGAACCTGCTGCAAGGAAAGCGCGCGCTTTATAAAGTCCAGAACAATCGAAAAACGCAGAAAACAGGTAGTCAAAATCAGAATGCTAGGCGCGAGAGTAAGCACTGTAAGCAAAAGCAAGACCTGCACGCTGAACGCGACTTCATTGCCCGAGCGCGGCTGCGTAATGCTTATGTCAACATTCGGAACGTTAAGTCCACGCACGTTTCCGCTCATTTCAGTTGTGCCCTGAGCCGAGCCGCTTGGAAAATTTCTGTTCTGCGAGCTTTGCGCAAAAACAGGCGACGCAAAAATCAAAATCAGAAAAGAGACAAAAGCGAGTTTTTTCAGATTTTTTACCAGCCGAAGATTTTTTTTCATTTTACTCACCTCTGTTGAACCTGTCGCGCTGGTTTTTCAGCATATCAGAAGCGTGCCTTGCGCTGTCAGAAAATGCGCCGCTGTTTTTTGAGCCTTTCGCAAGGAACAAGTCCAAGACATCGGAAAAAGATTTCGGCTTGCTCACATTCTGATTCTTGTCGGCAATCAAATTAAGCGAATCGACCAGCTCCTTGTCCTTGATTTCGGCAAGAAGATTTATATTGTTGTCTGTAACTCCAATCAGATACGCATTTTCAAGCAAAGTCACAATCTGAACAGATTTTCCAGCCCCGATTGAAATCTGCGCGACTTTCCGCAAAAAAGAGTCGTCAGAATCAGCAAATCCGCTGTTTTTCCTGAAAATTTTCACGACAAAATACACAAGCGCAATCACAATTAAAAGTGAAATCACCATGCGGAGAAAAAGGCCGAAGCTCGACGGAGCGCGGCTCTGGTTTTCAGGCGCGGAAACACTCCAGTAAGGAGTCTTGTTCTGCAAATTCTGTGAATTTTCAAGATTCGCTCCGCCGTTTTCAGCAGATTCTATTTTGCTTGAATTTGAATTAGATGAATTATCAGAAAGACTGTTCTGCGCGAAAGAAGCTCCGCAAAGACAAAAGAACAAAGCAAGGGCAGCCGCCTTGATTTTTCCAGAAGAGAATATTTTTGTCATTTTTCCACCCATTTTTGACAATAGGCAGATTATAACAAAAAAAAATGCACCTGTCGAATACTTTTTCCAAGCATCGAAAGGCGCATTTTCTGATTTTTTATGATTTTATTTTTCAGACTAGCGGAGATTGCTCACACGCTCTGCCGGAGAAAGAATCTCCGTAACGCGGACACCGAAGTTCTCATCGATTACAACAACCTCGCCCTTTGCAATCGGCTTGTGGTTCACGAGAATGTCAACAGGCTCGCCGGCAAGCTTGTCAAGTTCGATGATTGTTCCCTCGCCCATTCCCAAGATTTCCTTAATCTGCTTTTTTGTGCGGCCAAGCTCTACGGTCATCTCCATGTTTACATCCATGATAAGACCGATATTTCCCTGCTCTGTGCTAGGAACAGCTCCGCCGACAAGATTCGGGTACTGGAGCGACTGCACGGTCGGAGTGTTCATTCCCATCTGCTGCGCGCCCATCATCGGCTGCTGCTGAAATCCGCCCATTCCCATTCCGTTCATCATAGGCTGTTGGTAGCCGCTCATATTCATCGCGCCCATCATCGGCTGCTGCTGGAATCCGCCCATTCCCATCTGAGGCTGTCCGCCGGCAAGATTCGCCATTGAAGCCATGTCCTGGGCGTTCAAAGCACCGTCAGACGCAGGAGCAGAATCTCCGCCGCCCAAAGCCTTTGCGATTCCGTTCGCGACATCGCTAGAGACAGCTTCCCACATTGTGTAAGCCTGTCCGTCAAGAGTGAAAGGATAAGAAAAAAGCGCGAAAGTTCCCTGAGGAATTCTAACCATCGCCTTTGGAACGTGAACCGCTTCAGGAGGATTCGCAGCAAGACCTGCAATTGACTTCAATTCTGTGATTTCAGCCCCCGAATGTGTCGAGACAAATTCGCCGATTACAGAAAGAGCCATGTCGTCAAGCTCTGCGTTGTCCTCTTTATTCACAAGACCTGTGATTTTCTGCGCAAACTCAGGAGGAAGGAGAACAAGATGGTCGCCTTTCAAGCCCGCGTTAAAGTCAGCCATTACAGCAACAACCATTTCTGGAAGTTTTGCAAGAAGCTGGTCTCTGCCCATAGACTCAACAGTAGGATTTCCAGCTGTGAAAGCCGCGCCTGTCATCGAGTTAAGATTCGCGACGCATTTTTCCTTCATTGAGCCTGCAAATTTTTCAAGCGTGGCCGTATCGATTTTGACATTGGAAGATGATCCTGATGAAAGACCTCCCATGTCTACATTTTTCAACAATGCATCGATTTCGTCCTGAGATATTGTTCCATCACTCATAAGATTCATCTCCTTCAACGGATAATTCTTCAAAATCGTCAGATTCGTTCTGCTTCATTTTGCCGATAATCTGTACCGCCATTTTTTTGCCGACAACACCTGGCTGGCAGTAAAATTTCTTCTCGTTTCCAACACTAAGCGCGAGCGGGTCGCCGACTCTCACGGTCGAAAGACGCACAATGTCTCCGGCGCGGAGCGAAAGCACATCGCGGATTGGAATGTTTATTGTGCCGATTTCAGCGACAACGTCCATATCGACATCGGAAAGTTTTTCCTTCAAAGTGCCGAGATACTGCGTTGTAGAGCTTCTTCTTACAGAACTGAACCAGAACTGTGAAGAAAGCTTCGAGACAATCGGCTCGATTGTAAGATAAGGAATACAGAAGTTCATCATCCCTTCCTCATCTCCAATTTTTGTCTCGAGCGTAACAAGAACGACCATTTCAGACGGAGGAACAATCGAAGCGAACTGAGGATTTGTCTCAATCTGCCCAAGGCGCGGGCGCAAGTCGATAACCTGAGTCCAGGCCTCGCGCATATTCGCCAAAATTCTGACGATGATTCCCTCCATTACAGACTGCTCAATGTCAGTCAAGTCGCGGCTGACCTTCGCTCCCTGTCCTGTTCCGCCGAACAAACGGTCAATAATGCTGAATGTGATTGCAGGATCGATTTCAAGAACAGCGTTTCCCTTTAAAGGATCCATGTTGATTACAGCAAGCGTTGTAGGTGTCGGAATCGAGCGGATAAATTCCTCATAAGTAAGCTGATCCACCGAAGCCACATGAACGTGTACGAGCGACCGCAGCTGAGCTGAGAGAGATGTTGTTGTAAGACGCGCAAAAGTCTCGTGCATGATTTGAACAGTTCGAATTTGCTCCTTTGAGAACTTGTCCGGGCGTTTGAAATCATAAATCTTAATTTTGCGTGTGTCGCTAACAGGCTTGAAATCATCTGCCCCAGACTCGCCGGTGCTTATGGCTTGCAAGAGCTGGTCAATTTCGTCCTGTGACAGAACCTCGTTCATGTCTTTCCTTCCACCTTTTTGTAGCTAATCGCCTTTCTACTGCTGGATTACGTCCAGTGTCAAAAAGCGCACATCTTTGATTTTTGAAGAGCTGAGAATCGAGTCGTTAATCGCATTGCGGATTTCAATCTTAAGATTCTCCTCGTTCTGCGGGCGAAGCTCCTCGGCTGTCTTCTGAGTAAAATATCGGCGCAAAAAGTCCTTGAGTTCAACAGTTCTTTGAGTAATTTCTGTTGAAGTCGCCTTATCTTCCTTTTTGTAGCCAAGAACAACGTCCACGCGCACAGAAGCAGGATTCGCTTCCATCGTCTTTGTCTGAATCAAGCCAAGAGACGTGTACCAGTCCAAAATCTCGCGTGTCGGAGTATAGTCCTCAGTCATAAGAATTGAAGACGGAGCACCTGAATTGTTTCCGCCTGCAACTTTTGTCGTGATTATGACAACAGTAACAATCAGGATAACGGCTCCAAGACCGATTGCAACCCATTTCAGAAGCCCAGGGATAAGAAGACCTTTTCCGCCTTTGGCAGAAGCCGAAGCATCTGCGCCGCCATCATCAAGACCTAAACCATCATCTTCATCTGCCATATCAAAATCTCCTTAAAAATCACCACTGAGGCGAAACCGCCCGGAAAACAAAACGCTTTTCCGGAACTGAAAAAAATTAAAAGTGTCCCTCGTCAAGAATAACGATGTCAACCCTTCTGTTGTAAGCCTGACCTTCCTTTGTCTCGTTAGAGAACATCGGGCGGGTGTCTGCGTATCCGGCGATTGAAAACTGCTTTTCGTCAACGCCGAAATCCGCAAGATAATGAAGGACATTTGCCGCACGCGCCGCGGAAAGCTCCCAGTTTGAAGCGAATTCCGTCCCTGAATACGGCGTGCTGTCCGTATGTCCCTCTATTCTAAATCTTCGGTTTTTTAACTCTGAATCTTGAAAAAATTTGCTCAATTTAAGCAAAATTTCGCGTGTCTCGTCGATATTGAGATTCGCGCTGCCCTCTTCAAAAAAAGCGTCAGACGCAAGCGAGATTACAACTCCGCGCTCATCGCTTGAAATCGTGATTTTCGCGGAATTCACCTCGGGAGCAAAAAGCGTTACAGCCTTTTTCTTTGCAAGCGAAAGAGATTTTCCAAGCTCCACGGCAGGCATCGCGGTAAGCGTGTTTCCCAAGTCAGCGATTCTTCCCGAAGCGAGAGACTGTCCGCCGCTGGTTGTCGGAGACTCAAGAGCTTCCGTCGGAATTGAAAGCGACGACTGAATCTGCGAAAGCTGCGACATATCAACTTCGGAAGGGTCGTAAAGCATTACGAAGAAGCAGAGCATCAAGGTAATCATGTCGCCGTATGTGCCTTGCCAGGCGGTTGACGGCTTGTCAGGCTCTTTTTTTTCTCTCTTTGCCATTATTTTTTCCTATTTTTCTAGTCCTTCAAAACATCAGGCTCGATGATTTTTCTTGTTTTCGGATCAAGATAAGTGAGAAGCTTCATCGCAAGGATTCGCGGGTTGTCTCCTGCCTGAATCGAAAGGACTCCCTCGATTATCATCTCGTAAGTAGCCATCTCCTGAGCGTTCTGCCCCATAAGCTTCTGCGCGACAGGTCCTACAAGCCAGTTTGCAAGCATAGAACCGTACAAAGTTGTAATCAAAGCGACAGCCATGTTAGGACCGAGCGAGCTTTTGTCTTCCAAGTTGTTCAACATACCAATCAAACCGATTACAGTACCCATCATACCAAATCCAGGTCCGAATCCGGCCCACTGGTTTACGATGTTCACGATTTTCATATGGCGGGCTTCTGTCTGGCTCATCTCGTTTTCAAGAATCGCGCGGATAATGTTTCCGTCAGTGCCGTCAACAACCATTCTCAAGCCTTCTTTCATAAACGGAGAGTCAAGGTCGTCAAGTCCCTCTTCAAGAGCAAGGATTCCCTCGCGCCGCGCTTTTTCAGAAAGATTGACCATGTTCTGAATCAAGGATTTTTCATTGTAGTCGAATGTCTTGAAAATTCTTCCGTAAGCCTTAAAAAATGTGAGGACATCCGAAAGAGGAGCCACGATGAACAAAGCGAACAAAGATCCGCCGATAGTTACGAAAACAGACGGAATATCAATGATTCCCATGAGGGAACCGCCCGAAGTGGCAACACCAAGCACGATTACAGCCGCGCCGCCGATAAAACCAATCAAAGTTGCTATATCCATGAAAATCTCCTAATTTTCAAAACTGTGCTAATTTGCTTTCTATTAAATTATCGAATTATAGTTCCTGTTTGTTTATTCCAATTTGCCTTCGGTAGGAAATAATCTCTTGAATAACAGTGTCAGGATTGTCTTTTAAAACGATTTTTTTTCCAGACAAAAATGTAATCGTAAGGTCTGGATTCTGCTCCATGCTTTCAATCATGTGCGGATTTATCCAATATTTTGAGCCGTCAAGCTTTGTAACAGGAATCATTTTTACCCACCGTTTACTATAATACTTAAATTTGATGAACATTGAAAGTATCTGTTATTTTATCGGCCGGATTTTGCCGCTTGTTTACAAGTGTTTGCACGTTTTCAGCCGGGCAAACACAAAATGATTTTTCAAAAAAAGCAAAAACCAAATGAACAGCCTCACAATGCCGTTTCAAAAGCAAAAATCAAAATCTCCCGATAACTTTTTATTATAATCTCCAAAATTTATTGTCTTTTTTTGAAAGTTAAAATAATTTTTTTAATCAGAATTTAGACAAAAACAAAAGGAAATTAAATAAAACCGAAATCAAAAAGTTCAAGCGAAGCAAATTCAAGATTTCAGATTCTAAAAAAGGAGTTTTTAAGATGGCGATAAAGATTTTGATTATAGAAGACATTCCCGAAATGTCGCAGCTTGTCTCAATGTACATAAAAAAAGACGGAATGGAGCCGCTTGCAGCTCTCAGCGCGGAGGAAGGACTTGAAATCTTGAAAAGCGAGACTCCCGACCTTGTGATTCTTGACCTGAATCTTCCGGGAATGAGCGGATTTGACTTTCTAAAGAAATTCCGTTCTGAATTCAAGACGACAATTCCAGTGATTATCGTCTCAGCCCGCGATGCCGACCAGGACATAATCAACGGGCTTGAATACGGAGCGGACGAATTTGTCACAAAGCCTTTCTCGCCGAAAGTTCTCGTGGCGCGTGTGAAAGCGAATCTAAGGCGCAATTCCGACATTTCAGCCGCAGCGGAGGAAACTTACAAATTCGGAGACTATACGGTTTTGCTGAATTCTTGCGTTCTTAAAAAAGGCGCGGAGAAAATTCCGCTTTCAACAAAGGAATACAACGTTCTTGAATTTTTTATAAAGCACGAGGGCGAGCAGCTTACGCCGGAAAAAATCTATCATTCTGTGTGGAAAGCCGAGTTTGGCGACTTTACGGCGGTCGCGGTTTACGTTCAGCGTTTAAGGAAGAAAATCGAGAAAGACCCGGCAAATCCAGAGCACTTGAAAACGGTTTTCGGGCTTGGCTACGTGTTCGTAAGATAATTTGCAAAATAATTTATTTTCATAAGGACTCGTTTCAGGATTTTAGGGAATCAAGGAAATTTTAGGAAATCAAAATGAAAATCAAAACTCAGCTCAGGCTTTTTCTTGCGGGCGTGATTCTTGTTCCAATGCTGGCGATTTCAGGCTTTGAGGCTTATCACTATCTTAACCGCCCTGAAAAAATGCTTTTCGACGGCTACCGTCAAATCAGAAATATGAAATCTCTTCATCTTTCAAAAAAAGACACGGTTGTTATGAAGCAGGTTATGAAGACGCTTCCGCCGAATGTCGATTTTATTCTCATCTCGCACCACAAAGACATTCTGATGACGACTTTCCCGGAATTTAAGGGCCAGACACAAATCGATGACGAGACGCTTTTTGACCACATGAACAAGACAAGCAAGCAGTATTTTTACCAGATTGTCTCTCCGCCGCTTGAAGACACAGACTCCGAGATAATTTTGATAAGCCGGGTTCAGCGCGACCAGCCCCGGAAAAAAGGCGGATTCGAGAAATTTGTCGCGATGATAATATTTTTCATCATAATCTTTGAGATTTTCTGCATCGCGTTCATCTATCTTGTCTCCCGCACAATCACGCGCTCAATCACGCTTCTTGACAAAAACACAAAAAAAATCGCGGGCGGGGAGCTTGATGTAAAGCTTGAGTACGAGAAAAACTCGAAAGACGACAATGAAATCACAAGCCTAACAGAAAATTTGGACAAAATGCGGCTCGCCTTAAAAGACGACAACGAGCGGCGCACAAAATTCATAATGGGAATAAGCCATGACCTGCGCACTCCAGTCGCCGTGATAAAAGGCTACACAGAGGCGATGAGCGACGGAATGTATGAGAATCCAGACGAAATCAAAAAATCGCTTGAAATAATCGAGACAAAAACCGATCAGCTCGAAACGATGATTAACACGCTTATAAACTTTGTGAAGCTCAACCAGACAGACTGGCTGCAGCAGCTCAAAAAGCAGAAACTTTTCCCGGTAATCTCTGAATTCGCGAAAAATTCCGTGACGACAGGCGAAATCTTCAAGAGAAAAGTCAGCGCGAAAATCGAAATCGATGAGAACCTTGAAATTCCTTTCGACAAGCTGCTTTTCCAGCGAAGCCTGGAAAATCTTTTCTCAAACGCAATCCGCTACACAAGCGAAAACGACTCGGTTGAGATAAGCGCGATTCAGGAAAAAAATCAGGACAAAAAATCCGTGAAAATTGCGATTAAAGACTCTGGAATCGGAATCAAAAAAGAAGATTTGGACAAAATTTTTGACCTTTTCTACCGGGCAACAAATTCAAGGCGCGAGGAAGGAATGGGAATCGGACTTTCGGTCGTCAAGACAATCGTGAACGCGCACGGCTGGGACATAAAAGTCTCATCTGAAAAAGATGTCGGAACAGAATTTGTAATCACGATTCCGATTTTGTAACCGAAACAAAGTTTCATAATTGAAGAACTTTGCGTCATTCCGAACTCGAGCAGTATTCTGCTCATCTTGAATTCAGCATAACAGCAATTTTAATTTCCAGAAAAATCAAAATCCTTAAAAGCCCCGAAAAACAGGCATTCTCGCCTCTCACCACAGCGGTGATGATTTTTTGATGACCGTTTGCGGGCGTTTTTCGTTTACACAGATTTTTTTTGCGGTATCTTAAAGGCACAAGGGCAAGCAAAAACGGCTTTTGAAAAATCGCAAAGCTAAAACAGCTGCCCTTTTGGAGGTCTTATATGCAGCTGAAATTTTTTTATTGCAGACATTGCGGAAAAATCATCGCAATTGTAAAGGACTCTGGCGTTCCGACAGTTTGCTGCGGAAGCGATATGCTCGAGCTTGTTCCGGGAACAATGGAAGGCTCAACGGAAAAACACATTCCTGTAATCAAAGTTGCGGGAAACACGGTTTCAGTAACGGTCGGCTCAAAGCTCCACCCGTCAGAGGCAGAGCATTACATCGAATGGATTTTGCTGCAGACCGACAAGGGAATCCAGCAGAAATGGCTTCAGCCAGGAAATTCTCCGAACGTGGACTTTGCGGTTATGACAGGCGAAAAAGTCGAGGCAGCATACGAATACTGCAACATCCACAGGCTCTGGAAAGCGGAATTTTAGGAAATCGCAGTTTCCGTCCGTTTGCTTCCGTTTCCGTCTGCGTAAATTCACGCTCACGGAAAAAATCAGCCGTTTTGTCAGCAAAAATCAGAAAGAAAATCCGCAAAAGAGAATCTTTCAAAACCAGCTGAAAACGACTGAAATTTTGTAAAAATCACAAAAAAGGAGATTTTATGAAAAAAGCGACACCATTGACTTCAATGCTCAACAAGCAGGTTCAAAAGGAATTTGAGTCGGCATATCTTTATCTTGGATTTGCGGCATTTTTTGAACATCAGGGGCTTCAAGGATTTTCAGAATGGTACAGGCAGCAGGCGGAGGAAGAAAAAGAGCATGCCGTAAAGATTTATGACTATCTCTGCAAGACAGGCCAGCCTGTGGAGCTTCTTCCGATTTCGGCAATAAAAGCAAAGCCAGAATCAATCCAGCAGGCTCTTGAAAAAAGCCTTGAGCACGAGGAATACATCACAAGCCTGATAACCGCGCTTTATTTTCAGGCGGAAAAGGAAAAAGACCTTTTCGCGAAGAATTTTCTGAACTGGTTTGTGAACGAGCAGTTTGAGGAGGAGCAGAAGGCAGGCGAGCTGATTATAAAATACAACCTTTTCGGCTCAACACCAGAAGGACTTCACGCGCTGGACAAGGAGCTTGGCTGCAGGTAAAAGCCTTGAAAAAACGCACGGAAAGCTGCAATCAATCTCTAAAATCCTTTTCTTTCAGATTTTCTCGCCTCAGCTTCCGCGCGCTCTTTTTTGAACAAGTCCATAAGCTGCTCGCGGGTAAGATTTCCGTTCCGCTCGCGCGCCGCTTTCAGCTTTCTGTAGACCGTGTTCTCGCTGAATCCCTCGACTTCTTTCTGATAGATTTTTCCGCTGGAAAGCTGCTCGAGAATCTTCACCTCGTCCTCATAAAGAACAAGCCTCTTCCTCTCAAACTGATTGTCAAGAACAAAGAAAACGCTTCCAACAAACCAGATGCTCCGCGAGATATGAATCAGAAAATTGCACAGGCTCTCGCCGTTCATCGAAAAAGCGACGCACACAACCGAAAAATAAAGGGCAAAAGCGATATATTTAATTCTCGGCTTTATCATAATCACGATGCAGACAAGAAAAAGAGCCGTAAAATTGTTGAAAAGGAAAGTTTTCTCAAACGCAATCATAAAGACAAGAATCACAGCGTAAACAAGATAAAAATAAGAGAAGCACTTGCGCCGGAACAAGAACGCCGCAGGAATGTAAAGGAAATTCATCACGGCAATAATCCAAGTTCCGATAAAAAATCCCTCGCTCACGCCTTTCCACACATAAAGCAGACACAAAACGCCCGAAAGAATCCCAGTAAAAAGGACAAAATGGTCGCTCAAAAAATCATTGAAAACATCATTTTTCATCCGCTCCCCCAAAACTTGCTTAAATTTGAATTCCGATATAAATATCGATATGAAAAATTGCAAAAATCCGCCTCAAAAAACAAGAGATGATAAAAACACAGCGGAAAGCAAAATCAAGCCGCAAGAACACACTAAGACTAAGCCACAAGATTTATAAGAAAATCCTATCTACTTTTATAATACCACCTTGCCCCTGATTTTTCACTGAAAAATCAGATTTTCAACGGGAAACGGCAAAAAAAGACTAGAGGAAGAAACAAAATTAAAACTGCAAAAAACACGTCATTATAATAACGCATAGCTCATCATTATAATGACGCAACGCCCGCTATTATAATGACGAATCAAACGACATTCTAATGACGCGCTGTCCGCTATTACCGTGTGCGGCAGCATCACATTACAATGAAAAGGCGGCGCACATTTTCCTGCACCATTTCAACAAAAAAGAGGAAATCCAAACTCTATATCAATTCTTCGAGGAACTGGTTCAAAAAGAGAATTCCGCGGCGGTTGAGAGAATAAATCATGTCGTCTCCGCGTTTTTCCGCGCGTGCGAGCCGCTTTTTTTTCCAGCGGGCAAAAACGCCGTTTTAAGCTCCAATGCGCTCTTCAAGGCTTTTTCCGAAACGCTCAAAAAATTCTTTTGCCGAAACACCTTTTTTCATACGAAATCCAGTCATCAAAAATTCGAATTCAAGCGTCTCGCCATCGAGATTTTCCGTTTTTCTGATTTTCTGAAACGCATTTGACAAAATTTCACGAGATTCCGCATTTTCAAAGACTTTCAACCTTGATTCTTTAGAATCAGAAAATCGCTTTTCGTCAAATTTTTCCCAAAAATCAACGTAGGCGGCAACGGAAAGCGTGTTTGTCCAGCGGAGCGCGGTTTTAGAGCCAAAATCGTAGACAGTTCCGACCGCGCCGCTTCCAGCTCCGATGTAGTTTTTCTGCTTCCAGTACGAAGAATTGTGGGCGCTTTCAAAGCCCGGACGCGCAAAGTTTGAAATCTCGTACTGAAAAAATCCCTTTTTCTCCAGAATGTTTCTGCCCAAAATCCACATCTTGTCGGCTTTGTCCTGTGAAAATTTCACGGTGCCGTCTTCAATTTTCCTCCATAAAGGCGTGTTTTCCTCAACGGTCAGCGTGTAAAGCGAAACGTGGCAGATTTTCTTAAATTCATCGAGAATCTTAAACTGATTTTCAAAAGACTTGTAAGTCTGGGACGGAAGCCCGGCAATAAAATCAACGCTCAGCCTTCCATTCCAGAATTTCTCAAGCAGAGAAAGCGCGTTCAAGACCGTTTTCACATCGCTTTTACGGTTCACGGCGCGCAAAGCCTTGTCGTCAAGAGCCTGAATTCCCATAGAAATCCGGTTCGCGCCAGCCTTTTCAAAAATCCTGATTTTCTCTTCCGTGACATTTTCAGGATTCACTTCAACAGTGACTTCGCATTTTTCAGGATTCACAACTGCGTTTCTAGCCCCTGCTATCAAGTCAAAAAGCTGATTTCCGCTTAAAATTCCCGGAGTTCCGCCGCCAAGATAAATTGACGACCAGCTTCTTATCTTGTAGAAGTCCGCATAAAACCGCGCCTCGTTCAAAACCGCGCGGATATAGCAGCCTGAAACATCGTTCCGCTTTCCTTTTCGGTCTTTTTCGGCAATGCTGAAAAAATCGCAGTAGTCGCATTTCTGCCGGCAAAACGGAATGTGAATGTAAAGAGAAGAATCCATTAAAATTTAGAAAATTTTGAATTTGTTGAAAGGGAAATAAAGCATCAAAACCTTTCCCTTGATTTTCTGCTGCTTTACAGGTCCCCAGACGCGAGAGTCCACGGCGGAAATTCTCTTGTCTCCGAGAACAAAATACTCATCGTCGGCAAGCGTGATTTTTCTGATTGAAGATTTCGCGCCAAGCTCCACATCCCATCCGGCAGGCGGAACCAAGACTTCAACGTTGTATTTTTTCTTGATAACCTCAAATTCCGTGAGAAAATGCGAGTCCGACTTTGACTTTATAAAGACAACGTAGCGGTCAATGTAGATTGTGTCGCCCGGAAGCCCGATAACGCGGCGCATTACAGGCTTTGAGCCTTCGCCTGCATTGCTCTTGAAAGGCTTCCACTGCCGGGCAGTAAAAAACAGGCAGATGTTGTTTATGATTTTTTTCGGAACGGAAATTTTCTCCAGCTCATAATTCTGGACAAGAACGACATCTCCGCGCGAAGGGCTTTTCAAAAGCGGAGCAACAAATTCAAAGCTGTTTGCCGGAATGTCAGAAGCCATCGAGTCTGACTTGCTGTAGACAGGATACAAGACAAAAGACATAAAAAGCGACACGGCAAGAATCACAAGAATCACAATTCCTGAAACAGAAAAGATTTTGCCGTAAAGCTCTTTCCGCATTTTATAAGAAACAGCGTAAATATTGTTGTCCATAGGATTCCTAAAACAAGAAATTTTTCTATTAAGAATAACGATTCATCGTCTTACTTGCAAGGCGAAGTTTTAACGTCTATAATTTTCGGATTATGGCGGAAAATGTAAAAATCATCGCGCAGAACAAAAAAGCAAGATTCGATTATTTTGTCGAGGAAAAATATGAATGCGGCGTTGAGCTTGAAGGAACGGAAGTAAAGTCCGTAAAAAACGGAAATCTGTCCTTTCCAGACTCTTTTGCCGAAATTATAAACGGCGAAGTATGGATGCGGAATTTCCATATTTCAGAATATAAATTCTCTTCGATTTTCAACCACGACCCTGACCGCAAGAAAAAGCTTCTTCTTCATAAGGAAGAAATCAAGCGGCTTCAAAGAAAAATCGACGAGAAAGGATTCACGCTCATTCCTTTGGATGTCTATCTAAAAAAGGGAAGAGTGAAAATCACGCTCGGAGTCTGCAAGGGCAAAAAGCAGTTCGACAAGAGAGAAACAATAAAGCAGCGTGACCTCGACCGCGAGATGTCAAGGGATTTCAGGCACGGTCTTAACGGCTAAAAAAAGCCTTGAGGCGCGCTTGCTTCTTGGGATTTGTTTTATTTGATGAAGAGTTTTAGCTTAAAAAAACATACAAAAAAATTTCTGCTCTCCCTGTTTTTTTCAACAACGCTTCTTGCGGCACAAAGCCTTCAAGTTGACTATTACGGTGTTGTCTCTTCATCGGCTGACTCAAATATGCTCAAAATGGCGCAAGACGTTTTCTACACTCAGCTAAAATCGATTGACAGCATTATCGTGATTGACAAGCGGCCAGACCTTTCAAAAACGCTCGACTCAACTCCAGAGCCGGACACAAAATCATCGAGAATCGCGTTTTACGCGGAAATCATCGAGGAGCAGAATTCGGACGGAAACCCTATATGGAACTGCAAGTTCGACGCGGTAACTCCAAGAGACGGAATCACGCACAGTAAAAGCGAAGTTTTCGAGTCCTACTACAAGATTCTCGTGAACGCGAAAAACTCGATAGAAGCAGTCTTAAACGAGCTTCGAGGCCCGCAGAAATATATTGAGGACGCTGACAGCGAGAATCTCGCGGAAAACAGAAAATCAAGCATCGACATAGAATCGCTAGCAGGCACTTGGACAGGAGAGCCTTTCACAGACAAAATCATAATTCTCCGCGGCGGCAGAGGATTTGTGGTCTACAAGAACGGCGCGACGATGAACATCAGGATAATCGCGGGAAAAAGCGGCTCAGAGATTGAAGTAAGGCAGACAGGGCGGGCGAACGCTTCCTTTTTCACGGAAATTCCGCGCGAGACTGCGCTTTTGTACGCACCGTCGGCAAATCCAATCGTCTGGAACTTGAAAATCACATCGCAAGGCTCGCTTGAAGGCACAAAAACAACGCTAATCACCGAAAACGGCGGCGCAAGCGCAAAAGAAGGAAAAATAAGCACAGTTTGGACAAGAAAATAAATCTGGAAAAAAAATGAGCAGAAACTAAGCTGACGGAGCCGTGCCGGAACGCCATTGACTGAAATCGAATTAGCGAACACGTGGCAAACGCCACAACAAGTCATCATGCTGAATTTGTTCCAGCATCTTAATTATAGATTCCGAACTCGAGCAGATTTCTGCTCGCCTTAAATTCGGAATGACAAGTTTTTTATCTTCCACAACAAAAAAATTTCGTCCGCAACATCAGCAACTCACGTGAAAACCGCTTAATTCAAATGAATCTGCCCCTGACGAAGCACGTTCACTTTTCCGCTCTCGTCTATCGCGACAATCGTTGAAGGAACTCCGCCTTTTTTGTCGCCATCGTCAACAATCAGCTCAACTTCTTTTCCGAACTCGCTTTTTATCTGCTGAATATTGTCAAGGACAGGGCTTCCGCTACGGTTCACGCTTGTTGAATAAATCGGCGCGCCACAGATTGAAATCACTTTCCTTAGCCACTCGTCTCCCGGACAGCGGAACGCCGTCGTTTCAAAATTTCCGTCCTCGGCAAAAGTATGGACGATAATCGTGAGAGGTCCCGGCCAGTAAGAAAGAATCTCCTCTGGAACAACATCTCTTGTGTATTTTTTAAGGTCTTCAGGGCGGGCCAGAAGCTGGATAAAATGCTTGTTCTCTTCCCTGCCCTTTATCTCCATGATTTTTTTATCTGTATGATAAGAATAATGTCTTCCGTCAACAATTCCGGAAAAACCATAAACAGTGTCGGTCGGGAGAACCACGACTTTTCCACGTCGAATATAATCCGCGGCGATTTGAGCGGACACATCATCAGACTTGCGGCAAATCATAAATCGGTATTCCTTTCATATCAATTTTCTTGTTTTCAGATTCCTTATTCTTGTAGTCTTTTAAGATTATGTAAAGAGACGCGAGAAAAAACATCAGAACCCCAGAGATTTTGCAGAACCATTCAGGAAGAGTTTTCGGATTTATATATTTTACGGGAGTTCCAGTCTCAAAATGATAGTCTCCGCTCTGGACAAGGCCGTTTATCTTAACAAGCTTCTCGCCGTCACGCACATAGCCCATTTTTCTCGCGAAGCCAGCAATCACGTCGGGGTCTTTTTCAAGGGCTGTAACTTCAAGAGAAAGACTGTCGTTGAGCTTTTGGATTTCGTCGGCACGCGCGCTTAAAATTCTTTTCTGTTCCCTAAGCTGCTCGTCTGCCCAAAGACCGTCGCATCCGCACGTCAAAGAAACGAGAACATAGATGGCGGTTCCTGCAAGAGCAGCTGCAAGAAATTTAAACACTTTTAGCATGATGATAAAAATATCGGCAGAAGTTCCAAATTCTTAAAAACAACTTGAATGCAATTCCGAATTTTTCCCGACTTTTCAATTCAACAGCCGAGTGATAAAATAACTATTGTTTTGAAAATAATCTGTCGATATAAAACAAGACTAAAAATATTTTCTTTTCTTAAAAATAAAGGGGAAAGCTCATGAGTGAATCGAACAAGTCAGACAAGACACAAGAATTAGATAACTACGGAGTCTGGGTGAAAAAACCGCCGCGGACAGTTTCGTCAGAAATGAATTCCGAATTCAATGTTGTTGACAATACGCCGTTTGATTCAGGAGACAAGGCTTTAACAGCAGATGAGCTTTCCGCATTGACCGCCCCAAGCGATTTTTCGGCGGACAACACAGACACTTTACATTCAGAATCTGGAGAGAACGTGATGAACCCGATGAACGAAATGGAAGACATCGATATTGACTCATTCATGGACGGAGCGGATTTTTCCGATGGAGAAAACAGCAACGCCGAAGAGCCAAAAGCGGTAGCAAATCCAGCATCAAACGAGACAGAAGAAGTTTCGCTCGACGAATTCCTTGACGGCGGAGTCTTTGAAAGCGATGACGGAGGCTCAGCTGCTTCAGAAAAGTCAGAAATGGAATCGAAAGAAAAAGCTGCAAACAGCGCGGCAGATTCAAGCGTTCCTGAATTTTCAGTTTCAGACGACTTTTCACCAGCTGACGACATCACGGTTTCAGATGCAGAGCCGTCGTCATCTCAAAATTCTTTTTCAGATGACGCTCCGCTCGACATCGACCTTTCATTTGACGATTCTCCTGCAACAGATTCTTCATCTGAAAACACAACTTCTTCCGAGCCTGATTTTGAGACAATCGACTTGGACTCATTTGACGCGCCGGCTACAGAAAGCTCAGGAATTGCGTCAGACTCAGCTTCATCTCCAGACGGAAGCGAAAGCGTAGACCTGTCAGAATTCGGCTTTGACATCAACGCGCCGGAGTCTTCAAGCGACAGCAACGAGACCGAGGAAAAGCCGGAAGAAACTTCATCATCAAGCGGAGAAACAGAAGAAGTTGACCTTTCTGAATTCGGCTTCGACATCAACGCGCCAGAGTCAGCTGACGACGAAACAGAAACAAAGGAAGATTCAAAACCAGCAGAAGAAGAAAAAACTTTGGCAGAAGAAACAGCGCATCCAGAGACAGCGCAGGCAGAAGACGTTTCTTTTGAGGAAATTCCTTCGCTCGATAACGGCAGCAAAGAAAATGAGACAGATTTAGGCGCGATTTCTTTTGACGAGCCGACTGTTCCAGATGAAATTTCTCTTGAATCTGAAAATAAAGAGCCTGAAGTTGCAGACTTCTCAGAGCCGGTCATTGCAGAAACTTCTGTTCAGCCAGACGAGATTCCGCCGCTTTCTAATGAAGAAAAAATTCCGGAAGAAGATATAAAGCAGGAAAGCATCGACGTTCTTGACTTTGACGCGTCTTCAAGCGAAATTCCAGACTCATTCGACGAGGAAACAGCATCGCTTTTTGCGGACGAGCCGGAAGCGACAATCGTTGAGCAGGGCGAGCCTGTCTTTGAGGAAACTTCGGTTGACATTTCGGAGATTCCAGAGCCTGCTTCTGTTTCCGTTCCGCCAGCGGAAGAAAAAGCAGACGATTCAAATCCGTTCACGCTTCCGCCTGATGACGCTTTTGCAAACCAGAAAATCGAAAGCGAAATTCCAGCGGAAAATAATTTTGTTTCAGCAGAGCCGACTTTTGAAGAGCCAGTTGCTTCTGAATCAAACGATTCAGAAACTTTAGTTTCAGAAACTAAAGTTTCTGAAACTGCGTCATCCGTACAAGATGAAATTCCAGCAGTTCCAGCAACATCAGAAGAAAAAATCGCCGATGCAACAGCTGGAAAAGACGCGGAAATCGCAGCTTCAACAAACAGCATTTTGAGCCAGATTGTCTCCGAACTTGCCTCTCTCAAAAGCGAAATCTCAGGGCTTAGAAATGAGTTTGAGGAAATCAAGTCGAAAGAAGCCGCCGTTCCAACAGAATCGCCTGCGCAAAAAGAAGAAAACACAGGATTTTTCAGCGAGAACGGCGAGGACGACACAATCGCGCTTTCTGTTGACGAGCTTGACAACATTCTTAACAACGCGGAAATGGTCAACGAAGAACAGAACGATTCAAATGAAGACAAGGAAAACGAGATTTCTGAACCGGCTATTGAAAACGCGGAAGAGTCAACATCAGAAGAATCTAAATCCGAAGAAAAATTTGAAGAGCCTGAAATCAGCGAGCTTGAAGAGACAATTTCAGACAGCGAGCAGAACGAGCTTCCAGATTATATTTCAGACGAAGAAGAGAGCGACGCTCAAAACGACATCTTTGTTCCGAAACCAGAATCAACGAATTTGACGGAGCAGACAGAATCAGCTGAATTTGAAGAGCCAGCAGAAACAGCCGAGCCGAAACTAGAATCAGAAGAAACTTTGACGGAAGAAAATCTTGTTCAAGATGAAGACATTCCAGGCGAAGATTCTTCAAATGAAACAGTTTCTGAAAACGCAGAGCCAGAGCTTTCATCTGACGACCTTTCAATCGGTGATTTCTCATTCGATGACGGCGCGCAAGATGAAATTTCTTCAGAGTCAATTCTCCCTGAAGAAGCTGAACCGCTTGCCTCTGAACCAGCTGAAAACGATGAGACAACGGCGGAAGAAGCTCCAGCCGAAACAGAAACAGTTGAAAACACAGAACTAGAAAACGCTGAAATCAGCGAAGAGCCTGCAGTTTCGGAAATTCCGACGGAAAAAGCCGATGAAAGCACAATCGACGAGCCGTTTGATTTTGGAAATGAAAGCGCCGCTGACAACGGAGAAAAAAGCATCGCAATTTCAAACGACGAGCTTGAAAATCTTCTCGCGCCGGAGCCTTCAATCAGCGAGTCTCTCACAGACGCAAACTTGGATTATCTTGCTTCCGACGCAGAAATCGGCAAGGCTGAAACAGAGGAAGCGAATCCGACATCAACAATTCCTGGAAATCTTCAAAAAGAAATCAAATCTGTGCTTTCTTACATGGACCAGCTTTTGGAAAATCTTCCGGAAGACAAAATCGCGGAATTTGCGCAGTCAGAGCAGTTTGAAACTTACAAAAAACTTTTCAAAGAACTCGGACTCGACAAATAAAAAGGCAATCTGAAAAGGAAAATCTGATGGAAATCTTAAACGTTTCAGAAAATGAAGGTCTTCTCAACAAAGCGCAGGCGATTCTTGCTGAAATAACGCCGAAATTCTCAGTCTGGGCAAAACGTCTCGGCTACAAACGGGCAGGAATAATGTCGCCGCTTTCGACTTCGGAAGGCAATTTCTACTATATTACTGACAGTTTTGGAATCGAGGCTATGGAAATGGCGAAATTCCACGAATCAGAAGAATTTTGGAACGAGACAATTTCAAAGACATCTGAATGGCAATGTTTTTCATCGGATTTCAACGAAATTGAAAAATTCCGTCCGTTTTTCAGAGAGTCAGTTTTTGAAAAGATAAACAAGATTTTCTTTCTTCCGTTTGGAGAACGCGAGCGGCCATATATTTTCATCACTGTCGAATTTATGGACGATGATGACTTGACTCTCGAGGAAGCGTCAAAAACGGCGATTCAACTTAAAAACATCAAGGAATTCCAGAATCAGAGCAGCAAGATTCTTGCAAGATTCGAAAAAAATATTGATTCAGGACTGAAAATCTCAAACAGCAGACTTTTCATTCTTTCGCTCCGCTCTTGGATTGAAGATGCGATTAAATCTGTTGAATTTGAGAGCAACGAAGTGAAAAATGCTGCAATCGAGTCAATCGCGTCGTCTGCCTGCACAAAAATGAATCCGCTTTTCCGCTCGCCGAACTGCATTTCAAACGGAAAAAACGGCGAAGTCAAAATTGTGCTTTTTGCCCAGGACGACCCGGACGAGAAACTTTTAGCGCACCACATCTCAAAAACTCTGATTCCATTCTTAGAAAATCCGGCTTCAAGTGTTGTAAAGCCGACTTTTCTTCCAGCCGGAATTTGCCAGAACAAAAAAGGAACAATCGCGTTCCTTTCTCAGGAATAAAAATTGGCTGTGGAATTTTTTTCCGCGAAAAACGGAGACAAAACCTGCGCAGTCAACGGAAAATCGCTCCACTCAAAATACAATCCATCTTTAGAAGGAGAAAAATTTGCTGAAAGTTTGCCGGCGGATTTTTCTCCTTTGTGCGTCATAATTCTTGAGCCTGCCCTATCCTACTGCGCAAAAAATTTACGGAAAAGATTTCCGGACGCGAAAATCTGCTGTATAAGATTTCTCGAAAATTTCAGGGATTCTGACTCGCTTTGGGACTTCGTTTTTTACGGCGCAGACGAAAATTTCTGCAATTTAAGCTCAGACCTTTACAACGCGCTCGGCGAAGAAGTTCTGATGAGCACGCTCCTTTTTGACTGGCAGCCGAGCAAAAATATTTTTCCAGAAGAAAATTTCAAATGCTGGCAGGAAATTAAAAAAGCGATTTTAAAAGCGAGAGACGTTCTTGGAACGCGCTCATATTTTTCAAAACGATGGCTAAAGAATTCCGTGAAGTTCTGCAAAAAAATCGAATCAGGATTTGTCTTTGACTTTTCAAAATGCGGAAAATCAAAATTTCAAAAGCAAGTTTTGATTGCAGCATCAGGTCCGTCGCTGGAAGATTCGCTTTCTTTCATAAAAAAATACCGCGAAAACTTTTTTTTGATTGCAGTCTCTTCCGCGCTTTTTCCGATAGTCTCGTCTGGAATCGAGCCTGACTTTACAATTTCAACTGACGGCGGATTTTGGGCAAAACGTCATCTTTCACTGATTTCTGATTCAAAGAAAAACAGCGACCGGACTTTTGGAATTGAAGCAGAAGGCGCCTGCTTTTCAGAAATCCTTGAAAAAAATCAAATCGTTCCGCTTTGCTATGAAGACGGGCTTGAAAAAGAGCTTTTGCAAGCGATAAACTGCCCTTTTCTTCTCACAAAAAGAAACGGAACTGTCGCGGGAACAGCCCTCGAATTCGCATTTTCCTTCACAAGCTCAAAGATTTTCCTTGCAGGATTCGACCAGGCTCCATCAAAAGGATTTCAGCACACACAGCCAAACGCGCTTGAAATCTTCTCGCAAAAAAGCGACTTCCGCATTTCGCCAAAAGAAACAAGGCTCACGAAATCAAGATTCGGCTCAAAAGAAACGCTTGAAATTTACAGAAACTGGTTTGTCTCAAATTCAAAAAGATTTTCCAGGCGGGTTTTCAGAATTTCAGATGACTACGATTTTCCGTTTTCGCTAGGCGAGATAAAAGACATCAGCTGGAAAGATTTTGAAAAATTTTCAGAAAAATCTGAAAAAAACAGAAATGGAAACACGCAAAATCAGATTCAAAAAAAATATTTCAAGATTCAAATATCAGAATCAGGAAGAAAAGAAAAAATAATTTCAAAGTTAAGAGAGCTTTCCGCTTCAGAATTTTTCATCAGCGAAGTTTTTCCGCTCGATTTTCTTCTATTAAAAAGAGAAATCAGCGAAGAAAAAAAACTTGAATTAAAGAAAAATCTCAAAGAAAAAACCGAAAATCTCTTAAAAGAAATTGAAGAAAAAATCTGAAATCTTCTTAAAAAAACTGAAAAATGAGCGAAGAAATTTTTTATTCAGGCATAATTTTCTCGAAAGACGGCAAAAAAATTCCTGTGAAAGACGGAATTTCATTCCATTCAAAATATTCGCCCGAGCGCGAGGCAGAAAATTTCGCCGCCCAGTTTGAAGAAAACGGATTTTTCATTGTCTTGGGGCTTTGCGGCGGCTACCACATAAAAAAACTGCGCGAGAAATTTCCATCGTCAAAAATAGTCGCAGTTGAAAATTCAAGCGCGGACATCGATTTTCTTTCGCAGATTGAAACTGTGAAAAATCTAAAATCCGAAAAAAATGTTTTTATCACAGACAAAAAAAATCTTGAAAAAACGATTGTTGAAAATTATCTTCCATCCGTTGACGGAAATCTTTTTGTAAAGCCGCTCCGCGCCTATGAAAACGCGTTTCAAAAAACTGCAAAAGAGGAAATTGAAATTATAAACCGCGCGATAAAAACTGTTTCTGCTGACTATTCGGTTCAAAAGCATTTCGGAAAAATCTGGCAGAAAAATATATTAAAAAACCTTTCTTTCGCCAAAAAATGCGAAATTTTTCAGGACTTTGTCTCGGATTTTCCAGTTTCAAAAACGGCGGCAATAATTGCGGCAGGACCGAGCCTTAACGAAACGATAAAAGAGCTAAAAAGCAGCCTGGAAAAATATTTTATAATTTCAACGGATACTGCTTACGACGCGCTTTCAAAAAACGGAATCGCCGCGGACGTTGTCGTCTCTGTTGACGGGCAAATGGTTTCGCACTCGCATTTTATGTTTTCTCCGGCAAAAAAAACGAAATTTGTCTTTGACTTGTGCTCCAATTCAGACGCGGTTCAAAAAATCCTAAAAAGCGGAAACAGAGTTTTGCTTTCAGAATCCTCGCATCCGCTTGCAATTTACGCGAGCCGCTACAGCGGAAAAAATCATTTTGTTCATCTTGAAACAGGAAGCGGAACTGTAACAATCGCAGCGGCAAATTTCGCAGTTCTCTCAGGATTCAAAAATCTAAAAATTTTCGGAGCGGATTTTTCCTATATAAACGGTCTTCCATACGCAAAAGGAACTTATCTTGACGCGAATTTCAGGCAAAATGAAAACAGGATCAAAAACGCGGAATCAAAATTCGTGAATCTTCTTTACAGGACAGAAATCAAGGCGATTTCAGAAAATCAGTTCACGACGGAAATTCTAGAGTCCTACAAAAAAACGATGGAAGATTTTTTTGCTTCTCACGGAATCAAAAAAAAGCAAGAAAACGAATATTTTTCAGAAAATCCGCAAAACGAAGCAAAAAAAACTTTTGAAAGATTCGATTTTCAAGATTTCAAGAAAAATTACATCGCCGAGCTAAAAAAAATCAAAAAATCAAAAGACGAAATCGACATAAACGCGCCTATTTTCGCGACGTTGATTCCGCTCTGCGCCGCGCTCGACGGAAACCGTTTTCTTGCATACTCCAAAGCATTAAGTTATACTGAAAGTCTATGAAAAGACCAATTACAATAATTTCGATTATCAGTATTTTACTTTTTATTGCGGCTTTATCGTGGTTTGGAATTGGCATTTATCAGGACGGAAAATCAGGCAGCGAGCATAACGAGCGTGTTTTTGACACTTTAGTTTTCAAGACCGTGAACGCTGCGAACCAATACAGAATCGGAACGCCTGACTTTTCAAAAAAATTCATAGAAGCAATTGGAAAAATCGAAAATTACAGCGCGCTCCGCCTTGAAGCGAACGGAAACCTAATCTATTCTTATCCCCCAGCGGGATTTTCATTGCCCTCGCCTTCGCTAACAAACACTTTCAAGAAAACTCAAGCTTCAAACGGCGGAATTTCGCTCACGATTTCGGCTTCGATGTACTCGATTCAGACAAATTCCGTCTATCATTACGCGCAGTTCGCTTTTGTGCTGATTCTGCTCGGAACTTCAATCTCGCTGATTCTTCTGGTGATTTTGCGCGACAAAAAAGAAAAAACTAATTCAAAAGCAAAAATTGACACCGGCAAAAATCTTAATGATGAGATAAATATTTACTACGGAGACGAGAACAATATTTTTGACGACAACGCAGACAACGCGGAATTTTTAGACGAGCCTGATGAAAAAGCAGAAAATGAAGAGAATCCTTTTGACAAGCTTGACTTTGGCGGCGGCGAAGATAACGCGGAAAAGCAAATGAATCAGGAAAAAACAGAGGACTCGGAATCCTCGGATTCTGAATCAAATGACTCAGCTTCAAATTCGCTTTCTGAAAACAGAGAAAAAAATCAGTTTTTTGAAACTTACAACGGCGACGAAGAAAACAAGACAAACACAGAATATGCAGGATACATAGAAGAAAACGCTCAAAAGACAGAATCGACGAAAGAAAATCTAAAAATAGAAGAATCAAAATCAGAAAATTTTAATGAAAATGAGGAAGAATCAGTTCTTCCCTTTGCGACAGACATCTCAGACGGCGATTTTGACATTCAGGACGATGACTTTTCTGCTGGCTTAAAAAACGAAAGAAACGATGAAGATTTTTCAGAGAATTTAAACAACGATTCTTTTTCAGAATCTAAAAAAACTAGCGAAAATGACGAAAAAACTCTTGAAGAAGAAAAAGCGATAAACGCAACGAACGAAAACTTTGGTGAAGAAGAATCAGAAAAATTTGAAACGTCAAATGAAAATACAAATGGAAGCGGCGATTTTCTTAGCAATTTCGACTTTGATGAAAACGCTGACATTTCTCCTGCGACAGGCTTGAAAATGCAAAGCTCGCTTTCTGAAAATCTCGGAAAAAAGATAAAACAGTCGCTAGATGAAAAAAAGGAGCTTACGCTCGCGCTTTTGAAAATCAACAATCTTGACCGTGGAAACTCAATTTCAAACAAGCTCATCGAAATCTTAAAAAACGACATTTCAGAAACTGCGGAAATTTTCGAATACAATTCCGACGGCTACGCAATTATTTTATACAACGAAGATTTATCTTTATGCGCAGAGACTTTCGACAAAATCTATGAGAATATGACTTCTTATCTTAGAGAAAACAACTCGGCAAACGAAGTTGTAATCGGGCTTTCATCAGTAAGCGGAAGAAATGTGGGCTCGCAAAGGCTCGAAACAGAAGCGGCACAGGCTTTGAGCCACGCTCTCGAAGACCCGGACTCGCCAATTATCGCTTTCAGGGCAAATCCTCAAAAATACAAAGAATATATAGAAAGCAAGAAAGACTAAAAACCGCGCAAACAGAAACAAAAGCGGAAAATCAAAATTAAAAAAAAAGCGAAATAAAAGAATCTCGGAAAAACAAAAGACTCTCAAAATTAAAAAACTTTTGCCAGCTCTGCAAAAATCAAAAGACTTTTAGTTCGGATTGAAGTCATCGAGCAAATCTGAAAGTTTCTGGGCAAAAGACGAAAGCTGGCTGTTGTCAGGAAATTTCTCTTTCATAACAAAGAAATATTTTTCCGCGTCTTCTGCCCTGCCCACATTCAGCAAAAGCGTCATGTAGTTTTCAAGAATCGACTCGTCGTAAGGATTTTCTTCCATCAAAATCTTGTATTTTGCAATCGCCGTGTCGGTGTCGCCTTTCACAGCGTAAACATAAGCAAGCGAAAGTTTCAGCGAAAGATTGTCCTTATCAAGCGAAAGCAAATGCTCGTAAGCGTCAACCGCCTTGCCGTAGTTTTTTCCAAGAGCATAAGCGCGGGCAAGCTTGTAATAAACTGGCAAGTACAAATCCTTGTCGCGCAAAGCCTTTTCATAATACTCAATCGCCTTCGTGTAATTTTTGATTTCCATATAGCCGTCGCCAATCGCATTGTACTCAACGGCGAGATTTTTCAGGATAATTTTCGTCTCGCCCGGAACTCTTATTCCAAAATCAGAAATTTGACTCGAGGCGCAGCCGAAAAAAACTAAGGAAATGGCTAAGGAAATCAAAAAAAACTTAAGCTTCATCTTTGCCAAATTTTCAGCCCAAGACTGTCTGCTCGATTTTTGTGAGCTGGTTATGATAAAGAGACGCGATTGAAGCTCCGTAGTCGGCAATCAAGCGGATAATGTTTCTTGGATTCTCTTTCTTGTCGCAGCCGTTCAGACGGTCGCCGGCATCGCCCAAGCCAGGCATAATGTACGCTTTCTCATTCAAGACCGGGTCAAGCCACATCGTGTAAAGAGTGCAGTTTGGAAGCGCGCGGGCAACACGCAAAGTTCCTTTCAAAGCGGAAATCACGTTGAAAAATCTTATCGACTTTGGATGAACTCCCTGAGACTCAAGATATTTCACAACCGTAACAAGAGAGCCGCCTGTCGCATTCATCGGGTCTGCAAAAACCCAGTCCTTTCCGTCAAGCTCCTCAAGATTAAAGAACGACTTGTGAAGGTCGAGAATGTATTCCATATTGTTCTCGGATTTTGAGTCGTCACGGTTGATTTTGAAAAGAGCGAACGGCGTAACATATTTATGGCTTGAATACGCCTCAATCTCCTTTGACATGATTATGCTCGGAAGAAGCGCGCCGCGGAGCATTACGCACATTACAGAATTCTCGATTCTTGAGTCAATGTCAGGAATTTTGTGAACAGCGTAATTCTGGCACGGATAAGTTACAGGAGTCTTGACTATAAAATGGCCTTTTTTGTCTTCGTGCTTGTCAGTGTAGGCAAGGCGGAAAAGCATCTCATACGCGCGCTGCGAGTAATAGACAAATTCCTGATGGTCTGTGTTCACATCGCGGAGTTTTGAAATGACGCGGCTCGCCTCGGCATGGCTTCCCTCTTCTGTTTCAAAAGAGAAAACTTTTATCTGAGGATTCTCCTTGCAGATTTTCTGAAGCTCGTGTCCGATTTTATCAAAGCACTCAACGATTTTCTCCTCGTTTTTCGGCTCAAAATACTGCATTGCCTCCTTGTACATTTCGCCAAGAAGAGCAATTTTGTCCTGATCACCTTTTGTCAAATATCCGTCTAAATCTTCGGCTTTCAAGATTATTTTTTCTCCGTTCTTGTTCATTTTTCGCACCTCTTTATTTTAAGAATCTCAATAAACTGTCATATCCGAGAGTAATATCTGTGATTGTGATTTCAGCCGCGCCTGTCTGCACGATTTTTGCTGGAATCGGGAACAAAGCGATTTTCAAAGCGGCGCAGGCAGCCTTTACAGTTCTCGAATCATTCATCTTCAAGACGATTTTAAGTCCGAACTGCTTTCCGTCTTTCAAATTTTTGAACTCGCCAGAAATGCTTTCAACAGGAGACGACACATTCGCGCCGATAAAAGTCTTTATGAAAGTTTTCGGAGCTGGAGCGTAAACCAGAATGTCTCCTGAATTTTCAGATTTAAGAAAAGCGTAAACGTCCTCGCGCATTGAAATGGAATGAAGGTCGTTGTTCGCGCACTCGTCAAAACGCTCAAGCATTGTCTCAACATTTTTCGAGACCGCAGCAACAGAAGACGACGGCAAGCTCACCTGATATTTCGACTTTTCACTTGAATAATATCTGTAGTTTTTGTACTGATTTTTCGACCAGCCTTTTTTCTCTGTCAGGGCAAGGCTAATCATTCTTGAAGGAAAATTTCCGTCAGCAGAAAGCTGCACTTTTCCGTTCAAGCCGACGCAAATATAAATGTTGTCAGTCCGCTCAGAAATTTTCTTTGCATCGCTTTCGCCGCAGCTTGAAAGGCGCATTACAGCCTGATTCACAAAATCCTGATTTGCCTGAACAGGAACAACGAAATAAACCGCGCCGTCATCGTCCAAAAGCTCCACCGGGTCAACAGGATTTTCAACAGGAGCAGACTTGCAGCCTGCAAAAAAAAGGCTTGCCGCCGTAAAAACAACAGCGGCAAGTCTTGAGAATTTACGCTTTAACAACGCTCGCTCTCCATTTTTTGTCTTCAGAATCAATGTCTGAGCCGGAAAAATCATCTTTCCATTCTGATTTCACAGCCAAAGTCTCGCCTGAAATCAAGTCCTTGAACATCTCGTAGGCAGATTTTAGCTCAGCGTCTCCGCCCAAAGTCAGAACGATTCTGTCTGAAACTTCAAATCCGCTTTCCTTTCTAAGATTCTGAATTCCGCGGATTAAGTCGCGAACGTAGCCTTCTTTTCTAAGGTCGTCTGAAATTTTCGTGTCCAAAGCGACAGTCAAAGTTCCGTCATTTAGAACTTTCAAGTCTTCCTTCTCTTTTCTTTCAACAAGGATTGACTCGCCGTCAAGCTCCACATTCTCGCCGTCAACAGTGATTGAAACTTTTCCGCCGTCAACAACTTTCGCAATTTCAGAATCAGAAAGCTTAAGGATTTCAGCTGCGGCGGCTTTCATCTTAGGCCCGAGCTTCTTTCCAAGAACCTTGAAATTCGCCTTCGCGCTGTATTCAACCAGGTCGCTTTCCTTGTCGTGGAATTCAACAGACTTTACGTTAAGCTCCTCGATTATTGTGTCTTTCATCGATTCAAGAACCTTGCGCTCGTCCTCGTTGCGTGTTACAAGTTCCGCCTTTGCAAGTGGCTGGCGGTTTTTCAAGTTGAAAGTGTTTCTAAGGGAATGTCCCATTGAAACCGCTTTCTGCACAGTCGCCATCTTGAATTCAAGAGCCTCGTCTCTTAGATTCTCGTTGTAGACAGGGAAATCGCAAAGATGAACAGACTCAGGGTCGCTTTCAGTTTTCAGATTCTGATAGATTTCTTCTGTAACAAACGGAATAAACGGAGCCGCGACTTTTGCAAAAGTCATAAGAGCGTAGTAAAGAGCCGCATAAGCCTCTTTTTTGTCAGCGTCGTTTTCAGACTTCCAGAATCTTCTTCTTGAACGTCTGATATACCAGTTGTTAAGCTCGTCGATAAAATTGATAAGCGGGTCAATTGCCGCGCTCAAGTCATAGTCGTCAAGGGCAGATGAAACGTCTTTAACCATTTTCTGCGCGACAGAAACAATCCAAGCGTCAAGCGGAGAAGAAGGCTTCTTGCTGTCAAACTCGTGTCCTGTGCAAGTGATTTTGTCAATATTTGCGTAAGTGATAAAGAACGAGTAGCCAGACCAAAGCGGAATCAGGAAATTCTTGATGACCTCGCGCACGCCGTTGTCCGAATAGCGAAGGTCATCGGCTTTCACAACTGCCGAGTGAGTAAGGAACAGGCGGATTGCGTCCGCGCCGAACTTGTTGATTGCCTCAACCGGGTCAGTGTAGTTTCGTAAAGACTTTGACATCTTGCGTCCGTCCTCAGCCAAGACAAGGCCGTTTACAATGCAGTTCTTGAACGCAGGCTTTCCAAGAAGATGTGTCGCAAGAATTGTAAGCGTGTAGAACCAGCCGCGTGTCTGGTCAAGCCCCTCGGAAATAAAGTCCGCAGGAAAGTGCTTCTCAAAATATTCCTTGTTCTCAAAAGGATAATGCTGCTCGGCATAAGGCATTGAGCCGGACTCAAACCAGCAGTCGAAAACTTCAGGAATACGGCGCATTGTGCCTTTTTTACATTCAGGGCAGGCAAAAGTGATTTTATCAACAAACTGCTTGTGCAAGTCCTCAGGATAAACGCCAGAAAGTTCTTCAAGCTCCTTTCTCGAGCCTACGCAGACTTTGTGTCCGCAGTCAGAATTGTCGCATCTCCAGATTGGAATCGGGTTTCCCCAGTAGCGGTTGCGGCTAACAGCCCAGTCGCGCGCGCCGGCAAGCCATTTTCCGAATCTTCCCTCTTTGATGTGCGCCGGCTGCCATTTAATCTGGCTATTAGAATTCAAAAGTTCCTTATGATAGTCTGCGACCTTTACAAACCACGAGCCGATTCCTCGGTAAATAAGAGGCGAGCCGCATCTCCAGCAGTGCGGATAAGAGTGCGTATGCTGGTCTTTTTTTACAAGTTTTTTTTCAGCTTTAAGACGCGCAATGATGTCCTTGTCGCAATCCTTTACAAATCGTCCTTTATAGTCAGAAACATCAGAAGTGAATTTGCACTCAGCGTCAATCGGCTCAACATTCGGAACACCGCTTCCTCTAAAGACCTTGTTGTCGTCCTCACCGAAAGCAGGCGCGATATGAACAATTCCAGTTCCGTCCTCAGTTGAAACATAGTCCGCATTGAACATTCTGAACGCGCCTTCAGCACATTTCTGGCCGGAAATCTTCTCGCACTCAGAAGAATCAGCGAGCTTTTCAAAATAAGGGAAGAGAGGCTCATAACGCGCGCCTACAAAATCTTTTCCTTTCTTTGTATAGATGATTTCGTACTCGTCCTCATTCTTATAATAAGCGCCAAGACGAGCCTCGGCCATTATGTAATAGTCGCCGGATTCCTTATCGAGAATCTTAACGTAGTCAATCTCAGGGCCCATGCAAAGACCAAGGTTAGAAGGCAAAGTCCACGGAGTTGTAGTCCATGCCACAAAGTAAGTTCTGCCGTTCTCCATCTCCTTGTCATCAAAAGAAGCAGGAGCTTTTGTAACCTTGAAGCGAACAGTAACAGCAGCCTCGGTAACGTCCTTATATCCCTGAGCAAGCTCGTGCGTTGAAAGAACAGTCGCGCAGCGCGGGCAGTACGGAAGAATATATTTTCCCTCGTAAATCAAGCCCTTGTCCCACAAAGCCTTTGCAACCCACCAGATTGACTCCATGTAGTCAGGATTCATCGTCTTGTAGTCGTTGTCAAAATCAACCCAGCGTCCCATGCGGGTGATTGTCTTTCGCCATTCAGAAGTGTATTTAAGAACCGAAGCCTTGCACTTGTCGTTGAAATTCGCGACTCCGTAAGCCTCAATCTCGTGCTTAGAGTTGATTCCAAGCTCCTTCTCAATCAAATTCTCAACAGGAAGCCCATGGCAGTCCCAGCCAAACCGTCGCTCGACTTTCTTGCCCTTCATCGTCTGGTAGCGCGGAATAATATCTTTTATCGTAGACGGAATAAAATGTCCAAAATGAGGCAGACCTGTAGCAAATGGAGGTCCGTCAAAAAATACAAATTCCTCAGCCTTGTCGCGCTGGCGAATCGACTTCTTAAAAATATCGTTGGATTCCCAAAATTTTAAAACTTCTTCTTCCTGTTTCGGAAAATCTGCTTTTGAATCGATTGACTTGTACACAATATTCCTCTTGTTATTCAAAATTAAAATATTATATAAAAAAGAAAAGGATTGTTCTATACATTGCTACATTGCACCGGCGCGCATTTGCATTTGCCACGCCGACATCGAAACGAAAAACGTCGTCATGAAAAAAAGTTCGTTGCAGAAATATAAAAACGCTGTCATGCTGAACTTGATTTCAGCATCCGTATTCACTTGATTTCAGCATCTGCAAATTTCTTCTTTCAGTTTCACGGATTTTATTTTTTATTTTCAGCACGGATATTTTATAAAGCAGCCAATACTCTTTTCACCTGCCCAGCGCGCAAAAACAATGCCCAGCTGCTTCGGGTTCGCTCACGCTCATCGCCGGCCAAAATCCCGATTCAACACAAGCCGCCTTTAAAAAAGATTTCAGAAAAAAACAAAAAAAAGTCACTCGCTTAAAATCAAAATGACCGGCGACTTCGCCCTGCGCATCTGGCGTGGCACTTTCTCCCGGCAAGAAAGCTCGCAGGCAAACAAAAAAAATTCCGAAAAACGAGACAGGGATTTTCTCCAGCTCAATTGAATTTAAAACAAAAAAGGCTTCCAAAACGGAAGCCTGCCATAAAAAGCTGCCTGTAGGACTTGGACCCACGACCCCGAGATTACAAATCACGTGCTCTACCAACTGAGCTAAGGCAGCAATTTTTTAAAAGATAATGCAAAACTAAGGGGAATGTCAAGAGGGGGAAAGATTTACATCGCATACCAACTTACTTTCGTTTCTTCAAAATAAAATTTCATACAAGCATCGGCTTATTCATTCCAAAAAGCAAAAAAAAAACATTGTTGTCATTTTATTACTTTACAGCTTCATTTTCCTCGTCAAACCTGTCTGCGATATATCCGGCAGATTCTGCCCAAAGCGCATTTTCTGGCTTATGAAGAAGTTTGCAGGTGTTGCTTTTTGAAAACAACAGATTTGCATCCTCAAATGAAATATTTCTTCTTCTGGCTATTTCCCTTGCAACTTCAAGTACAGAAAGACAGACATTCATCGTCACATCTTTTCCGTTATATGTAAAAAGATTCTCAGGCATACGCGCTCCTATTTAGCAAAACCAGTTTTTCTACCGCTTTTTCCGTGTGAAAAGAAACTTGGTTATTGACATCATTATATTTCAATCTTTCTACAGCTTCATCGGCATTTATTGTTCCCAAAAGATAAAGCTGAACAGTCTGCATTGTGTTATCATCTGCAACAGGCCCAATCACAACATCAAAATCATGCTGAATGCCGCCTTTGCTTCGATTTAATTTTATGAACTCAAGCCATTCCATATTCAAAGAATCAAAATGCTTGATATTCAAATCTTGAGATTCTTCAAAACTGAATTTATACACATAACTCTCTGTTTTTCCATTTCTAAGCATCTGCTTATATGCCCAGTTTCTAGCTTGCTCTTCAAGAACAGTTGTATAAAAGCCTTTTCCAAAATCACGTCTGTTCTGAGATTTTTCCAAGTCAATCTTTTCAAAAAACGAATCCGAACCATGATACAAAATCAGTCCAGTATTTTTTGAGATATTTTTATTAACAAAATCAAAAACTTCTTCCAAAGCAATCTGATGAAGATATTCATGCTGAACAAGCATTTTTTCCATAATATGATTTCTATGGAAAATTTCCGTACATTCTTCGTAAGTTAAATTGTTAGTCTTTGTATAATTTTCAAGTGCCAATATAAAAAGAAATTCTATATCTGCCTGCTTACTCATTTTTTCCTCTCCAAGCATTTTTTAACATGACTTGCCCCGCAAGGCTTGAAAACTTTCATTCTCTGCGACTTTTAAAATTCCAAAGTCTTCGGGTGCTTTATAGTCTGACGGATTTTTATGGACTGCCTGTTTTGTTGCGGCGATTTTTTTGTCTGCGTAGAGGACGACGTCTTTTATCACGAGCTTTTGGACTGCGCTGATGAATGTTTCCATAAAGGCGTAGTCGGGAGAGCCGTCGGAAGTAATAGGAAGCATTATTTTATCTGACTTTATTTTTGCTCCGCTTATGCTGTCGCCCCATGTATATTTGTGGCTCAAACCTTTATAAACGCAAGTCGCCAAATATAGCTGATTTAGTTTTGTAGGCTGCAAGTCTTTTAAATACAACGCAAGATTATGGCTGTCATTTGAGAAAAAATCTTTTTCCTGATAGCTGACAACAAAAGTTTTTCCGCCGATAAAAATACAGTTGCCTTTTTCAACAAGTTCTTCTTTGTAAGAAATATATGAACTAACACCGTTGTTCACAGAACTTGCGCAAAGATACGGAACGCTGCCCGAATCTTTTTTTATTTCATTTGAAAGAATGTTATGCGTATTTTTTACATCAAAAATATCTATAAGATTAAATTCCTTCCACTTCAATTCATTGAAGTGCGCGAGAGCTTCGCTCTCGCATTTCGACAACTCGTAGTTGTCGAAGCCGCTTACCTTTAGGTAAGCGGCCAGTTCGCGTATACGCTCCTCTTCGAGTTCGCGTATAAACGCTTCCATAAAATCAAAATCGATTTTGTTTTCTGGAGTTATAGGGAGAGAAACTATAATATTTCTAAATTTTTCATCAACATTTCTAACTAAAACTGAAAGCAAAACTTTCTTTTGCATATTTAGCAACGTTGTAAAAAATAAAATCGCATTCTCCGGCAAATCAAATTTCGGAACTATTTTCCTTACAAACTGTCCGGCATACCAAGGTTTTCTTCTGTAGAAAAAATCCATCTGTAATAATCCAAGGCTCCAAGTTCCAGAAGGATTTATATTAGCTTCGTTAACAAATCCAGTTGTCTGCAAAATCCCTTGATTAAAAGAAGTCCTTGTTACATAGTCATATTCATTACCTTCAACAAGTTTATTTGCATTAAAACTTAATGTATTTTGAATCTCAAACAAATCCCCAATCTTAAATTCGCCCCACTTAACCTCATTCAGTTTTTTGCTAAGCGGGGCATTCATTTTCCCAGGCTGCCGCTTGCCTCGCTTTTTATTACATTGCTTACTTCCCATGCAAGATAGTCAGCAACGGTTTTCTTGAAGTCGTTCAAAGTAGGCTTTGTGTCCACAGGCGCGCTCTGGTTCCAGTCGTCGCCTTTTTCAGGGTCAATTGTTCCCTCAAAGTATTCGTCTTCGGTCAGATGTTTCAGGCTTCCTTTTCCAAATTCCACAAGGTCCGCCACTTCCGCATATCGTTCTTTTGCGTGGTCAGTGTCCCTAAGATTCACGCTTGCCTTTTTGCGGTTTGTGCGTGTGTAGCCGTCATTTGAAAAATCAATGAATTTCACTACGCATTTTGCCTTGTGCGGCTCGCCCACCCTAAAAACGTAAATGTATGTTTGAACGCTGGATTTTCCGATAAAAAGGTCAATCGGCATTTTTATGCTTGCAAGAAGCGTTGAGTGCTGCAAAATTCTCTTGTTAAAATCAGCCGCCTTTCCGCTTCCTGCCGAGCCTTGAATAATTATTGCGGCATAGCCTTTTTTCATCATTGAAAGGGCTTTTTCCACAAATATCATTCCGTTTCCTTCCGCAGAATACGGCGGATTCAACACAAAAGCATCAGCCGGAAAATCCTCGCTGGTGTTTCCGAATCCGTATTTTCCGTTAAAATCGCTCAAGGAGTTCTTGTTCAGAATGTTCGAGCTTCCGTCGCCCATCAAAATCATATTCAAAACGGCAAGCATATAAATCTGAGGCAGAATCTCAAGACCTAGAAGCTGCACAGCCTTGATTTCCGCGGATTTTTTCGCAAGCTCATCGGGCGATTTTATCTTGTCTTTTGCGTCATTAAGCATTTCGTTCATAGCCGCAACTAGAAGACCTGCCGAGCCTGTAGCAAAATCCCACACATAAGAATCTTTGTTTACGCGGGCAAGTTTTACAAGAAGCGTCGCGACATAGCTAGGAGTCAGAACAACATCGTTCAGTTTATCCTGAGTGAACCCAAGCCAGCTGTACATTTCGTTGAAGAGTTTTCCGGTAAAGTCTGTTGTAAGACCGATTTTGTAGTAAATGCCCAGGTCATCAACAACTTTGGCAAAAACACGTTTCAGCTGGCTTTCTGTTTTGCCTTTTTCAATTTTATTTATGTTGTCTGTTGCAAGCGTGTTCTGCAAAGTGCGGACAATCAAATCCTTTTTGTCCTGCGGAATTGATTTTTCATTCAAGAAATTCTTGATTTTTCTAAGGATAATATCTCCGTCGCGAGAGCCTTCTTCCTGCGAGGACTTAAACTCGTCTTTTTCAAGCGGAGTAATCTTATATCTGTTCGGATTGTTCTTGTCAATGATTCCAAGCGTGGCAATGATTGAGGCGGCAACAAGATAAACCCGGTCATTTTCGCCTAAGCCTTTTTCATTCTGGTAAATATCATTGTTCAGCTTTACAAGGCTTGCGCTGATTTCCTGGTCGCGCTGCTCCTTGATTTTTCCAAGCTCTTCTGGAGAAAGTTTCAGATTTTTGACGGTCTGTATAAAGTCATTAAAATTTTCTTCCTTTAAAAACGAAAGGTCTGTATATTTGCCGATTTCCTGCCCTGTTCCATAATTGCTTTTTGAAACAAAATAAACTCCAATCTCATGCTGCAAAGTTCCAGAGGAGTTTTTATATCCTGTAATTCCAATTGAAATAACGTCTTCAAAAGTTGTGTAATGAAGAATCGCATTTGCATAATGAACCGCGCCATTCACAGCGTAAGATTTTATGTTGGCAAAATCAGGCTCGCCGTTCGTCTTTTTGTTTGAAATCCGCCCATTAGAGTCAAGTTTTACAAGTTTATCCTTATATCCTTTGTATTCAATAAGAACAGGATAAAGCCTGTTATATTTATCTGAAATCAGCAGCTTTGCATCAGGACGGTTTCCGCCGTTTCCGCCCTGCTTTGACTCATAGTTTTCAAGAGCCTTGTCTATCTCTGAATTTCCGATTGATTCCTGTTCCAGTTTGTAGTCAAGTTTGTATGATTTTAGCCAGCCGTTCGCCAAGTCCGCAATATTCGGCTCTACTGATTGTGGTTTACTTGTAGACATTTTTATTTTCCCTGCTGTAGTCTACCATTAAGGAGCAAAATTTTCTATTGATTATAAAACAGACTAAATTGAATGGAGTTTTAGATGACATTTCTGCTTAGGCGTTTTTGAAAAAAGGGCGGCACGCCCCATATTGAAACGCTCCGCCCATTTTTTCATAACTTTTTCGTTATATCTAATATAGATGCTGAAACGAAACGCGTGATTAAAAATCACGAGTTCAGCATGACGGAATTTTTGTAGCCTGAAAACTAAAACAGCTCGCTGTGAGAATTTATTCTGAAAGCCGTAAGCAGCAATGCATCTTTATTTTTGCTGTAAATCAACACAAGGTCAGGCTTTACATGACAGTCTCTAAAACCTGCATACTCGCCTTTCAAAGCGTGGTCTTTATATTTTTTCTCCAAGATTTCATCATTTGCAAGGCGATTGATTACATTCTTTGCAACTTCTCTGTCTGCTGCTGTTAATTTTGCGTAATCTTTATCAAAGCGTTTTTCGTGGCAATTTTATAGACCATGAGCAGCCTCATACTCGTCCATAGTAGAAAATGTTTTCAATGTGCCTTTCTAATATTCTTCAAGGACTTCAGCCTGCTCAGCTTTTTATTCATCTGCAAGAGAATTTTGTTTTTTTATGGAAACCTTAGCTGCTGGATGCAGCTTGCACACGCTTTTAAGCGCAGAAAGAAGCGCATTGTCAGCGTTTTGAATAGTCATATTGACAACCATAAAAATCCACCCCTTAACTATTTAGGCAAATTTACTACAGCCGCCCTCAAAAATCAATTATTCTTTCAACTTCCGCACATTTTACAAGACACGCGAGGAGCATTTATCAAGATATTTCGTTCTATTTGTCTTTGCAAACACACTTGCTTTATCAAGATTTCTGCTCCTTTTTATCTTGACGACCGCGACAATTTTATCAAGACCAGCGCGGCTGATTCATCTTGATGACACATGGCATTTTATCAAGATGAAAGCATCTGTTTTATCAAGATGAACACAGTGTTTTTATCTTGATAAACACCTTCATTTTATCAAGATAAAATCCAAAAAAAACGGGATAAATCGGCGCAAATTCCTGCAAAAACGGGGTAAATTCACTTCAAGAATGGGGTAAAAAAAGAAGCCGGGCGCGCCAAAAAAAGCACCCGGCTCCTAAAAAATATTTTTCATAACGGATTTCCTTTCCGCAAAACGCGGCTTAAAATCAATGAATAAGACACCGTTATTTCGTCTTAATCAAATTTTCAAATCAGGACTGCCTAAAACGCCGTAATGCTGAATTTATTTCAGCATCTACGCTAGGATTTCCGCAGAATCCTTAGAAACCTGCGTTTCTGCCTGGCTTGAGCTTTCATCGCTCTTATCTTCGTCATCTGCTGGAAGATACTTTGCGTCAAGCTTTACAAACTCAGGCTTTTTAAGCTTGTCCTTGAGCATTGTCTCAGGCGAGAAAATCACCTTCACGTTGTCAATGTCGTTTGCAGTAACCTGCGACGCCCTTTCCCAGCCTTTGCAGCTGTGCCTGAATCCGAGCTTGAAAATGCCGAAGCTGTCAAGACGCACTTTATAGCCGAGCATCATATATTTTGGAACTGTCAGAAGCAGGCTTCTGATGACTCCGACCACTTCCGTGGCTGTGAGCGTTGTGCTTTCTGAGATTTCCTCAGCTAGCTTGTTCACGTTCACTTCCGAGATATATGCGGGAGCCGGATAAAATTTTCCGTCCGCATCCAAATCGCGAGGATTGCTCCTCTTTCTGCTTACAAATGGAACTGCCATAGTTTGCTCCTTAAATAAAAATCCGCTGTTTTGCATTACTAAACGCTAGTCAGCTTTATCTATTCCAACGGACATTCGACTAAAGCTGTTTTTGGCTGCAAAAATTCAGCGTTAAATGTTAAAACTTGACAAATATTTCGATTTTTTCTCCTGTTCTAATAAGTTAAAATATAGAAAATGTTTAGCCAGCCGTCAAGAAAAATATTAAAAATAAAACGATAAAATCGAATATTTTACACAGTTTCATTAAAAAGACATTGCAGCTTGAACGCAATTCAAAACAATCGAATAATAAAGATTTTTTTAAGGCACGGTGAGCTGAATAAGCAATGAACACGGCAGATTTTCCGAATTTTCATATGATGAGAGAGTTTGGGAAACTCGCGGGATTAAAAAACACAAAAAAAAGCCAGCGTCAATTTTGAAATTACTCAAAACACCGCTGGCTTTTTAAGTTTATAGATTAAAACTGTTTTGTAGATAAATTACTTTATCTTCGAAAACTCCTTTACGTTTGGGTCAAAGAAGAATTTATATGGCGAATAAGTATTCATATTGAACGGTGAGGCCTGCATCTCGCTAGTAAGTTTTGAAAATTTTACAATGATATATCCATTGTTTTCAGTCTTTTTGTCGCTATACGAATTAGTTTCTTCATACTGCTCTTTCAATGTTTTTGATGCCTTTACAACATCTGACCACGAGCCAGAAACCTGCACATTTTCGTCATTAGAGAAAATGAAAGTCTTCTTGTCTGAAGCAAACTCTCCGTCCTCATATTCATATTTTTTGTCGTTTGTTTTGTCATCGACAGTGATTCCGTCTTTAAGTTTTATTCGACTGCCAGAAATATAGCAGTTTAATTCAGAATCAACAATTTTTCCATCGAAATAGTCACCAAAAATAACTGTGCTCTCGTCTTTTTTAAAGCAGTTTCTTGTTTCATAGCCTTCAAAATCATTATAGTCTGCCATCAACTCCTTTGCTTTTTCAACTGTCATTCCAAACTCTTTTGCGCAGAACTCGAAGAACTCTTCTGAAGAAGTAATTTTTTCGCCGTCAACAGTCCAAGACACAAGCTTTAGATAAAGAAGACCTTTGTCAGCATTGTAAGTGTATTTGTATTCACGAGCCGATAATTCTGATTTTCCTTTTTCTGTTTCTTCCTTGCTTTCCACAGCAGTGTCTTCTGTAAACTCGAAAGAATATACAGTTACCTTTGAGCCGTCCTCCTTTCTACAGGAATAAAGATGCCCTGAAAGCGGGTTTTCGCCTTGTGAAGAAGGAAGAATTTTTTTCCAGTCATCATCGCTTTCCGAGCCTGAAGAACTGCCGCCAGCCTCAGTTCCAGAAGATGAGCTTCCTGAAGAATAACTTCCGCTTGAAGAGTCCGAATCAGATGAGCTTGATTTATCTATCGTTGTTTCCCCAGCAGGAGCTGAATCAACTTTCTTATAGTTCTCTGCCTTTGTACCATCAGGGCTTGTCAATACAAAAACCGCACTGGAAGAGTAAACTGTCATTGCTGCTGCATAGTCTCGTCCACAGTCCATTGTATCATCATGCCATTCTCCATTTTTATAATCTCGACCCCAATATTTCAGAGCTGTCAGAACATTTGCATTTACATTGAAAGTCCATTTTCCAATCAAAACGTATCCTGTTTTATCAGATTTACCATTCTTTACGTCCTTTTCTTTATAATATTCGTAAGCAGCTGCTTCAGTATCGCTTGTAAAGTAGAGATACTCATTGCCTTCTTTGTTGTCTTTAACGCGTGTCCAATAAGTTCCTTCTAGGCTAACGTTCTCAACTTCTGCCACTTTAGAGGTAGACTCAGTTCCATCCTTGTCTTTTACAGTTACAGTTGATGATGTGTCAACTTTTCCGTCCGAAGTCGAGCCTGCAGTAATAGAGCTGCCGTCATCAGCCTTGATTACAATCTTGCCGTCACCTGAAGTATACGAGCCTTTTGTTGTGTTGCCAGACTCATCGGTAATTGTTACAGTGCCGTCGCTGTTCAGCGTGACTGTCTTCCTGTCAATTTCCACAACTTGAACTACAGTTGCAGCAGGCTTTTCATTGTTTTCATTGCCGTCATCGCTGCCGTCAGAGCAAGAAGCGAAAATAAGCGCGCATGCAGCAAAAGCCGCATAAAGCACTTTCCTAAAAGATTTCATAAAGAACCCCTTTAAAATAATAAAATGTGAGAACATTCTAATTCGGGGGGGGGGGGGGTAAGTCAAGTTTCTTATAGAAAACGCTTATAAACTGTGGCAAATACGAATGTAATATTAAGATTCGCTTTTGCTTTTATAAAACTGCTAAAAATAAGCGCGCGGCTGAAACCTCTTGCGCCCAGCATTGTGTCTAAAAAAAAGCGGAACGCTCCATATTGAAACGCTCCGCCTGCTTTTGTCTAAAACAGCTTTGAAATCTGCTTTTTGTAAATCTGAACAATTTTGTGGCGCATAAGCTCCTGCTTCTGGTTGATTTCTTTTCCAATCTCGAAGCTGTTTTTTAAAAGCGCGAACTTGAATATGCGCTCGCAGGTTCTGAATCCTGTTTTTGCGTTGTCAAGCGCGTCGATTTCAGAGCGGAAAAGGCTTTGAATCTCATTTGTCTCAAGAAGCGCGTCGTAGTTGTCGTAGACAATGTTGTTTTCCTCGGCATATGAGACAACGTTGCTTTCATCAGGAACGATAAGCGCGCTCACATATTTCTGGTCCTGTCCGATTACAACGGTGCGCTCGATATAAGGGCTTGCGTTCAATGCTTTTTCAATCACGGCAGGCTCGATGTTCTCGCCGCCAAGCAAGACGATTGTGTCTTTCGCGCGTCCGACGATTTTAAGCTCGTTGTCGCAGCTAATCATTCCAAGGTCGCCGGTGTTTAGCCAGCCTTCCTTGTCGATAATTTTCTCCGTCAAATCATCTCGCTTGTAGTAGCCTTTCATAATCTGCCGGCCGCGAACTAGAATAAGTCCTTTTTTTCCAGGCTTCAGCGGCTTTGTGTCCGCAATCTGCCCGTCTTTTTCCTTTACGATTTTCACATCAAAATCCGGGAATACAATGCCGACGTTGTTTGTTCTAGGCTTTTTTGAATTTTTTACGGAGATTACAGGAGCTGTCTCTGTCATTCCGTAGCCTTCAAGGAGATTGAACCCAATCGCGTTGAAGAATTTTTCTGTCTCAGGCTGAAGAGCGCCGCCGCCTGAAATTGCCGCGCGGAATTTTCCGCCGAATTTCGCCCTGATTCTTGAATAGACGAGCTGCTCGCCCAAAAGATAGCCCGGCCAGAGAAGAGCAAACGGAATCACGCCGATTAAAGTCTCCAAGAATCGCGGATACCAGCGGTAGCGGCATTTTAGACCGAACACGCGCACTTTCATCGCATAGTAAAGTTTTCCGTACGCAATTGAGCAGTTAACAATCATTTTTTCAAGAGGCTTCATCTTCTTGATTTCGCGGTACAAGCCCTGCGCCACAGCTTCCCACAATCGCGGAACCGCGTTCATCCACTGTGGCTGGACAAGCTGCATATCGTTGAGCATTACGGACGCTACCGGCTTTGAGTAGGCGAATCCGCCTTCAAGCGCAATCACCATGTAGCAGAACGCGCGCTCAAAGCTGTGCCAGATTGGAAGAACTGTAAGCCACATATCGCCCGGCTGCATAAGGCCAAGCACAAAATGGGCAGACTCGCACTGAGCCATGTAATTGTCATGCGTGAGCTGAACGCCTTTCGGAAGTCCTGTTGTTCCGGAAGTGAAGATTATAGTCGCGACATCGTCTTTTTTTACGGTGTCCATTATTTTTTCGATTTCAAGCCAGTCATCCTTTGTAATCTGGCTTCCCTCTGATTCAAGAGTCGAGTAATAGACAATCTCAATGCCCTTTTCTTTGGCTTCCTGCTTTGTTTTCTCGTCAGGATGGTCAAAAAGAATCGCGGTTTTCAAAAGAGGAACTTCTTCGATTTTTTCAAGGACTTTCTGAAGCTGCCTTGCGTTCTCAAAGATTGAAAACTCACATTCCGCAAAGTTCAAGATAAAGCGCATTTCAATGCCCATCGAGTCGCAGCCACGCGGAACGTCAATCGCGCCGAGCGAAAGAAGCGCGTAGTCGCAGATTAGCCATTCGCGGCGGTTGTCGCTCATAAGGCCGACCCGGTCGCCTTTCTTGATTCCGAGCTTCTTGAACGCCCAGGCAAGCTCCACAACGTGCTGGTAAACCTGAGAGTAGCTGTAGCGAACGAAAATGCCGCTCTTGTTCTTTACAGCCTGCAATGTGTAGTTTGGAATTTTCTTGACTTTATTTTTCAGGAGAGCCGGAATTGTTTCTCCGAGACCTTTTTGAAGTTTGCTTAAATCCATTATTTCATTATGACATTTTTTGTCTTTTTGTCAATAAAAACGGATTTTGGAAGATTAAGAAGCGGATTGAGGTTTTAAAGCGATTGAAATGCCTTTATAGATTCCGGAACAAGTTCGGAATGACGAGCTTTGCTACAGACATCTCGGCTTTCCTTGCTCCTGATTCCTGATTCCTGATTCCTCATCCCGTCCCCCTTATCCCTCTTCCCTCATTTCGTGTCCCACTTCCTTAATTTATTCTCTCTTTTTCTGCATTTCGTTATAATTTCCCCTATGACACATACATTTCTTGGAAAAGTTGGCGAGCTTATGCTTAAAGGCTCGAACATCAAGACTTTTGAGCGGCAGCTTGTAAAAAACACTTACGCTTATCTTAAAGACACAGACGCAAAAGTCCGGCTGAATTCCGGACGCCTTTATATTGAATGCGGAGAAGATTTCTGTGAAAGAGCAAAATGGACTTTAGATCATCTGCTTGGAATTACAGGCTGGGCGGAGACTGTCGTTGTTGAAAAAGACATCGGGGCGATAAAAAAGGAAGTCTACAACGAGGCTTTGCGCGCAAAGAAAAACGGCGCCAAGACTTTCAAGCTTGAGTCCAGAAGAAGCGACAAGACTTTTCCTTATGACCATTACGGAATCTGCTCGGAAGGAGCGGAGCTTGTCTGCAAGGAAAAAATTCTTGAAGTTGACGTTAAAAATCCTGACGTTGTGATTATGATTGAAGTGCGCGACAAGTGCTATGTCTACTCGGACAGAATCAAGGCACGGCGCGGGCTTCCGGTCGGAATGTCTGGAAAAGGGCTTCTGCTTCTTTCAGGCGGATTGGATTCTCCTGTGGCGGGCTACAAGATGATGAGACGCGGAATGACTGTTGACTGCTGCTATTTCCACGCCTACCCTTACACAAGCGACGAGGCGAGAGAAAAAGTTGAGCATCTTGCGGAAATTTTGAGCGGCTACGGAATCAGAACGCACATAAACATAATTCCGTTCACAGAAGTCCAAATGGAAATCAAGAAAAAGTCTCCTGAAGCGTTCACAACTTTAATGCTCCGCCTCTGCATGATGAAATGCGCGAATCTTCTTGCAAAAAGAACGGGAGCTTCATGCATAATCACAGGGGAAAGCCTTGGGCAGGTTGCAAGCCAGACAATCGAGAACATGACCTGCACAGAAAGCATGGCGGAATTTCCGCTTTTGCGTCCTCTCGTGGGAATGGACAAGGAAGAGATTGTTGACGTTGCAAAAGAAATCGGCACTTACGAGACTTCGATTCTTCCGTATGAGGACTGCTGCGTGCTTTTCAGTCCGCGCCATCCTGTCTTGCGCGCGAGCGTTGAGGAAGCGCAGGAAATCTACAAGAATCTTGGCGTTGACGAGCTGATAAAAAAAGCGTTCGATGAAAGAGTCATCAAACGCTTTGAAGTGGGCAAAATGCAGGATTCAGAATAAAAGAGACTTTCTACTCGCAGTCCGCAGTTCCGCATCAAAAATTCACAACTTATAATTATGAATTATAAGTTGTGAATTGACGCGCTAGTAGCTGTATTTGAAGCCGACAGAAAGATAATGGTTCGTGCAGTCATAGAGATTGGAAATCCATTCTTCTTTGGCTGCATCACAAATCTCTTTTATTGTAGAATAAGTTTTATCGTTCCATTTATAGACTTCCTTGCTTTCATCATAAGTCGCTCCGCCTTTATAAACATCCCTGTTCACACCGGCGTTCTTTATGTACTCAAAAACGTAGCCCAGCTTAAAGCTGAGAGCTCCGTATTTTGTCTTTGAAAGCTCGTATTCGGCGTTCAAGCCCGCCTGCAAAACGTACATCTTGTGGCCGCTTGTCATAAATCCGAGCTTTTCCCATGCGGACTCAACATGCTTTCCATGCGTGCTTGAAGAATCGCTGAACATCTGGCTCATCGAGGAAGTCCCGTTTGTTGAGTAAGTTCCGCTTTCCGAAAGCATATATTCCGCCGCCTCGTCATCTGAAAAGTCCTCTGCGGAATTTGCGTGGCGAGTAAAGCCTGCGGTCAAGTCAAGAGTGAGCTTTTTTGCAGGCTTGAATCTCGCGCTGAGCGAAATCCTGTCGGAATTCGGGTCTAAAGTCGAGCCGATGTTGATTCCTGCGTTCGTGTAGTTCTGATAGTTCCAAGTTTTTCCCGAAAACGCCCCGGAATCGTCGCTGTCATATTCCCAATGCGCGTAAACGTAAGGCATAACGGCAGTGTAATTGAAAGAAATTTTATCGACAAAAGAATTTTCAGGAGAATAGATAATTCCGCTCTGAAATCCGAAGCGGAGCTTTGTGTCAAAATTGAGTTTCAGGACTTCGTTAAGCTCTATGTCGTCAGCAAAAAAATCTGTCGCCCAGCAGAATCCCGTAAACGGCTTGTATTCAAGCAAAAACCCCATCTGCATATTCGCGCCTGCGCCGCCGATGTTCTGCAAGGCCGCGTAAGGAGCCGGCAAAAAGAATGAGATGTTTGAGTTAGGCCCGAAAACAACGTTCTCGTAGTAAGTCAGATTGAATTTTTTAAAGGCGTTCCATCTTAAAGCGTGGAAAGAAAGATATTTTCCGTCTGAAAGCCAGTCCGAGTCGATGTCTGGAATGTTACGCGTTGCCCCGATAATCTCGTAGACGGAAGAGTAGCTCCAGTTTTTCATTGTAGCGTTCAGGATAAAATTCGCCGAGTGATAGCCAGTGTCGTTGAGCGCAAGCCCCTCGCCGTAAAAAGGCCCGAATCCCACGCGGCTAAGCCCCGCAGTTCCGTAGACGGACTCAGTTCCGAAAGAAATGTTTGTGTTCCAGTCGAGATACGCGCTGAAAGGTCCGACATCAACTGGGTCATAAATCGAGTCCTCAAGAATATTCTGATAGAGAGGCGAATAAGAAGAAAATTCCTTTGTCTCGCCGTAAATTCCGAATTTGTATCCGAGAGAAACAAGATTATGAAGAGAAATGTCTCCGCCAGCTCCAATCTCGCCTGAAAGGTCTTTGGCTGAAAAATTTTCATCTTCGTCGGCTGATGAATGTTTTATATTCGCGCTTCCTTTTGCGAAAAATCCGTAAGGCTTTGAGAAAATCCGCTCGTATTCAGATTTTGCAAGCTCTGATTCAGAATCGCTTCCGTTTTCAATTACATCGTTCAAGACGCGCTTTATCACAGAAAGAGGATAAGGCCGCAAAATCGGCAGCGAAGAAGTAAGCCCCTGAAGCTCCCAGTTCTGCGCTTCTTTATAGAAAGAATCGTTGATGTCAACCGCCGCCTGGGAAAAGGCGAAAACGGCAGAAAAAGCAAAAATAAAGGCAAATAGAATCTTTTTCATAAGTTTTCCTTATAAAATCAAAAATAGATTGCTTCGCGTTCGCCCGCAATGATGTGCTTTTGTCCGCATTAACGCGGGCTAGAACGAGATGTTCATTGCGCCGGCGATTTCAAAGCCGACTGAGGTTTCTCCGTGCTCGTGGTTGCGGTTCAGAATCACGACGTAGCTCGGCTGGAAAGTCATCTTAACTTTTCTGGTGAATCTGTAGCTTCCGCGCAAAGAAAAGCGGTTCACAAATTCTGGAGTTCCTGTCGGGCAGATTGCGTCTCTAAGCTCTTCCCAGTTGTCCTGAGACTTATCCGGGTACGCCCAGTTTTCTGTGTAAGATGAATCTTCCGTGTCAAAATAAGTTTTCTGCCCGCCCCAGTCGATTTTGCTGAACACGCTTGTTCCCGACTGCTCGCCGCGAGCCATGTAAAGATAGACAAAGTCTAGCGACCATTTGTCTGGAACTTCGTAGCCGAAAGTAAGCTCAGCGGAAATCGTGTCAGGTCCGAAAGGAGAGCCTAGCCATTCGTAGAAAATCGCCTTGTCGCCCATATTCTCGCTGTAAGTTCTCACCATTGACCAGTTCGGGCTTTCCTTTATGTACAAGTAAGGGTCTGCCCAGCTTCCTTCAAGCGCGAAATGAAAACGTCCGCGCCCGTAAGGAATATAAGTCTCATTTCCGCCTTGAAATCCAAGTCCGTTCGGAGTCGGGCTGTCGCTGTAATGCGATTTCTCGTAAGGAGTCTGATACTGCGTCATCGCGAAAAGTCCGTAGAATCTAGTGTTCTTGAACGGAGTGAACTGCAAATTTATTCCGAAATAGTCGCAAGTATTGCTTTCCGGGTCGTCGTCGGTGTTGTCATAGTCGCGCCAAGCCGCAAATCCGTGAAAAATCGTCCACGGATTAAGATAGCGAAGCTCCATCGGAGCGTAAACCAAAAGCCCTTCCAAAAACGTAATCTGAAATTTCTTGAAAAAACGCGCGTCAATCTGGTGATGATAAAAATATTTGTCAACGTTGAACTGCGTGACTCCGCCGGTGTACTTGAAATTCGGCGAGAAAATCTGCAAGTCGGCATAAGAGCAGCCTGTAAGATAGTCAGACCAAATCATAGAGCCTGTGAGCGTGCGTCCGACAGAGCGTGTTCCGCGTCCAGCCCCGAATTTTACGCCGGTTTTATTCGTGAGCATTTTTCCTGTTGAAAAATATCCAGTGTCAGGAAAGTTGATGTCAAAATCGTCCGCGCTGTACAAGAGATTTGTGTAATTAAAATTGTGAAGCGAAGCTCCCTTGTTCTGCCCGACAAAAACGTCCATCTTCATCGTGATAAAATCCGCAACGTTTATAGAAAAAGGCGCGTCCAAAAGCGGACTTCTATCGTATCTGTCCCAAATCCAGTCCAAATCAGAATTTGTCTTGTAAAATCCTTCAAGATTCAATTCAGGCTCAAGGCCCACCGTCACAATGTCTGAAAAAACAAGCCCGAGCGGCTCTTCTTTGCAGTAGCGCACAATTCTGTCAAAGTCGGCTCGTCCGCTCTCGCTCAAAGAATCGTAGTCTATCTCGTCAAGAATCAGGTCAACCTGCTGGATTGTAAGCGGCGCAGTTCCTGAAAAATTTAGAATTCCGCTTTCAAGCGAGATTGCGGTGAGCGAATCATAAATCCAGCTTCCGCTTTCGACAAGCTCCTGTTTTCCCCGGGCAAAAACGCCTGAAACGCAGAAAATCAAAATTGCGGCCAAAGATATAAGATTTTTTTTCATAAATTTTCCTTAAAGTTTAATTTTGTCTATCGCCTTTTGGTAGCAGCTTACAAGGCGCGGAGTGAGGCTCGATATTTTCCATTTTTGCGCCCAGTCCAAAGCCTCCGCGGATTTTTCCTTGCGGAGCTTCTCGTTTTTCAAAAGCGAGATGACTTTTCCAGCGAATTCATCAGAATCTTCCTTGACCATAAATCCGCCGTGGTCGCCCTGCATAACATCCACAGTTCCAAGAATTCCGATTGCCACAACCGGCAAGCCCGCAAGCATCGCCTCGACTGTAACAAGCCCCTGAGTTTCAGTCTTGCTTGGAAAAGTGAAAACAGACGCAATCTTGTAAAAATAAACAAGCTCGTCAGACGGAACATAGCCTGTAAAAACAACAGAATCTGAAAGCCCGCGCTCAGCGGCAAGCGACTGAAGCTCCTCCACATAAGGGCCTGAGCCGACAAAAAGCAAAGCAGTTTTAGGATTTTCTTTCTGGACTTTTTCAAGAACGTCAAAAAGGAACGGAAGATTTTTTTCCTTTACAATGCGTCCGGCAAAAAGCAGGATTTTCTTTCCTTTTAAATTCGGAAATTTCTTGTAGATTTTAGCCGCCATTTTCCGCTGCTCGCCTGCCGTGCAGTCCTCTTTTCCGTCTGGAATTCCAGTCGGCAGAATATCGACTTCCTTTTCAATTCCGTAGTCTTTGACAACCGAGGCAATCCGCTTTGTGGGCGCGATAATCTCGTCTGCCCTTTTCAAGTAAAATTTCACGACATTTCTTCCAAAAATTTTCATGCTCGCTGTCGGCAAAAAAACAATGTAGTTTGAAAGATAATCTTCCCACATCGTATGGAAAGTGTAGACAAACGGAACTTTTCTATGATGGGCGTAAAGCGCGCCGAAATATCCGATTGTCCACTCGCTGTTGATATGAATCACGTCTGGCTTAAATTCGTCCATCGCCCGCTTGATTCTGTACCATTTGTCGAGCCGCATCATTCTGTCTTCCTTGGAAAACAAAAAAGGCGCGGATGGAATTCTTACAATCTTGAAAGGAGAATTCTTGTCGCTGGATTTTTCGTCAAAAAGCGAATTTTTCTGCTGTTCCTCTGAATATTCAAGGCACACAACTTCAACTTCATGTCCGAGCTTTGAAAGCTCCGTTGCGTAGGAATGAACAGAAACCGTAACGCCGTTTATTCTTGGATAATAAGCGTCGGTGAACATAGCGATTTTCATAGCGTTAGATTTTACTGAATATTTATGATAAAATCAAAGAACAATGACCAAGACAGAAAAGCTTCAGATTTACAATTTGCTGAAAACCGCATCGGATTCTTTTTACGGTTTTTTCTCGCCGAATTTTCCTGATGAAGCTCCAGATTTTGAAGACGACATAATTCCAGAAAAAACAAGCGATTTGAATGACAGCCAAATTGAAAATCAGACTGCAAGTCAGATTAAAGATGAAGCGGATGCGGCAACAGAAATTTCCGACTCCGCAGAAAAATCTCCGTCTTCTCAATTTTCTTCATCTTTGTCATCTAACGAAAAAAATGAAAAATCGACAATCGAAAACATAAATTCAAAAGTTCTCGCCTGCAAAAGATGCGCTCTTTGCGCCGGAAGAAGGCAGGCAGTTCCCGGAATGGGAGCTGAAAATCCTCTCGTTCTCGTGATTGGAGAAGGTCCGGGCGAGGAAGAGGACAAGCAAGGCTTGCCGTTTGTAGGGCCTGCCGGCCAGCTTCTCGACAAAATGCTCGCCGCGATTCATCTATATAGAAACAAAAACTGCTACATCGCGAACATTGTAAAATGCCGTCCGCCGATGAACCGCGTTCCATTCCCGGAAGAAGCCGACGCTTGCAGACCGTTTCTTGACGCGCAGATTGCAGCCTTAAAGCCGAAGGCGATTTTGTGCGCCGGAAGCACCGCTGTAAAGAATCTTCTGCACACAAACAGCGGAGTTATGAAGCTGCACGGAAAAGTTCTCGACTACAACGGAATTCCGCTTGTTACAACCTGGCATCCGAGCGCGCTTTTGCGTGCGCCAGAAAACAAAAGACCGGCGTGGGAAGACCTGAAAATTTTCAGGAACGAGCTTCTTAAAATAAATCCGGGCTACGAAAGCGATTAAAAATGGAAAAATATCTTCAAGTTGCGCTGAACATTCCGATAAACCAGACTTTCACTTATCTTGACGCAGAAAACGAGAAAAACCTCCCTAGAAAAGGCTGCCGAGTCGATGTGAAATTCGGAAACAGACGAATGAAAGGCGTTGTCCTTTCCGAAAGCGATGAAATTCCACCTGACTGCCCTGTTGAGAAAAGCAAAATTCGTCCGATTCTAAAAAGCCTTGACGACTCTCCAGTTCTTACGGAAGAGCTTTCAGAAACCGCAAGCTGGGTCTCAAAATATTACCTTTGTTCAATAGGAGAAGCACTCTGGGCAATGCTTCCCGGCGGAAAACGAGAAAGCGAGGCTGGCGGAATGTCTTTCACAGAAGAGACGCCTGACACGACTCCGCGAGTTTTAAGCGATGAGCAAAAAGAAGCCGTTGAGCAAATCTTGTCTCCAAATTCAAAGACTTTTCTTCATTATCTTTACGGGCCGACAGGAAGCGGAAAAACCGAGGTTTTCTTGCAGACTTCGGAAAATCTTCTTTCGAGAGGAAAAGGCGTTATTTATCTTGTTCCTGAAATCGGGCTTACATCTCAGGTGATTGAGGCGGTTGTGTCGCGTTTCAGCTCAAAATTCGGAAACACGGTCGCGGTTCTTCATTCGGGGCTGACTCCAAGCCAGCGTCTTTCTGAATGGCGGAGAATAATCAGCCGAGAGGCAAGAGTTGTAATCGGGGCAAGAAGCGCGGTTTTCGCTCCAGTTCCGGATTTGGGAATGATAATAATCGACGAGGAGCACGACGGCTCTTACAAATCAGGAAACACGCCAAGATACCACGCGCGCAAAGTCGCAATGAGAAGATGCGCAAAACTAAAAATTCCGCTCTTGATGGGAAGCGCGACTCCAAGCGTTGAAGCGTGGAAAATGATGAAAGACGGAAAAATCGAAAGGCACGTTCTTACAAAAAGGCTCGCCGGCGGAAAAATGCCTGAAATCAAGTGCATAAATCTTTCAGATGAAAACACGGCGGCGCAAGGGGCAATCTCGCCTGCTCTTCAAAAAGAAATCGATTTGACGCTGAAAGAAAAGAGACAGACAATCCTGTTCTTGAACCGGCGCGGATTCACGCATTTTTTCAGATGCAACTCGTGCGGATTCGAGCTCAAATGCAAGAACTGCTCAGTTCCGCTCACGTTCCACAAGTCGGAAAAAAGGCTCCGCTGCCACTATTGCGGCTATCAGATTTCGCCTCCGCAGCAATGCCCGGAGTGCGGCTCGCTCGACGTTGGATATTCAGGATTCGGAACGGAATTTATCGAGACGGAAGTAAAAGCGAAATTTCCAAACGCAAGAATTGTCCGCGTTGACACAGACTCGGTAACGCGCAGCGGAGAGCTTCAGGAAAAGCTAGACGCGTTCAAAAAAGGCGAATACGACATAATGCTCGGAACTCAGATGGTCGCAAAGGGACTGAATTTTCCGAATCTAAAGCTTGTCGGCGTTGTTCTTGCGGACACAGGGCTTCATATGCCGGATTTTCGCGCAGCGGAACGAACTTTCTCGCTTATCACGCAGGTTGCAGGCAGAGCCGGAAGATTTTTTCCAGACGGAAAAGTTCTCGTCCAGACTTACTGCCCAGACGCGGCTCCAATCGCATATGCGGCCGGGGGAAAAACAAATGAATTTTATGATTCAGAACTCCAGACACGCGAGATTTTGGATTTTCCGCCATATTCAAGAATGTTGAGAATCGTTTTCCGCGCGCCCGCGGAATTTCAGGCGGAAAAAGCAGCTGGCACAGCAGTTGAAATCTTGCAGAACATTTTGATGTCATTAAAATCTTCAAGAACATCGGAAAAAATAAGGTTTGCGGCAAGCCAGACAGAAATCTTAGGACCGGCTGAATGTCCTCTTTCAAAAATCGCCGCGAACTACAGGCAGCAGGCAATCTTGCGCGGGCCTGAAATCTCGATTCTGCAGTATTTAGCCTCGTCTCTCGCAGGAAATTTCAAGCTGCCGTCGGAAGTCTACACCGAATACGATGTTGACCCGGTTAGCCTTTTGTGATTTTTCCCTTAAACGTGCCGCCGGATTCCGTCAAAGCTGATTTTATAAAGGAAGAGTCCGTTTGGAGGAGCTGTAGGACCTGATTTGCTTCTGTCTTTTGAATCCAAAACTTGTTTAAAATACTCAGGCGACTTTCCGTTTTTCTCAAAAAATATAAAAGTTCCGGCAAGGCTTCTGACCATCCGCCACAAAAAAGCGTTGGCTGTAATCTCAAAAACCAGAATTTCAGGATTTTTTCCGTCAAAATAAAAATGAGCGTCGTCGATGTAGCGGCAAGTGGAAACGCTCTGGTCTCCAGCGGCGGCGAAAGTCGCGCAGTCAATCTCGCCTTTCAAAAAATCCGCCATCTTGTTCAAGGTTTCAAGATTCGGCTTGTGGAAAATCGGCCAGACAAATCGCGTCTCGCTTGCAAAAGGAAGCCCTGTGTGAAAAAAATATCTGTAAGTCCGGCTTGTCGCGCTGAATCTTGCGCTGAAATCGTCTGGAACGGCTTTCGACTCCATTATTCTGATGTCGTCTGGAAGAAACGAATTCAACGCAGGAACGTATTTTTCCTCTGGAATAGAGTCAATCGGAGAAAAAAAGTTCGCAGCCTGAGCAAAAGCATGAACGCCTGAGTCTGTGCGCCCGCTTCCGACGAGCTTTACAGGCTGCTTATGGAGCTTTTCAAGGGCTTTTTCAATCTCGCCCTGAACGGTTCTTACAGGCTTGCCCTTGTCAGCAAAATCCTGACGCTGCCATCCGCAAAAATCAGTTCCGTCATAAGAAACAGTGAGAAGAATATTTCGCATCTTTAACCTTTTTATGAGATAGAATAAGCCGCCTGAGCAGCGCCTAACAGACGAGAAAACAGCTTATTCATCGTCGCCTAAATCAATCGTGTTCGCGTCCTTTAGCTCGCTCGTCAGAGAATCATAAAGATTTCTTGCGTTTTCAAGAAGAGGGCCCGGCTTTTCCTTCGAGGACTTTCCAAGCCCGAAAATGCGCGCAATCGCGCGTTTGTTGCTGTCGAGCTTTTTATATCGGAGCTGCATATCCTCTTTCTGGCCGTATTTGTATTCAAGAAGCCCCGTAAGATAGATAACGCCGTCGTATCCGTAGTTTTTGTCGATGTCAGGTCCGAAATTTGAAACTCCTGCAATCGTCTCAATCCGGCCAGTCTCGTTCAAAAGCGTCTGCTCATAGAAAAAATTCGCTTTTCTGTAAAAAACCTGAGCCGGATAGTCAAAATTAAAGCCCGGAGCCGCCTTGTTCAGCTCGCTGCAAAGCCACGCAAGCCTGAGCGAAATCATAGCGCGCTTGAAAGTCGGAGCGTATGACAAATCGACTTTCTCGTAGGAAAGAAGCGCGAGATAATACATCGCGGCCCCGTCAAGAAGAGTCCTGTCGCGCGAAAGGTCATAATGAGGAAAAATCGTCTCGACTTTCTGCTTTCTGTTGTTTTCGTCAAGGCGCAAAGCGTCAATCGACTCATTGTCCTTGATAATGTCAAAATCCTTCCAGAAAAAAGCCGCATGGCATCTCGGGCACGCGCCAACAGCGTAAATCAGCGGATAAACAGGCCCGTATTTTTCTGACGGAAGATAAATCCGGTGAAGCTCGTCTGTAAGCTCGCCAGCATTCATTCGTCCGCCGCCTGTCAACATCTCTTCCTTTTCAAAATCGCGCCGGCAGCACGGACAAGTGCATTTCGTCTTTGACCAGTATGAAATCTTCAATTTTTTGTTCGGGTCTGCCTCAACCTTGCTCGCTCTTCTAAACATCACGACTCCTTAAATCTCGCTTTTTATTACTTCAATCAAAGCGAACGCCACGGCGTAATCCTTTTCATGGCTAATCGATATTTTTATATTCCAATTCATTCCGCAACGCTTGTCAATCAATTTTCTTGTGTTTTCTCCGAGAAAAAATTCTGGCTTGCCCGCTTCGTCTTTAACAATTCCAAAATCGCGAGGAGAAAGCCCTTTAAATCCAGTTCCCAAAGCCTTTGCCAGAGCTTCCTTTGCGGCAAATCTCGCGGCGTAATGCTCGCACAAAAACTGCGCGCTTTTTTTTTCGGCATTTTCCACAATCTCGCAGCCGTTGAAAAATCTAGAAATCATCTTTGGATTTTCCGCCCATTTTTCAAAACGAGAGACTTTTGCGATGTCAGTTCCGATTCCGTAAATCACTGCGCTTCTCCGCCGTACTCAATTTTTTCCATCGGCTCGCCGTTCTCGTCCAACACAGGAGATTTTTCCTTTTCATCAGAATTTTTTTTCTGCGAGACGGAGACAGAAACAGTTTTCGGATAGATTCCGTCAAGATAAATTCCGAATGGCAGGCTGTAAAGAAGTTTCACATCGTATTTTCCAGGCTCTTTCACGTCTGAAAAGTCCGCCCTGCAAACCGAAGAATAGTCAGTGAATTTTTCAAGGGACAAAAGTTTTCCTTTCACAGAAAAAGACACAGATTTCTGAAGGTTTTTGACTTCAAGCTCAGGAGAAAGGTTCACCGCTGCAAGAGGAACATTTGAAAGCGTTTTTGTGTCCGAAACTTCCTCAACTTCCACCGTGTAAGAGACTTTGTCGGTTTCAAGGCTGATATTTTTCTTTAGATTCTCGATTTTCGCCGTTCCTGAAAAGCTTGTTGTCGCGTTTGAAAGCACGATTGTCGCCGTCTGAAGGCTCTTGCAGTTTTCAACAAGGGAGCGCGCGCCGCGGATTTTCACCTGCTCAGGCTCAATCACAACGGATTTTCGCTGGTAGCCGTGCGGAACTTCGCCTTTTAAAAGCGGCTCGATTTTCGCGTATCCAGAAATTTCCTCTTCGACCTTCAAAGTGATTTTTTCAGGAGTGACTTTTATCTCCATCGGATTCATCGCGCTTACAGCCTGGTCAAATTTTAGGAGAACCGGAAATTCGTATTTTCCGCCTTTCGCAACGTAGCTGAAATCAAGATAAGCCGTTATGTTTTTTTCAGTTATGCTTGATATTGACTCGGATTTTCCGCGCAAAGTCACGGCAACGTTTGTGTTGAAAACTTCCGCCGGAGTAAAGCCGTTCTCGTTTCCGATTATCACATTCGTCTTGATTGTGTTTGTCGTCATTCCCGACTGCTGGTTAAAAACGTAAAGAAAAATTGCCATAATCAGGCAGACAGCCTTTACAGGCCAGTTCTCAATCAGTTTTTCAAATAGCGGCTTTATTTTCATCTATTGTGTCCTCAATTGTTTTCTGATCCGAAGAGATGTCGAGAAGATTTTCCAAGATTTTCGTGATTTGAGTCGGCTTCAAGTCGTAATGAAGCTTAGAGTCGTAGGCAAGGCTTATCGCGCCAGATTCCTCGGAGACGACAAGCACAACTGCGTCGGTTGTCTCGGCAAGCCCCAAAGCCGCGCGGTGGCGAGTTCCGAAAGTCTTTTTGATGTCGTACTGCTCGCTTAAAGGAAGAAAGCAGCCCGCCGAAATGATTTTTCCGTTCTGGACAATGCAGGCCGCGTCGTGGAGCGGAGTCTCGTACTGGAAAATCGTTACAAGAAGCGCGGAAGAGATGTCGGCGTTGAGAAGCGTTCCTGTCTCGATAATGTCATCGAGCTTTGTGTGGCGCGCAAAAACAACCAGCATGCCTTTTTTAAGCTTTGAAAGAGTCTCCGCCGCAATCAGAACAGCGTCAACGTAAGTGTGCCGCGAGCGGTTTCCAAAAGTGAACCATTCGTTCTGTCCGATTTTAAGGAAAAGCTTTCTAAGCTCCGGCTGAAAGACAATCGCAAATGCAATCGCAATTCCCGGAGCGAATTTCTGCAAAATCCAGAGGAGCGTCTCAAGCTGCAAAATAAACGCGAACGCGTAAAAAAGCGCGACAACGAGAGCCGCCTTGATAATCTGCATCGCATTTGTCTTTACGATAAGCTCATAGACTTTGTAAAGCAAAAATGTCATCACGCCGATGTCAATCAGCGGGCGGATATAACTAAAAACAGTAAGGAAACCTTCCAGCGCGTTCAATTTTTCTGCTATCTCCAAATTTCGTGTTCCAGCTCAGCTGAAATAAAGCGAGCGCGACAACCAACGGAAGCGCGCGGTAAAAACCGCGAATTCAGCATGACGACACTTTTTAGACAACTTTCATTCAAAATTCTTGCATTCAAAATGCTTGCATTTGAAATGCTTGCATTTGAAATGCTTGCATTTGAAATGCTGATATTTTAAAGTCAAAGCACGCCAAATTCAACTGCCGAAAGAATTTTAAGGGAATCAACCGCCTCTTTCACATCGTGGACACGAATCATCGAAGCTCCATGAAGAACGCTAAGAATGTCGGCGGTCAAAGTTCCGCTCAGTCTTTCTTGGACTTCACGCCCCGTAACTGCGCCGATGCAGCTTTTTCTGCTCAAAGCCATCAAAACTGGATATTTTCCGCCTAAAAGAGAGCCTGCGCGCCTTATAAGCTCGAAATTTCCTTTAACATCCTTTCCAAAGCCAACGCCCGGGTCAAGCCAGATTTTGTCGTCTTTTATTCCGGCTTTCATAGCAAAGTCAACGCGGCTTTTAAGATAATTTTCAACCTCAGAAAAAATATCGCTGTAAGACGTGTTCGCCTGCATATTTGTCGGAATTCCGCGCTTGTGCATCAAAATCACAGGAAGATTTTCCTTCGCGCAAAATGGAGCGAGATTCTCGTCATCTTCAAGAGCCGAAATGTCATTTAAAATGTCCGCGCCGGCTTCAAAAGCGGCTTTCATAACGCTGAATTTTCTTGTGTCAACTGAAATCGGAATGTCTGAATGTTTTCTGACCGCCTCGATTACAGGAACAACGCGCCGAATTTCCTCTTCCGCAGGAACATAATCGCTTCCAGGCCTAGTTGACTCGCCTCCGATGTCAAGAACGTCAGCTCCCTCGTCTATCAAGCGAAGCGCGTTTTCAGCTCCGCCACGGCTTTTGTCAAAAAAAGAGTCTGGAGTCGCGTTCACGATTCCCATCACAAAAGCAGGAAGATTTGTCTCCACGGTTTTATCTCTTAAAACAAGTTTTTTCATAGCAATGAATCCTCCGCAATTTTCACGCCGTTCATTCCGCAGGATTCGCAGATGTCGCTTCTCGAGCCTTGCGAAATAAATTTGTCAGGAAAAGATTTCAAAAGGATATTATTGAATCCTCTCTCAAACAAAAGATTTTCGATATATTCGCCGATTCCGCCGTTTCTCACGCCGTCCTCAACCACAACAACCTTGTCATAATTTTTTGAAAGGGACGCAAAATAGTTGTCGTCAAAAGGCTTTATAAAGCGAAGCGAGTAAATGTCAGCCTCAACGTCTTTCGCCATAACATTCCTGGCCGCAATCAAAGTCTCGTCGAAAATTCCGCCGGTGCAGACAAAAAGAATTTTCTTATGATTTTTAGAATCTTCGAACTGAACGCTGAGAGAAGGCGCAAATTCCGCGTTTTTAAGCAAAATTCCGCGTCCTTCCATTATTTTCTGCTCAAAAGATGGATGCTCGCTCGGACAGGAAAGTTTCGGATATCTGATTACGACAGGCTTTTTCGCGTTCACAGCCCAGACAAGGCAAAGATTCAAGTCAACAGCGGTCGCAGGAGAAAGAATCGTAAGATTCGGAACCGGGCGCAAAAGAGAAATGTCAAAAAGCCCCTGATGAGTCTCGCCGTCGTTCGGAACAACTCCGCTCCGGTCAAGGCAGATTACAACATGATTTTTCTGGAGCGCGACATCGTGGATAATCTGGTCAACCGCGCGCTGGATGAAAGTCGAGTAAATCGCGACAACAGGAATCATTCCGCCTTCGGCAAGTCCCGAGGCAAAAGTCACAGCGTGCTCCTCTGCGATTCCGACATCATAAAATCTGTCAGGAAAATGGCGTGCAAAAGAATCAAGTCCTGTTCCCTTTGACATTGCCGCCGTGATTGCCGCGATTTTCTGATTTTTGTGGGCAAGGGCCGTCAAAGTGTTGCTGAACGCTTCCGTAAAGCTCAGCGCATCGAATTTCTCCATTTTTCCGTCTGAAATCTGGAACGGCCCTACACCGTGAAAGCTCGCCGGATCGTTTTCGGCAGGCGAATAGCCTTTTCCTTTCACAGTCCTGATATGGACAACGACAGGCTTAGGAAGCTTTTTAACGCGGACAAAAGTCTCCTCGAGCTTTTTTATGTTATGTCCGTCAAGCGGACCGACGTACTCAAAGCCCAAATCCGTGAAAATATTCGGAGTCAAGAACATTCCCTTGATTCCGCGCTTTAATTTATAGATGAATTTTCCGATATGGCGTTTTGAATTCGGGATTTTGTCAACAAGATTGTCAACCGCGCACCTGAATTTCTGGTAAAACCCGGTCATCGTCATCGTTGAAAGATAGCGTGAGATTGCGCTGTCGTTCGGAGAAATCGACATCTGGTTGTCGTTAAGAACCACAATAAGATTTTTTGAAAGCTGCCCAGCATGGCTCAAAGCCTCATAAGCCATTCCGCCGGTCAAGGCTCCGTCTCCAATCACAACAACGACTTTTCTCTCAGAATCGCCTGTTTTTCCCGGGTTTCCCGAATTTCCAGAGGAATCTTTGGCAGAGCCGGAATTCCTCAATTTTTCCCATGCGCAAAGAAGTCCAAGCCCCTGAGAAATCGAAGTTGAGGAATGTCCGTTGTCAAAATAATCGTGCTCGCTTTCAGCCTTCCGCTGAAAACCTGAAATTCCGCCTTTTTTTCTAAGAGAACCGAAATCGTCTCCGCGTCCTGTCAAAAGTTTGTGCGTATAGGACTGATGGCTGACATCAAAAATAATCGCGTCGCGCGGAGACGAAAAAACTCGGTGAAGCGCAATCGTAAGCTCCACAACTCCAAGATTCGACGCCAAATGCCCGCCGTTTTTCGCCACCGTACCTATGATTTTTTTACGGATTTCAGCGGCAAGAGACGGCAGGCTGCTTTCAGGAATTTTCTTCAAATCTTCAGGCGAATTAATCGATGCAAGCAAAATTTCGACCTCCTGTCGATTACGGCTTTTTTTTCAAAAAGTCATTTTATTTTCTAAGCGTTTAGACGACATCCGTGTCGTCTTGCTTTTTTTTCAAGCTCCAAGACATCGACCTCCTGTCGATTACGACTTTTTTTCAAAAAGTCATTTTTTTTCTAAGCGTTTAGACGACATCCGTGTCGCCTTGCTTTTTTTCAAGTTCCAAGACATCGACCTCCTGTCGATTACGACTTTTTTTTACCGCTCACCGTAATTTCAAAAGTGAAAAAAAAAGACCGCAAACACCGCGGTCTCTTTTGACAAAGAACAATAGCCTTTCAAGCTAAAAGCCGTCAAACTATTTCTTATGTCTGTTTCTTCTAAGCATCTTCTTGCGTTTATGAGTCGCAATCTTCTGACGCTTTCTTTTCTTTCCACAAGGCACGATGGCACTCCTTAAATCACAAAACTGTGAAAAATATTATATCTAAAGCCGTCCTTTCGTCAAGGGCGGCTAAATATAAAGCTTTTATTTCTCTTCGATTCTTCTGTACTGAACCTGGCCTGTAAAGAGCTGTTTTGCAGCCAAAGAAACAACTTTTCCATCGTTCTGGTCGATGAGAGGGTCTCTTATCATGGCAAGCTGGTAAGCGCGCCGGCTTGCGGCAACAGTCGCCTCGTAAATGTTTCCAGTAAATTTTACAGTGTCTTCCAAAGGAAAAATCATATCAGCTATCCCCTTACAGTTAGTTCTGATATTTTATGCTGATTAAAAATCTCTGTCAATATCATATTTTGCTTTAATTCTGATTGCTATTTTCAAAATTCTTTTTCAAATATAAACTTAGTTTTATGCGCAACATTTCTTTTCCGGCGTTAATTTTGAGCGTTCAAATTTCAGGCGAAAGCAACAGGAGCGTGATGTTTTTCTCGAAGGAAAAAGGAATATCGTTCGCGACTCTTTACGGCGGTCCAAAGTCAAAACTCCGCTCGCTTGTCTCTCCGATGAATTCGGGAATTCTCTATCTCTACAAAGACGAGTCGAAAAACCAGACAAAAATAACTGATTTCGACGTGAAAAAATATCATCTTTCGTTCAGGGAAAATCTCTTTAAGACTTGGGCGGCAAATCTGACTTCTGAAATTCTTATAAAGACAAAATGCGCGGGAAGCTACGAGCAGAGCTGGATTATCGCAAACGGATTCTTGGACGGAATGGAGCTTTCATCAGAAAACGCGGCCCGGCTCGGCTTGATAAGGTTTTTGTGGCGTTATCTTGACTTGCTCGGAGTGAGGCCGAACACGAAAATCTGCTGCCAATGCGGAGAATCTCTTCACACTAGAAAATTTTCAGGCGAATCTCTATCATTGAAATACAAATATGACAACCTGAACAACGGTTTTATCTGTCCTGACTGCGCGGTAACGCAAAATTTCCACGAAAACGCATTTGCCTTCTCGCTTGGAAAAACCGCTCTGACGTATCTTGAGGCGGTCGCGAGCCTTCCTCCGGCTGAATCAAGAAAAATCGCAGTGGACTCGCTTTCTTTTCAGGAAATGAAATCTCTTGTCTATTTTCTTGCGGAACAGGCATGCGGCGCAAAATTAAAGTCGATGAGCTCAGGAATCGGGATTTTATAATTTCGTCTTGAAAGATTTCTGCATTGATAAGATAAAAGCGTCAAAAAAAAGCAAAAAACTTTGGGAACAATATCAATATGAAAAACTGGCATAAAAAAAGCATTACACGCGCTGATGTCGGAGCGCTTTACGACAAATACAAGGTGAACGCGCTTACGGCTTCGATTCTCGCGCGGAGAGGAATCACAGAGGGAAAGGACGTTCAGTTTTTTCTTGAAGACGATTTGCGGTTCATGCATAATCCGTTTCTTTTTTCAAATATGGAAGACGCTGTTGACAGGATTTTGCAGGCCCAGGAGGAGCAGGAAAAAGTCCTGATTTTCGGAGACCGCGACGTTGACGGAATAACTTCCACAACAATTCTCTACGATTATCTTGTCTCGCTTGGAATCGACGCAAGATGGCGGCTTCCAGCCGGGAACGAGCCTTACGGTCTTAACAAGAACGCAGTTGACGATTTTGAAAAGGAATTCGGTTCTTTAATAATCACCGTGGACTGCGGAATCTCAAATGTTGACGAAATCGCATACGCCTCGTCAAAAGGAATGGATGTTATCGTTCTTGACCACCACACTCCTCCCGAGAAAGTTCCCTCGCCTGCAATCATCGTGAACCCGAAATGCGAGGACTCAGGCTATCCTTTCAAGGACATTTCAGGCTGCGCAGTCGCGTACAAAGTCATAACCGCACTCAGATTCGCGCACTCGGATTTCTACAAAAACGAAATCGCTCTTCTTTCCGCAGTTCATGATTCCGAAAATCCTGAAATCTGCAAAATCGACATCATCAAGACGGAAAATCTAGTCGAGAGAAAACAGCTTTCGCTAAACGTCCAAAAAGGAACTTCAATCTCACAAACAAAACTTCCTGATTTTTTGAAAGGACAGCAGATTTTTGTCTGGGACGAAAAAGCGACATCTTCAATTTTAAAGGAGACTTTTGGAAACGGAGCGGAATTCAACTTTATGGACTTGCGTCCTGAAGCCGAGAAAATTTTTCCGGCTCTCGCAAATGTCTCAATCTCGCAGCTTAAAACGAATTCAAAGCTCGCGCGCTACAACCCCGAGCTTAATTCTGAAATAAAAGGCTTCTACAATATTTTTGTCACGCTGATAAACGCGCAAATTTCAAGGCAGAATCCAAAAAACGCAAAGGCGGACGAAAACGACCTGCAGCTTGTGGCTCTCGCGGCTCTGGCGGATATTATGCCGCTCAAGAACGAGAACCGCGTCTTTATAAGGAACGGAATCGCCTCGATAAACGCCGGGCATGCCCGCTCAGGGCTTAAAGAGCTTCTCTCGCTTCAAAGTCTTCTTGGAAAAAGAGTGAACGCCACGGATTTGTCCTGGAACATAAATCCCGCGCTTAACGCGACAGGAAGGCTCGGCCAGCCTGAAATCGGCGTGGAGCTTTTTCTTGAAAAAGATGCGGAAAAAAGAATGAAAATCGCGCAGAAAATAATCGCGATGAACAATACCAGAAAGCAGCTCGGAAACGAAGGCTGGAACTACGCGATTGAGACGGCAAAGAAAAGCATTGAAAAATACGGAGAAAAACTCTGCGTCGTAATCGACGAGAGAATAAACAGAGGCGTTTCAGGAACAATCGCAGGAAAGCTCGTCGCAACTTACGATGTTCCGTCAATGGCGATAACTTACGTTGACGACAATGCAATCGGCTCAATGCGAAGCTGCCGCGGCTTTAAAGTCCTCTCTCTTTTGGACAAGATGGCAGACCTTTTCATAAGCTACGGCGGACATGCTTACGCGGCAGGATTCAGCTTCAAAAAAGAGCGTCTTGGCGAATTTCTTTCAAATCTTGAAAGATTCGCCCCGGAAATCGAGCTTGCAGGCTCCGACTCAGAGCTGATTGAAATTGATGCGGAGCTTCCGCCAGATTATCTAAAGCCGAATCTTCTTTCTGTTGTTGACGAATTCGAGCCTTACGGAGAAGAAAACCCCGAGCTTACTTTTGTAAGCCGGAATCTGAGGATTGCAGACGCGATTATTCTCGGAAAAACCGAACGCCAGCATCTAAAGCTCACGTTTGACTGCGGAAAGACAAAATGGCCGGCTATGCTCTGGGGAGGCGCGGAATATCTTCACCGCGACTTTGACAAAGGCGACCTCGTCGATGTGGTCTACAAAATCTGCCGCAACACTTACAACGGCGTTGAAACTCCGCAGATGATTATAACCGACATAAGACGCTCGATGTGAAAACAGCTTGAAAGCAGCGTGAGATTCGTTTTGAAATCGCTATGAAAAAGGAAGCAGAAAATGTCAATTATTGAAAGCCAGCTCGTGAACCTGAGCGAAAATATCTCTTATCTGAAAATGCCGACAAACACAGGATTTATCCGCGCGAAAAACGCGGCAGGCACAAGCGACATTTATCTCGTTGACTCAGGAAACGACGACACGAGCGGACTTAAGATTCTTGACTTTATAAAAGAAAATTTCCCGGAAGACACATTAAAAGCCGTTATAAACACGCATGCGCACGCCGACCACTGCGGCGGAAACGCGATTCTCGTGGAAAAAACAGGCTGCGAAGTGTGGGCCTCAAAAGGAAGCGCGTCGCTGATGGAATATCCGAGCATTGAAACGCAGCTTATCTGGGGCGGCACCCCGATTCACGACATCCGCTCAAAATTTCTGCTCGCCCGCCCCTGCCACGTGACAAAAACTTTTTCAGGCGGAGACATAATCAAAATTCCGGTTTTGCAACCGGGTTTACAACAGTTTTTCCAGCCGACTTCAAAATGCAAAAAAGTTCAAAATCCGCAACAAGTTGAAAAGTCAATTGAAAAAACAGAATCAAAAATTCAAGCAAGAAAAAGCGGTTCAAATCAAAATCCGCAAGATGAAAATCAGAGCGAAAAAAATATCACTCTTGAAATAATTCCGCTCGCAGGCCACTACGTTGACCAGACAGGATTCTTGTTCACAGACACTGACGGCAAAAAAATCTTCTTCGGAGGAGACGCTTTCACTGGAAAAACCGCAATCAAAAAATTCTGGATTCAATATCTCTTAAACGAAAACGGCACAAAAGATTCCCTCCATAAACTTTCTGAAATCGAGGCGGACTGGTACGTTCCAGGCCACGGAGAAATTGTCGAGGAAATCGAGGGAATTGCCGAGCTTAACCTGATTGCGATTCTTGAAACGGAAGATATGATTCTTGACGAGCTGAAAACTCCGAAAACGCACGAGGAAATCTTAAAGGCGGTCGCCGACAGAAACTCGATTCCGCTGAAAGTCAGCCAGTACTGTCTGATTGGAAGCACTCTGCGCTCTTATCTCGCAGGACTTTACGAAAACGGGAAAATCACATACGAGATAAAAGACAACAAAATGTTCTGGAAAAGAGCTTAGAAATTTGAGGCGAAATCTGATTTTTTATACTTATAGAATTAAAAATTATTTCGTAAAAAATCTAAAAATCGCTTTTCTCGCCTAAATCAAAATTCTCAAAAACAAAAAACTCAGCTTACGATTTGAACGCCCGCGCTCGCTCCGATTCTTGACGCCCCGGCTTCTATCATCGCGCACGCTTCCTCAAAATTATGGATTCCGCCGCTCGCTTTTACGCCCATCGACTCTCCGACGGTTTTCCGCATAAGCTCAACCGCATGGACTGTCGCTCCGTTCGGAAGAAGCTTTCCGCCCTTGTCCTTCAAAATTGCAAATCCTGTAGAAGTCTTTACGAAGTCAGCTCCGGCTTTTTTCGCGCACTCGCAGCATTTTACAATTTCCTCATCAGAAAGATAGCAAGTCTCAAGAATCACTTTCAGGACAACTTTATCTTCTCTTCCCTCATCTGAAACAACATCGTTTGTGGCGCAGCGAACCGCGTAAATCTCCTCAAAAACATCGTCCCAAAGAGCGTCCTTGACCATTCCAAGATTCACGACCATATCGACTTCATCAGCTCCGTCCGAGACAACTTCCGCAGCCTGCCCCGCAATGTCGTCAATCGAAGCCGCGCCGAGCGGAAATCCCACGACAGTGCAGACTTTCACATCAGAATCTTTCAAAAGCTCGTAGGCAAGAGGAACATAATAAGGATTCACACAGACAGAAGCGAAGCCATATTTTTTCGCCTCACCGCAAAGTTTAGTGATTTCAGATTTTGTCGCGCACGCATTCAGGTTCGTGTGGTCGATAAATTTAGCAATTTCCTGTTTTGTCATAAAATTCTCCATATAAAAAATCTTCTACAGATTACCACAGCCCGAATCATTTTAAAAGAGACAAAATTTTTAAAAATTTCAGCGATAAAAGTTAGCAAGCTCTAATTCGTATTCCAAAATCCTTAAATTTCTTGTTTTTTTAAACCGCGAATGTTAAATTATTTATATCCACAATAAAAGAGGTACTTATTATGGCAATGAAAATCGATCCTAACGCTTGCGTAAACTGCGGAACTTGCGAGCCTGACTGCCCGGTTGGAGCAATCTCTGAAGCTGACGGACACCGCCAGATTGACGGCTCAAAATGCATCAGCTGCGGAACTTGCGCATCTGAATGTCCTGCAAGCGCAATCTCAGAAGAGTAATCTTCCTGATTTTTTCAAGGCTGCTTTTCGTTTTGAAGGGCGGTCTTTTTTTTTGTCTTAAATTGATTTAGAATCCTTTTTATGAATTTGATAAAAAAAATCGCAAAAGGATACGGCGAGCTTTTCGGCTCGATTCTGAAAATTCTTTTTCTTCTGGTTCTTTGCGTGGGTTTTGGAGCGGCGGTTGTCTTTCCGCTCTGGAAATTCGCCTCGTCCGCGCCTGAAATCTACACTTACGCGGTCATTTTCGTGGCGGCAATTCTTGCGGCAGTTTTCGCGGCAAAAAAAATAAAGTCAAACGGAGCAAGACACACGCTTATCGCTCTTTCAAAATTCGCCGTGGTTGCGGGCGGAGCGGCCTCGATTTTCGTGCTTGTGATTTTCGGTCTGAAAATTCTTTCGATTCCAGTTCTCATCCTTATGATTTTTCTTTACGGAATGTTGTCGTTCGCGTCAAAAAAAGAAAGCAAAAATTCTCTTTCAAACTGATTTCCAATTGAAAAAATTTTCCGCAGTTTTTCTTCTCGCTTTTAATTTCTCGCTTTTGTCTTTTCCGCAAAATCATATTGAGCAAACTGAAAAAAACAAATCAGCCGAGCCTATTGAGATTCTTGAAAGCGATTTTGCGCGTTTGCCTTCAATAAAATATGTTTCGCCGAAAGGAGACGAAAACTTAAAAAAAGCGAACGAGATTTTCTCGCAGTACCAGAAAGACATTGAAAAAAGCAGCCGCTTAAAGCACATTCCAGAAAACAGGAGAAAAGAAAGCGATTTTCCGTCTTCTGACTTTTACGTCTACAAGATTCCGGAAGATTCCGATGAATATCTTTCTTCTTTTACAGGACTTGCTGCAAGGCTTCAAATTTCCCAGGGAACGCTCGCCACGGTGAATTCAATCTCGTCGCCGTCGGTAAAAAAAGGCGCGGACTTGATTCTTCCAGTGAACCAGGGGCTTTTTATCGCAAAAAATCCGTTGTCATCGCTTGAAGTTCTCTTAAAAAATGAATATTCAAGCCAAATTTCAAAAGACGACGAAAATTCAGTTCCGCAATTTAAAATCCGCGGACGGGTCTTTTATTTTCTTCAGGACAAAAATTTTTCAGGAACCGACATCGCGTTTTTCCACGACGACTCGATGCAGCTTCCTTTAAGCAAGAAAATTCTCACGTCGCCTTTCGGCTACAGAACCAGCCCGATTTCAGGAAAATGGACTTTCCACGCCGGAATCGACATGGCAGCCCCGCTCGGAACGGAAGTTTTCGCATGCAAATCAGGCGTTGTGTCGCAGACAGGCTTCAACTCGACCTACGGAAATTTCATAATAATTCTTCACAACGGAAACAAGACAAGCCTTTACGCCCATCTTTCAAAAATAATCTCAAAAAAAGGCGAAAGAGTCTCAACTGGGCAGACAATCGCCCTTGTGGGAACAACTGGAGCTTCGACAGGACCTCACTTGCATTTTGAAGTGAGGGAAAACGGAAATCCGCTCGACCCGGGAAAGCTTCTGAAAAATTAGAGAACGATTTTTTCAATTTTTGTTAAAAAAGAACCCGCGGCTCAAAAATAAAAATCCTTCGCGTGCAAAAATAAAAATCCTTCGCGTGCAAAAATAAAATACTGAGCGTGCAAAAATAAAATGCTGAGCGTACAAAAATAAAATGCTGAGCGTGCAAAAATAAAATGCTGAGCGTACAAAAATAAAATGCTGAGCGTACAAAAATAAAATGCTGAGCGTACAAAAATAAAATGTCTTGAGCAAAATAAAATTAAAAAATTGGAGATTTTGGAAATTTTCGCTTTTCTTATGAAAAATCAAATTTACAGGAAAGAATCAAAGCCGTCGCTTTACTAGACATCATAGATTTAAAAAATTATAATTTCCTTAATATGAAAAAGTTGCTTTTCCACAGGAAAATTTTTGCGTTGTCGTTGGCATTTATGGCTGTTTTCAGCGCGTCAGCCGAAAATTTCCGTGTCAGAAAAGTAATTCCCCTTCAAGTTCCGCAGAGAGGCGAGTCGCAAAAGATTGTTTCAGGAATAAGCGACGCGATTTTCCTCACTCTTCCGAAAGACATGACTTTTATAAGCGGCGTTGAGCTTACTTTCAAGATTCCAGAAGTCATCGCGCTTTGGAGAGATTCCGTCGCGTATATTTTTTACGGAAATCTTTCGCCTGAGCCTTCTGCAAAAAATGTTGATTATTACGGCGAGAAATTTTTCTTAAAGACGATTCCGCCGAAACTTTCGCTCACGCTCAACATTCCGCTTGCAGATGATTTTCCGATAAAAGACAGCCCTTATTCCGTGAAAGTCTCGCCTGCTCCAGATTATGAGAAAGGAATTTTTGTGCGTTTCCAGCAGGTTATGAAAGGAGTTCCAGAGTCGCTTGAAGCTGCGGAAATTGAAATCACCGCAAGGCCGATTCTGCGCGACAAAGGAATTTTGTCATTGAAAACAAAGCCCTCGTCATCTGAAGAAAAAAAATACTCGGTCTACATTGACGACCAGCCTGTTCAAAAATACGAGAAAATCATGCTTGACACTGGAGAGCATCACCTTTCGGTTTTGAGCGAAAATTACAGGAACGAGACGCGGACTTTCAGAATCGAGCAGGGAAAAACTACAAATCTTGAAGTCTTGCTTAGAGGAACCGAGCCGACTTTCAAGATTGTCTGCCCGGCAGCCGCAAATGTGACAATTGACGACGAGCCTTATTCAAGCGCGAAAGATGTTTTTGAAGTTCCGGCAGGCGAGCATATCATAAAATTCTCGCTCGGAGACTACGAAGTCATTAGAAACGTGAACGCTGTGAACGGACATTCGTACACAATCAGCCTTGATATTTCAGCTTCGGTTTCTGAAGAATAAAATCAGCTTTCAGACAAATTTTTATTAAAGATTTTGGGGAATCACGGCGATAATAAAAAAGTCGGGCACGCAATTATCCCCTCCCACCCATTGGTGCCCGGCACGCCTGATGGGCAATTGGCCGGCTTGTTGCCGGCCTTTTTTTTGCATAATAAAAATCCTAAAAATGCCGATTCTTTACTAAAAAACTCATAACCGTTATTCTATTAAAATGCACAAAATCAAAAAGTCCACTGTAGTCTATCTTTGCGGGCTGTTTACATTTGCAATCCTTTTTGGAGCGGGACTCGGACTCGCCCTTTCACAGACAAAATACATCATCGACAACGAAAATTTCACGGAATTTGAGACTGCTCTTCCGACAAAGCTTCTCGACATAAACGGCGAGCTTATCACGGAATTTGCCAGCGAGGAAAAACGCGAAATCATCAGCATAAACAAGCTGCCTCAGCATATGATTGACGCTTTGGTCTCGCGCGAGGACAAAATCTTTTTCAAGCATCACGGATTCAGCGTAAAGGCTCTTGTGCGCGCTTTTGCAGGCCAGATTCTCCACGTCTCGCTCGGCGGCGGCTCTACGCTCACACAGCAGATTGCAGGAACTCTTTACTGCGACAGACGCGAGATGTCAATCACAAGAAAGCTGAAGGAACTTTGGTGGGCAATTCAGATGGAAAGAAGGTACTCGAAAGACGAGATTCTTGAGCTTTATCTGAACAAAATCTACTTTGGCGGCGGAACTTACGGCGTTAATGCGGCGAGCAAATATTATTTCGGGCATGACGCGACTCAAATCACACCGGCGGAGGCCGCGATTCTCGTTGTGCAGCTATCAAATCCTGCTTTCTACAATCCTTTTGACTATCCGAACCGCGCAATGGACAGGCAAAAATATGTTCTGAACGCGATGGTCGATTCTGGCTACATTACAAAAGAGGAATCTGACGAGTCTTTTGACGATTTCTGGGCGAATTTCGATTATACGAGAACAAGCGCGCAGACAAACATGACTAAGGACGACAAAGCGCCGTGGTTCAGCGAATATGTTCGACGCGAGCTTAGCGGAATGGTCTACGGCACTGACGACATTTATTCAAGCGGATTCACAGTCAACACAACGCTGAATTTAAGAAACCAGCTTGTGGCACAGGACACAATGCGTCGCTACATCAACTACGCGAACAGAAGCTATCAGCGCACAACAAGCGAGCGGAGAAATTCCGCGTTCAAGATTTACACGCCAATCACAGAGCTTTTGTCGCTTACATTCAATCTTCCGGAACTAAAAGATTCAGAGACGAGAAACAAGACTGTCTCGTTGAATACATACACGAATACAATCAACCCAATAGTCGATGTTATGTCGCTTATCTGCGGTCTTGACTCGGTTAAAATCGGAGTTGTGAACAAGGCGAACCAGACTGCGAAAAACAACGCTGAAAAAACCACAATCGAAGGCACGATGATTGCCATCGAAAACGACACTGGATATATCACGTCTTTGGTCGGAGGAAGCCAGTACACTTCCGAAAACCAGTTTATCCGCGCGGTTCAGGCAAAAATCCAACCTGGCTCTTCGTTCAAGCCGCTTTACTACAGCGCGGCGATTGATTCAAGGCAGTACACGCCGGCAACTATAATCTCAGACACGCCGGTCGTTTTCCACACGGCAGACGGAAAGCCTTACATTCCGCAGAATTTCCGCGGAGAATGGAAAGGAGACGTGGAGCTTTGGTATTCTCTCGCCCACTCGATGAACGTTCCGTCGCTTAAGATTCTTGACGGAATCGGATTTGACGCGGCAATCAACAGGGCGGTCTCGCTTCTTGGAATTCCAGCGGAGGAAGTTCCAAGCCGGGGCTTTGTTCCTGGCTATCCGCTTGGTCTTGGAGTCTGCTCTGTTCGGCCGATAGAGCTTGCGCGCGCATATGCGATTTTTGCGAACGGCGGAAAGGAAGTCACGCCGATTGCAATCAGAACAGTTGAGGACAGAGACGGAAAAGTTTTCCTTGAGCCTGAAAAAGACGCTAGAATCGCGCTGAAAAACAAGGGAAACAGCACGCAGATAATTTCTCCGCAGACAGCTTACGTAATGACGAAGCTCCTTGAAAACACAGTCCAGTCAGGAACGCTCGCAGGCCCTACAGCAAGCGGAAGAAAATTCCGATACACAGACGCGAACGGCAAAAAATACACAATTCCGGCAGCAGGAAAAACAGGAACAACACAGAACTGGGCGGATGCATGGACAGCCTGCTTCACGCCTTATTACACTTCGATTTTCTGGTTCGGATTTGACAAGCCAGGCCAGTCGCTTGGTCTTGCACTCACTGGCTCTACTCTCGCAGGCTATGCGATGGCGGACTACATGAGCAAGGCGCACGAAGGACTTCCGTTCAAGGATTTCCAGAAGCCCGCAAACGGAACTGTTGAAGCCACAGTCTGCTCTGTAAGCGGCGGAATTCCAACCCCGGACTGCGGAAACCACACAATCAGGCTGACTTTCCTTGAAGGCACTCAGCCGACTGAGCTTTGCCAAGTTCACTCGTCATCTTCAACTGCGAAAATTTTAGGAAGATATAGGCTCGAGCAGGATTTGTACAAAGCAGGATTTGCAAGCGACCTGATTATAAAAGACGACGAGCTCCTCACTTTCAATTTGAACGGCGAGACAGTCTCTTCAGACGACATGAGCAATTCCTATAATTTCTTGCAGGAAGACGAATTCGGAAACGCGCCTGACTACAACTATCTGATGGAATAAAATCGGGAAAACGAAAAAGAGATTTCGATTAGAGCGATTTTTTCCGATTAAAAGAATTTAATTTTTTAGACTCAATTTTCAATTGAGCGGTGATTTTGCGCGCGTTAAAACGGAAACTTTATCAATGCACGCAAGCACCGCTTTTTTTCAGATTTTTCAAGAGATTTTATTTTCCGTCGGTTTTCAATCTCATCAATCCGCTTTATTTAAAACAAAAAAAGGTCTCCAAAAAGGAAACCTTGAAAAATCAACGATTTGAAATCCGAAAGATTTTAAATTGTTAGATTTTAGACTACTTTGAGTAGTACTCAACTACCATCTGGTCGTTAATCTGAACTGGGATTTCTGAGCGCTGTGGAAGGCGAGCGAGTTTTCCAGAGAATTTCTCTTCCTCAACTTCAAGGTAATCAAATTTTGCCTTGCTGTCTGCCAAGAAAGACTTCTTAATCTGCTCGTTCTTGCGTGATTTCTCAGTCAAAGAGATAACATCGCCAACTTTTACAGCGTATGAAGGAATATTGATGATTTTTCCGTTTACTTCAATGTGCTTGTGGCTAACCAGCTGGCGAGCCATGCGGATTGAGCTTGCGAATCCAAGTCTGTAAACGAGGTTGTCAAGGCGAGTCTCAAGAGAAACCAAGAGAGCAACACCAGTCATTTCCTTTGAGCGGGTTGCCTGCTCGAAATAGCGGCGAAGCTGCTTCTCAAGGATATTGTAATATGCCTTTACTTTCTGTTTTTCGATAAGGTGAAGACCGTAGTCAGATGTCTTCTTTGACTTTTTGAAAGCCGGCGCTCCAGCTCTGTTCATAGCCTTTGGGTGTCCACATACGTTTACACCAAGTCTTCTACATTCCTTAAAACGTGGAGTTCTTCTTGTAGCCATTTTAAATGCTCCTAAGTGATTTCAATCAAGGCAATTTCCACTAGCCGCGCAGAAAAAGTTGCTTGATTTTTCAAAGTTATGCACTGCTTAGAGGGTGCTAAACAGTTTTAACAATATATCATTTTTAAAATGAAGAATCAAGGCTTAGGCGCTCAATCCAGCCCTCGTTAGTGAAAATATTCTCTTCAATTTATCTTTTTTCTGTGATAAAATTCTTTCGGGTGGATAATTACAATGCTTCAAAAAAGTGAATCTAAAATCTACATAATCGGGGCGGGATTTGCAGGACAGATGATTGCGGCGGACTTGCAGCGGAAAAAAGTTTTCGGCGAGGTTGCGGCATTTTTGGACGATGACGAAAATCTGATTGGAAAGCAAATTGAAGGAATTCCGTGCTTAGGTCCAATCCGCGAGGTCGCGAAAATTTTAAGATGCGGACCGCTCGACGAGGCGATTATCGCGATTCCAAGCGCGCCGGTGGAAAGAATAAGGGAAATATACGAGATTTTAAAGTCAGGCGGATTTGCGCACATAAGAATTTTGCCGAGCATAAGCCAGATTGTTGACGGAAAGGCTCATTTTGTGCAGACAAGGGAAATCGACCCGCTCGATGTTTTAGGACGCACGCCTGTTATAATTCCGCTCCACGAAAGCTTAAAATACCTGCGCGGAAAACGCGTTCTGATTACGGGAGCAGGCGGCTCAATCGGCTCGGAGCTTGCGCGGCAGCTTTTAAGCGGCGGAGCTGAGCGTCTTTATCTCTTTGGCCACGGAGAAAATTCTATCGTTCAGATTTACCGAGAGCTTCACGTTTTGCAGCAGGAAGGAGTCGGAGAAAAAGCGACTGTAGTTCCGATTATCGGCGACATGAAAGACCGCGAATACACGAAATTCATCATAAAAAAGACGAAGGCAGATGTGATTTTCCATTGCGCGGCTTACAAGCACGTTCCGATGATGGAAGAAAATCCTGTTGCGGTGATTGAAAACAACGTTTACGGAACAAAAAATCTTCTTGACGCGGCGATTGACGAAGAATCAAATGTTCAGCGGTTCGTGCTGATTTCGACGGACAAGGCTGTAAGCCCGGTGAGCGTTTACGGAGCAAGCAAAATGCTTTCAGAAAAGCTCGTTCTCCAGTACGCAAAAAAAGCAAGAAAAAACCAGAATTTTATGTTTGTGCGCTTTGGAAACGTTTTAGGCTCGCGCGGCTCAATTTTGCCGCTTTTCCAGCAGCAGATAAAAGCCGGCGGTCCAGTAACAGTAACCGACAAAAACATGGAGCGGTACTTTATGACGATTCCAGAGGCCTGCTCGCTTGTGCTTGAAACAGGCGGAGTCGGAAAAAACGGAAAGTCGTATCTTCTTGATATGGGCGAGCCGCTTAAAATCTACGACATGGCAAAACAGATTGTAAAATTTTCAGGACTTGAGCCTGAGCGCGACATTGAAATCAAGATAATCGGATTGAGACCCGGCGAAAGAATTCACGAGCCTTTGTGGCTAAAGGAAGAAGAGCCCAAAAAAACCGAGTACGAGAAAATTCTCGAGCTTAAAAACATGGAATTCGGAGATGAAAATCTGGATTCGCTTTTGAGCGCGCTTGAGCCGATTTGCTTCTGGAAAAACGACGCAGAAAAATTCAGAAACAAGGAGCTGCTCGTTTCGATTTTGAGAAAAGCTGTTCCGAGCCTTGACGATTTTTACAAGAAAACAGGAAAATTTCTGGAACACGGAAATTTGTGATTTTTAGATATTTGCACAAAAACGAAAAACGCAAATAAAAATGCGGTTCGGGGAAAAAAACGAATCAAAGCCAGAGGAGCGAGTGGAACACCTAACTTCGTTAGAACTTCGCTAGAACTGCGTTAGGGATAGAAGCACCTGCGAAGCAGTTCTGAAGCGCGGCATTGGCGAAGCCAAGCAAGCGGAAGAATGAAGCCGCGGTTAGACGGCGCAAGTGCGTATAGCCCGACCCGAGCCGAAGTGCTTGCACGAAGGCGAAGGAAACGCCCAATTTTTTTGAATTTTAATTTTTGAGGACTGGAGATTTTTATGAAAGTTCCTTTTTTTAAGCCTTCTTTTTCAGATGAGGAGAAAAAGGCTGTCTGCGATGTGATTGACTCAGGCTGGCTTACAACTGGAAATGTAACCCACGATTTTGAAAAGGAATTTGCGGATTTTGTCGGCGCGAAGCATGCGCTTGCGGTGAATTCCAACACAAGCGGAACGATTCTTGCTATGGAAGCCTGCGGCGTAAAAGCTGGGAAAATTGTGATTACAACGCCCTACACTTTCGTTTCAACAGCGGCGTCCGCATTGCATTTGAACGCGGACGTGATTTTTGCGGACACGGAAAAGGATTCTTATTCAATCGACCCGAAAAAAATCGAAGAAATTCTCGAAAAACTAAAAACTGAAGGAAAAATCGAAAACGTTGCGGCGATTGTTCCGGTTCACATCGGCGGAAATCTTTGCGACATGGAAAAAATCACATCGCTTGCAAAAAAATATTCGACTGAGAAAAACAAAATCTACGTGATTGAAGACTGCGCGCACTCTTTTCCGAGCCGAACAAAAAACGGATTTGCAGGAACTTTGGGCGACGCGGGAGTTTTCTCGTTTTACGCAACAAAGACAATCACAACTGGCGAAGGCGGAATGGTCACGACAAATGACGACGCACTCGCAAAAAGAATCACGCAGATGCGCCTTCACGGAATGGACCGCGACGCCTGGGACCGCTACACGAGCGACAAAGCAAGCTGGGAATACGATATCATCGCGCCGGGATTCAAGTCGAATCTGCCTGATGTTTTGAGCGCGATTGGACGTGTTCAGCTAAAAAAAGCAGATTTGTTCTTTGAGAAAAGGAAAAAAATCGTAAAAAAATACAACGAGGCTCTCAAAGACTGCGATTTTCTGACTTTGCCGCCGGACGGAGAAGGAAACGCATGGCACTTGTATATGATTCAGCTGAATCTTGAAAAACTCGACTGCACGAGAAACGAATTTGCAAAAGAGCTTCAGTCAAGCGGACTTGGAATCTCGATGCATTTTATCGCAATCTACAATTTTTCTTACTGGAAAGAACGCTATCCCGAATTCACGCCGGAAAAATTCCCGAATGCGCAAAAACATTATGAGCGTTCAATCACAATTCCGCTCTGGCCGGATATGACGGAAGAAATGGCGGACTACGTGATTGAAACTGTGATTCAGACTGGAAAAAAACATCATGCGCGCTAAAAAAAGCCTTGCGAGGCCAAAAAAAACGGTGATTTTCTCGAACGATTTCTACAGCGATATGCGCGCTGACGGAATGTTGTACGCGCTTATTGTGAGAAGCCCTTTTAGCGCAGGAAAAATAAATTCCATTCAGCTTGAAAACCAGGAGCCGATTCCTGAAAACTACGAGATTTTCACCGCAGACGACATTCCGAACCAGAAATTCATAACGACTTTCGGAACGCGCACAGAAATTTTCTGCACCGGCGAGATAAAATACAAAGGCGAGCCGGTCGCGCTCATTGCAGGTCCTGACAGAAAAACAGTTTTTGAGCTTCGCGAAAAAGTAAAAATCATTCTTGAAAGAAAAAATCAAAATCAGGAAGAATCCCAAGATTTCTTTGAAGAAAGAAATTTTGAAAAACTGCCAGAACAGACAGAATCAAAAAAAACATCGGAACTGAAAGAACCGCAGGAAACAAGCGAACAAAAAAACTCAGAAAATCTTGAAGAAACTGCGGCGGAACGCGAAGTTTTGTCCGGAGACGCGCAAAGCGAATTCAAAAATCCTGAAAACAAAATAATAGAAGGAATCTGGAAAAATTCAGTCACTCAGCACGAAATCAAGGAAACAGCAGGCTGCTTTTGCTGCTTAAAGGGCGAAAATCTCCACATTTTCACTGCAGGACGCTACATAACGCACATAAAAGACTCGGTAAGCCGCGCGACAGGGCTTGAAAAATCAAACATAATTCTAAACTGCACAAAGAAAAACAACCAAAATTCAAACAAAATCTGGATGAGCTCGATTTTTGCGGCTATGGCAAGCGTGGCCGCGCTAAAAACTGGAAAGCCGGTTCTTCTTTCTCTTGAACGCGAGGACGAGATAAATTTTGTTGAGCGCGCGACTTTCGTAAAAGTAAAAAACAGGGCTGCGGTTTCAAAAGACGGAACGATAAAGGCGATGGACATTGAAATTCAGGCGGACACAGGCTATAAAAATCCGCTAGCGACAGAAATGCTCGACAGATTCACGATTGCGGCTGCGGGAATTTACAGCACGGAAAATTTAAGGATAAGGACGAAAATCTTTTCTTCGGCAAATCCCCCGTCGTCTGTAAGGCTGAACAGAATCGACTCGCAAGTTTTTTTCGCGCTTGAAAGCCAAATCCAAAAAATCTCGGAGGAAACAGGATTCACGCCGCTTGAAATCAGGCTGAAAAATCTTCGGAATTCAAACGCAAAATCAAAAATCTCAAAAAATCCGTTCGAGCTAGAGCTTGGACGTGCGGAAGACTCGATGAAAGCGGTTTGCGCAAGAAGCGACTTCAACAGAAAATACGCGGTCTACAAGCTCGCCGAAAAAGGGCGATACGAGACAGACGAGAATTCGCCTTATTCCCCGCCGCTAAGAGGAATCGGAATGGCGGCGGCTTTTGACGGAAACGGCTATCTCGGAACAAATTTTAAGAACGAGAATTTCAGCCTGCAAGTTACAATGACTGACGAACGGAAAATCGTTGTGAACACAGCTCCGCCATCGCAAAACATCAAGGAAATTTGGCAGAAAATAATAATCGACTCGCTTGGAATTGACAAGCGGAGCATCCAGTTCAATCTCGACCTTTCTTTGGCGGAAGCGAGCGAAAAAGGAATCGCGGCAATTCAAAACGACCTGATGATTGGCAACATCAGCATAAAGACTCATCTCCTTAAAAAATGCCTTGAGGCAATCAAGCGAAAAAAGGACGCAGTTCTTCCGATAACCGTAAAAAAATCGATTGCGCCGTCAAAAAGAAACCAATGGAAAGAAGAGACTTTTTCAGGCACGCCGTTTTTTTCAACATCATTCGGAACGTGCGTTGTGGAAGTGGAATACGACAGCTGCGCTTTTTCAGAGCAGGTTACAGGCGTTTTTGCGGTGATTGACTGCGGAAGAATCGCAAATCCGCAGGCGGCCGAGACAGCGGCAAAGCAGGCGATAAAAAAATGCCTTTCAACGCTCGTCTTCGGAGACAGCCTAAAATGCCAAAAAATCGTTGTGCAGTTTGCGCAGTCTGACGACGAGCCGAAAAATCTTGACTCGCTGATTTACTCGATTCTGCCTCCGGCGTTCTGCTCGGCGACAAGCCAGGCTCTCGCTCTCACAGTGAACGAGCTTCCATTAAAAACGGACAGTCTTTTTAAAATCAAAGAAAATTCAGAAAAAAACAAAAAAATCAAAAATCAGGAGACGCAGTAAAAGCTTTGCATGAAAAGCTTCAAAGTTTTTATTAGGAGGAAAAAATGAAAATTCCTGTAATTCTAAATGACGAGAAAATCATTCTTGACGCAAATCCTGAAGAAAAACTTTTGGAAACTCTCCGCCGCCTTGAGCTTTTTTCGGCAAAAGAAGGCTGCCAGAAAGGAAAATGCGGGCTTTGCGCCGTTTTGCTTGACGGAAAAACAGTTCCAAGCTGCCTTGTTCCAGTCGGAACTGTAAAAAACAGCAAAATTGAGACTCTTGAGCATTTCATAAAAACTCCAGACGGCCAGGACATTCAAAAAGGCTTCTCGCAGGCAGGAATCACGCTTTGCGGATTTTGCAACGCGGCAAGATATTTCACCGCGTACAATTTAATCAACAAGCCTTACAAGCCAGAAAGTGAAGAAATGGAAGAAATCGCATCTTCGGTTGACTGCAGCTGCACGGACGACAGAAAATTCATAAACGGAATGATGTACGCAATGGCAAACAAGCACGAGCGGGAGGGAAGAAAGCATGCCGGCCGCTAAAAGTTTTTTTTACGCGCGGAATCTCGCGGAAATTTTCCAGCAGATAAACAGCGTCGCAGGGCTTTCGATTTTGGGCGGCTGCACGACTTTTACTCTGCAAAACAAGCCTTTTCCGGAAAAAAATCTTTCAATAAGAAATGTGAAGGAGCTTAAAATTCTCGAGAAAAAAGAGCGTTATTTTGAGCTTGGCAGCGAAGTTACGCTTTCTGAAATCGAGTCGCTTGGAAAAAACAATCTTCCAGCAACGGTTTTTGAGGCTGTAAAGTCAATTTCAAATCCTTTTGTGAAAAATCTTGCGACAATCGGCGGAAACATCTGCGCAGACGATTTTTATTACACGCTTTACGCGCCTCTTCTCGCGCTTGACGCGCGCCTTGAATTCACGAGCGAGAGCGAAACTCCGGCAATATCGATGAGAAAACAGGAAATTTCAACGGTTTCAATGTACAAATTTGAAAAAGTTCCTGAAAATTCTATTCTGACAAAAATAAGAATTCCTTTTTATGATTGGAATGTCGCAATTTTCAAGCGGGTCGGTCCGGAAAACACGATTGACGAGAATTCAGCGTCTTTTGTTTTTCTTGCAGACTCAAACAAAAACCAGATTTCCGCGCTTAGAATCGCTTTTGCAGGAAAATTCAAATTTCGGGACGCGGAGCTTGAAAACAGGCTGATTGGAGCGCACCTTCCGCTTTCGGCAAGCACGATTTCGGAATTTATGCTTGAAGCGGAGGAAATTTTCAACAAGATTTCGCGGGAATCAAAAGCGAATCCGATTCTCGAAAAGCAGTTCTGGAATCTGCTTAAATATTCGCTCGAGCAGCTCACGTGAGATAAGAACAGGCGATTCCAGCAATCTCAATTGTAAGAAAAAATGATTCCGCAATTTTAATCACTGGACAACTGCCTGCCTGCGCCACTTTCATAAAATGCTACGCCCGATAGTAGCCGTGCCGGAGGCGTTGCGGAGCAATGAAGCAGCTTGGCTGCAAAACGGCGGATAGCGGGGCTTGTTTGTCCGCTCCAAATGCGTAGCTTTCAGCCAGATCCGAGGCAAGCCCCAAGCTTGCCCCGGGGCTAGTCCCCGAACTGCTCTACAAAAAGTCCGTCCTGAAAAATCCTTAAAAATTATTTTATCAGCATGCAGTCGCCGTAGCTGAAAAAGCGGTATTTTTTCTCGACCGCCTGCCTGTACGCGCTTAAAATATGCTCGCGCCCGGCAAAAGCCGAAACCAGCATTATCAAAGTGCTTTCAGGCGTGTGGAAATTCGTGAACATTTGGTCAACGCATTTGAATTTGTAGCCTGGATACATAAAAATGTGCGTGGAGCTTGAGCCGGCCTTTACAAATCCGTTCTCGTCGCTTGCAGATTCAAGAGTGCGAACGGAAGTTGTTCCGACGGCAAGAATCGGCCGTCCTTCCTTTTTTGCCTTGTTGATTTTTTCCGCAACGTCAAAAGGAATCGTGTAAATTTCCTCGTGCATTTTGTGGTCTTCAATGTTTTCTGTTCTGACCGGAAGAAAAGTTCCAAGACCGACGTGCAGAGTCAAAAAGCAGCGTTCAATTCCTTTTTCATCAAGCCGCTTGAACATTTCCTCGGTAAAATGAAGCCCAGCAGTCGGGCAAGCAGAGCTTCCAGTCTCTTTGGCGTAAATTGTCTGGTAACGCTCGGAGTCGGTGTCGTCGTCCTCTCGGCGGATGTAAGGCGGAAGCGGAATGTGGCCGTTCTGCAAAAACCAGCCGTCATCAACCGCGTTTTCAAAAGCGATTGTGCGGAATTCCGAGCCTTTGTCGTTTTCGTGCTCTAAAATCGTTCCGATTGAGCCGTCATTGAATTTATATTTGCTTCCGGGCTTTACCTTTTTCGCGCCTTTAACCATCGTGTGCCAAGTTTTCAGGTCGGGAGTCATCTGGTTCAAAAACATAAATTCCTGCTCGCGTCCGCCCTGCCCTTCAATCTCCGAAAGACGAATTCCGTAGCAGCGGCTTCTGCGCACTTTTGAGTTGTTGAAAACCATCAAAGTGTCGCTCGAAATCAAGTCCGGCAAATCGTCCATCTTCAAATGCTGAACCGAGCCGTCGCTCCGCCCCAAAAGCATAAGGCGGTCCTGCCCGCGCACTCCGGAAGGCTTCTGCGCAATCAGCTCCTCCGGCAAGTCAAAATCAAAATCGCTAAGTTTCATATTTTCTCCAATTTCAGTTCAAAATCTCTTAAAAGCAAAAATCCAGTTTTTTATTTTTTTAGAACGATGCTCTTTTAAAGCAATTTTTAGTTTTCAGACATCGCCTGACGCTAAAAAACACTGCCCCGCTTTCCGCGGTTCGCTCACGCTCATTCTTTCACTTCGTTTCCATTACATTCCAGAACAGCCTGCGGCTGCCGCTCCAATCGGGCGTAGCATTTTCTTCATGCGAATTTGTCGCTAAAGCGACTAGCGCGGCTAACGCGACTGCCGTGGCTAACGCGGCAAATGCGAAAAAAGCCGTCAGAATTGCACAAATTGCTTGAATTGACGGAACCGCTTTTTTCGGGCAATTTTTTCAGTCAAAAAGTCCGGGACACCTCCCGGGATTTTGCCCGAACGAGCCGCTTTTCGCCTGCTCCGGGCTTTTTATTTCCAAATGCTCGTATGCAAGCGGAGTCACAATTCTTCCGCGCTGTGTCCGCTGAATCAGTCCGCACTGAATCAGATACGGCTCATAGTAATCCTCGAGCGTGTCCTGGGCTTCGCCCAAGCTGATTGCAAGCGTTTCCGCCCCAACAGGGCCGCCCCCGAACTTTGAGATTATCGCCTTCAAAATCTCCCGGTCAAAATCCTCAAGCCCGAGACTGTCGATTTTAAGGCGTTTAAGTCCGTCAACCACAATCGGCTTCGTGATTTTTCCGTCTCCAAAAAACTGCGCAAAGTCTCTCATGCGGCGCACAATTCTGTTTGCAACACGCGGAGTTCCACGCGAGCAGCTCGCCATCAAAAGAGCCGCGTCATCGTCAATCTTGCAGCTCAAAATCTGAGCAGAACGCTTTATGATTTTTGAAAGCTCCTCGTGCGTGTAAAAATTGAACCGCTGGATAATTCCAAAGCGAGTCTGGAGAGGCTTTGAAACCATTCCAGCTTTTGTTGTCGCGCCGACGAGCGTAAAATGCGGAATCGGGATTCTAACCGTTCTTGCCGCCGCGCCCTGCCCGATTACCCAGTCAAGCTCAAAGTCTTCCATCGCAATGTAAAGCATTTCTTCAATCGCGGGCTTCAGGCGGTGAATCTCGTCGATAAAAAAAACCGTTCTCGGCGTTATTGTTGAAAGAATTCCAGCCAAATCCTTTGGCTTGTCAAGCGCAGGCGCGGAAGTCACCTTGAAATCCGCGCCAAGCTCGTGCGCCGTAATTTCCGCAAGAGTCGTTTTTCCAAGTCCCGGAGGTCCAATCAAAAAAAGATGGTCGAGCGGCTCCTGCCTTTCGCGCGCGGCTTTTATAAAAACCGAAAGATTTTCCTTTATTTCTTTTTGCCCTAAAAACTCTTCAAGAGATTTCGGGCGCAGACTGAATTCCTGCGCGTCATCTGAAAGAGCCACATCGGAATGTAAAATTCCAGATTCTGCCGAGCCAAATGAATTTGCGCCACTGCCTGCGTTTGCGTCTCCTGCGCGGAAAATTTTTGTGCTTCCGCTTGAAAAAGCCGCCTGCGAGGCAATCTGAGAAAAATCTCTCAAATCATCGTTGTCATCTTTTGTTCTATAATTTTTGCTCATAAATAATAATTTTCAGTCCGCAAGATTTTTCCTAATTTGCAAATCTTTAATTTGCAAGCTCCACAAGAACATTCCTAAAAATCAAGTCTTCCTTGTCTTTCTTTGATTTTGAGTCAAAATCGCCTGATTTTTTCAGTTTTTCAACAATTCCGGCAACGCAAGTTTCAACCTGACGCTTGTCGTATCCCATCGCGGCAAGAGAATTTATAACGTCGGCGAATTCTCCGCCTTTTCCGGCAGCAATTTTCACAACGGAAACATCATCATCAAGAGTGAGCTTTCCTTTCAGCGCAAGGAGCATTTTCTGGGCGGTTTTCTTTCCAAGCCCCGGAACTTTTTCCAGAGCCGCCAAATCGCCTGAGTCAAGAGACGAGACAAGCTGCTCGCGCGCAATCGAAGACATAATCTTTACCGCGCTTTTCGGGCCGACTCCCTCAACCTTGTTCAAGTCAAAAAAAAGGTCGCGGTCTTTTGTGGAGGCGAATCCGAACAAAATCATCGCGTTTTCGGTGTGCTGAAGCCAAGTGTAGACTTTCACGGAAGAGCCGACGTTTCCAAGCTTGTCGATTGAAGTGTCAGGAACAACAATTTCCCATTCAATTCCATTGTTTTCCACAAAAACTTTCTGAGGAAAACGAGCAGTCAAAGTCCCTGAAATTGAGTTAAACATATCAGGATTATAGCGGAATTTTTTATAACATAGAATAGGAAAGAAAATTTGCGGCGTGGCGATTTTCAGAATTTCAGAACTGAATCTGAATTTTGAGAACATTCGTTTTTGAGATTTACGTTCATTAAAATCATTTGTAAAAAAACAAAAACCCGTTAATCTTCAAAAAAAATGATGCCTTCTAAAAAACAAAAAAAGCGCGCAGGAAAATCTCCCGCACGCTTTCTCAAACGAACTTTTCTATTTTATATATTTCACAAAAGCGTCTTTGTAGCCGTGCGCCTTCATCTTCGCGAGAACCGAGCCATACTCGTCAATGCTGAGCGGTCCGACCATCACTTGATAAGTAACGCCGTTTGTGCTTTCAACAAGAACCATCGGATATTTTGAAGAATATTTTTCAATCAGATTCTTGATATTTTCCTCTTTTCCAAGAGAAGCAATCTGAATGTAATATCTTCCTTTCACAAGATTCTTGTGCGACGGCACGATGTAGTTTTTCCAGCTGTTTGAAACAACGGTCTTCGGTGCAGCCTCGTTGACGATTTCAGGCGCGGCATTTTTCGCTGGCTCAGTCTGTTCTGCAAACTCGGCAGGCTCAGAAACTTTCGCAGATTTAGAATCTGCGGATTCCGAATCTGCTGGTTCAGAAGATTTAGAAGCGTCGGCAGATTCCGCTTGTCCAGCCGGAGGATTCGGCTCTGCCGGAACAAGGACAATCGGCTCAAAAGCGTCGTCTTCAGCATTTTCGGAAGATTCAGAATCTGCAGACTCTGGTTCTGCAGATTCCGGCGCATTTTCAGGCTCTGAAATCTCTTCGGCATTTTCTTCCGCAGGTTCAGATTTTTCATCTGATTCAGAATCGTCAGACGGCTCGGAAGTCTCTTCAATTTCCGCAGGAGTTTCTTCGTCGGCTTTTTCCGCAAGATTTTCTTCTTCAGCTTCCGCTGGAAGCTCTTCGCCATCAACCATAACTTCTGGCTCTTTTTCAGCTTCAACAGGAGTTTCTTCTATATTTTCTTCTTCAATGCTTTCCTCATCAGCAGGCTCAGACGGCTCTTCCGATGCAGTCTCTTCAAGATTTTCTTCCCCTGCATTTGATTCAACCGCAGTTTCTTCCGCTGGCTCTTCGACAGTTTCAGATTCTGTTTCCACAACAACTACAGGCTGGAGAGGCTCGTTCTCTTTTTTCTCGTCAAGAGACGGAAGCTCTTCCTCGTGAACAGGAAGCGGCTCCGCAGGCTCGCTCGGCTCGCCTTCAACAGGAACAACCTCAACAGGCTGGAGCGGCTCGCTTGAAGACGATTCAGCTGGCGCAGCCTCGTTTGGAATAAGGAGGCTCTGGTCCTCAACTTCTTTGTCAGAAGGAATTCCGTCAGCAGATTTCTCAGCCGGAACAGATTCCGAAATATTTTCCGCAGCGTTTTCTTCCGCCGGAGTTTCTTGAAGATTTTCAAAAGTTTTCTCGGCATTTTTAGAAGCTGAAATCTCTTCTACAGGCTCTTCCAAAGTCTCTTCGGCTTTTTCATTTTCCGGCTCAGAAGATTCCGATAGCTGCTCAGGCTCTGGAATCTCGTCAGCAGGCGCAGTTTCGTCAGCTTTTTCAGAATCATTTATATTTTCATTTTCCGACGTTGCTTCAGATTCATTTTCCGCAGACAAAATATCTTCGTCTGAAGCAGCCTCGGATTCTTCCATATTTTCTAGATTTTCAGATTCAGAATCGGCATTTTTCGAAGTTTCTTCGTCCGCAGTTTCTTCTATATTTTCCGCGTTTTCGCTCTCGCTGGACGGAGTTTCCTCAACAGCTTTTTCAAGAGGCTCTTCATCGCTTTTTTCCGCAGTATCATCAGTTTCTTCAATAGGATTTCCTTCCGCAGAAGTCTCTTCTGATTTTACGTCTTTTTCTTCATCGTCGTTTGAAAGAACCGCAGAGCCGCTCGCGTTTTCGTCTAAGCTTCCCGAGCGTTTTGTGAGCTTTACCTGCACGTTCGAGCCAGGAGCGATTTTCAAGGCTTCGGCGGCTTCAGGAGAAAGAAGAATCGCGACCCCCTCGCTTGGGTCAATCGCGCCGAGAACCAAAATGTCAGTTGTCGTTCCTGCCGCAGGATTTGAGACAGTTACGCTGTCGCCCGGCAAATATCCGACAGTCCGCGCAAAAAGACCTTTCGGCATTGTTCCGCTGTCTGCGACAACCGCGCGGCCGTCAAGAGAAGGTCTTGCAGCAGCAAAAAGAGTCGCAACTGTAAAAATCGTAAGAATAAAAACCGTTAATTTCTTCATAAAATCCCCTCACCTAAGGTTTCTCAATCCGCTGTTAATTTTATATGCAATGTAGCCGGCAAAATCCGAAAGTCCAGCCTCGCTGTTTTTTGAATCCGACAAAGACTCTGGCATAGCCGTTCCGCCAAAAACTTCAATTCCCGTTTTCACGAGATAAGCCTTATATTCAACTTTTTTTATATTTTCAAGAAGAAGCGCGTAAGGATTAGAGTTTTCCTCAGTCGGAGCGTAGAAAATTTCCACGCGCACGAGATAATCCATTCCGCCCTCAAGATTTTCCTTCAATGCGGCTTTCAGCGCTCCCTGATTTTTCGCGTCAGTGTCGCTAATCCAAATCGGAGAGCTTGAAACAATCTGACCGTTGTCAAAAAAATAATCCGTTATGCACTGCTCAAGAAAATAAGACGCTTCAAAAACCTTACTCTGCCCGGGATTATTCTGGATTATCTGAATCGAAAGACTCCGACCAAAACACAGAACAGGCAAAAATAAAAGTGAAAAAAGCGCGACCGCTGCCCTCTTACTCATATCCACCCCGACAAAAATATTTTTCTGTCTCTATGAGTATCGGAATTCAAAAAAAATTATTTAGGAAATAAATCTGCCACACGGACGTGGCGAAAATGCGAAGAGAGAATTTTTTTTGCTTTCTATTTCGCTTTCATAAAAAAATTCTCGTTAGAAGAAAAATTACAAGGAGGTAATTTTTCTTCTCGTGTATCGGAATTCAAAAAAAATTATTTAGGAAATAAATCTGCCACACGGACGTGGCGAAAATGCGAAGAGAGAAGATTCGAGTTCAGCATAACGCATTTCAATTACGACGAAAAATCAGAATCGTATTGACTACGAATTGCGGCTTCTGCTTTTTCCGAAATCGTACTGAGTACGAATGCTGTTTTTTCAAAATTTGATGAATCGTACTCAGTACGAAATGCGTTTTTCGCATTTTTTCGCAATCGTATCGAGTACGAACGCTGCCTTTTTAAATTCTCAAGAATCGTACTCAGTACGAACGCCGTTTTCTGTGTTTTCTAAAATCGTACTGAATACGAAATGATGTCCCCAAAATTTAAATCGTACTGAGTACGAATGTCGTTTTTTAACAGATTCAAAAAAAGTCAAAATAATCAGGAAGCGGAATATCAAAAGTTTTCGCGTCGCCGCCTAGCGGAAGTGTAATGCGGCTCGAGCAAAGAAGAAGATTTTTTATTTTCAGGGCTTTTTTCGCGGTTTTGTTCAATTTAAAGTTTCCGTGCTTGTCGTCGCCTGCAATCGGGCAGCCAACAGAAGCCAAGTGAATTCTTATCTGATGCATTCTGCCGGTTCCAAGCGTCAAATGCAGCTTTGAAAGCGTGAATTCCGCATTTTGAGAAACGGAATTTCCGTTCTCGTCTTTTTTTTCATATTCCGCCGTAATTTTTTTTGTCTCTAAAACTTCAAAATGAGTTTCCGCCGCAAGCTCCGTGCCTTTTTTTTCAACATTTGAGCGTATTGTTCCAGAAACGCGCTTTTTTCCGTTTATTTCAGGCTCGCCAAAGCAAACCGCCGTGTATTCTTTTTGAACGAGCTTTGACGAAATCATTTTTATCCATTTTGAAGCCGCAGCCGCAGTTTTAGCCACAATCATCAATCCGCAAGTTTCCTTGTCAAGACGATGGACGAGATGGACTTTGAACCCGACCTGACGCGAAAATTCCGCATCAAGAGGATGCGCCACGCCTTCTCCGCCCTGAACCGAAACGCCAGCCGGCTTGTTTATCAAAAATATTTCATCGTTTTCATAGACAATCGGAATTTTCTGCATATCAAAAATATAAACTGAATCAAAACGCTGTTCAACAAGAGAGTTTTTATCGCAATTGTGCTAGAATCATCTTATGAAAAAAATTTTCTTGCGGACTTTTCTGTTTTTTTGCATTTTCTTCAATTTTTCTGCCATTTATGCGAATCTCGTAACGTCGCAAAAATTCAATTACACGCTGGACTTGCCGGAAGGCTTTGAAATCACAGCGATGGAAGCCGACGAGACTTCGGCGATTTTCAAGAGCAAATATCTTGAGGCATACGCGCTTTCAAAAGTCTGGGAAAATTCAAAGTTTTCTTCCGCAAAAGAGGCGCTTTCTCAAACGCTTTCAAGGCTAAAGTCAGAATCGGAATTTTCAGAATGTGTGTGGCGAAGGCAAAAATGCGCGGTCGCGAGCTTTTCGTCGCCTTCTCTTCTTGACGAAAACGCGAAAGGCTGGGGAATTTCAGTTCCGCTTCCGCAAAAAAAAGGATTTTTGGTTCTTCTCGCCTATTCTCCTGAAAAATTTGAGGCGGACTTGCAGCAAGTCTTGATTTCAGTTCTCGACTCGGTGATGATTGACGCAGGAAGCTTCAGAGAGCCGGGAATCATAACTTCGGCGTTTTTTCCCCGGAATTCTCCAAAGAAAATAAATCTTGAAATAGGCGGAAAATCTTTTGAGACACAGATTGACGCAGGCGACAGCGAGGCGAACCAGTTTGTGATTGACCGTGAATGGGCGGTTTTTATTTTTTACGCGAAAAACAATCTTCCTGAAATGTTTGACGCTTGGACGCGCTTCTACAGAATTCTTGCGAAAGACACGATTGTGCGCGTAAAACGTGCGGCTTTCGACATTTACTCAAATCTCTGGACTGATGCGGAAAAAAAGGATTCTTCAAATCCGAACGCGGCTCTGGCGCAGATTCTTTTGACTTGGACGCAAAATTTCAATTATGACAGGAAATCCGCAAGCCCTGAAAAAGCCGACATTGAAAGCATTCCCGCGATTTTGGAGGGCGGCTCAAGCGACTGCGACGGACGAAGCCTTTTGCTTATGTGCATTCTGAAAAACTGCGGAATCGACGCGTGCATGTTTTTGAGCGCGGAATATTCGCACGCGCTTTTGGGCGTTTATCTTCCGGAAAAGCAGGGCCAGACGATTTCAATTCAGGAAGAGAACGGAACTAAAGATTATCTTGTTGGCGAGACAACCGCGAAAAACGTGACTTTGGGAATGATTCCGGCAGATATGCAGGACAGAAGCAAATGGATTTCTGTGGAGCTTCCGTGATATTTGCGAATCGAATCGATAAGAGATAGCAAACCGATTTTTACAAAGCGGAGCGGACAAAAAGCCGCCCAAGATCATTTTTTCTATCTTTTATTTCCAAATTTCTTTCTTTTTATTGCTATTTTCTAAACGCTTTTTTTTCTATATATTTTATAACATTATGTTAGACCAAATTTTATCGTTCATCTTTGGCTCTCAGAACGAGCGTGATGTAAAAAAGTTAAAGCCCATTGTTGCCGAAATCAACGCGAAAGAAGCATGGGCAAAGTCATTAAAACCAGAAGATTTTCCAAAACAGACACAGATTTTTAAGGAACGTCTTTCAAAAGGCGAACCCCTTGACGATATTTTGCCGGAAGCGTTCGCTCTTTGCCGTGAGGCGGCTTTTAGAGTCCGCGGCGAGCGCGCATATGATGTTCAGCTGATGGGCTCAATCGTTCTTCATTCAGGAAGAATCACCGAAATGAAGACCGGCGAAGGAAAAACGCTTGTCGCTGTTGCCCCGGCATACTTGAACTCGCTTTCAGGAAAAGGCGTTCACATTGTCACTGTAAACGACTACCTTGCTGAGCGCGACGCAAACACAATGCGCCCGGTTTATTCTTATCTTGGCGTTTCAGTCGGAACAATCATTTCCAACATGGACAGCGCGGCAAGAAAAGAGAACTACAATAAAGACATCACTTACGGAACGAACAACGAGTTCGGATTTGATTACCTTCGCGACAATATGCAGGTTGACTTGCGCGGAAAAGTGCAGCGCGGATTCAATTACTGTATCGTTGACGAAATCGACTCGATTTTGATTGATGAGGCGAGAACTCCGCTTATCATTTCCGGCGCGGGAGAAGACGACACTTTCAAATTCTACGAGGTTGACAAGTACGTCGGCCTTTTTGAGGAAGCCGAGAAAGACCCGAAAACAAACGATTATTATGACGAAGTGAACCTTGAGCCGGAGCAGCGCGAGGCTCTCAAAGGCGACTATAAAATCGATGAGAAATCAAAGCGAATTTCATTCACAGACAAGGGAATGAACAAGATTGACTCGATTCTTCATCAGCACAATCTTATTTCTCCTGAAACAACTGTTTTTGACGACGAGAACTTTGAGTATGTCCACTACTTCACTCAGGCTTTGCGCGCTCATCTTCTCTACAACAAAGATGACGAATACGTTGTAAAAGACGGAAAAGTCGAGATTGTAGACGAGTTCACAGGCCGTATACTTGAAGGAAGACGCTATTCAGATGGACTTCATCAGGCGATTGAAGCGAAGGAGCATGTAAGAATCGCACAGAGAAACCGCACTATGGCGACTGTAACTTTCCAGAATTTCTTTAGAATGTATGCGAAACTTTCGGGAATGACAGGAACTGCAGCCACAGAAGCGGTCGAGTTCCAGAAAATCTACAAGCTCGACACAGTTGTGATTCCGACGCATCTTCCAGTTGCAAGAATCGACGAGCAGGACGAGGTTTATCTTAACGAAGACGACAAATGGAACGCGATTGTAAAGGAAATCAAGGCAGCGCACACAAAAGGCCAGCCGGTCTTGGTCGGAACAGTTTCAGTTGAAAAGTCAGAGCATCTCTCTGCAATGCTCACAAGAGCCGGAATTCCGCACGAGGTCTTGAACGCGAAAAACCATGCGCGCGAGGCTTTGATTATCGCCGAGGCAGGCGCGAAAGGCGCTGTGACAGTCGCGACAAACATGGCTGGACGCGGAACTGATATTAAACTCGGCGGAAGCTATGAGCAGCGCGCAGTTGAGAAAGTCGGAACAAATGCAGAACCGGAAGTCTTTCAGGCGGCGGTAAAAGCAGAAAAAGAAAAATGGCAAAAAGACTATGAGGAAGTAAAGTCGCTTGGCGGTCTTTACGTAATCGGCTCAGAACGCCACGAATCGCGCCGTATCGATAACCAGCTCCGCGGACGCTCAGGACGACAGGGCGACCCGGGACGCTCAAAATTCTTCATCTCAATGGACGACGACTTGATGAGGCTTTTCGGCGGCGACCGCATGAAAAACATCATGAAGAGAATCGGAATGGAAGACGGCGAGCCGATTTACCATCCGTGGCTTACAAAAGGAATAGAGAAAGCGCAGAAAAAAGTCGAGGAGCGCAACTTTGAAATCCGAAAGAATTTGATTGACTACGACGACGTTCTTAATGAGCAGCGCGAGTTCATCTATAAGCAGCGCGACGACATTCTTTCTGACGACAAGCTCGACGAGCGCGTTATGAGCACTGCTTCTGACTATCTCGACTTGTGGCTTGACGAGGCGGCTCATTCAAAGAAAGAAGGGCTTAAAACTCTTGCGGAAAACATCAAGACAAACTTCGGCGTTCTTCTTCCGCCAGAAATGCTTCAAAAAGACAAGATTCTCTCGCTTCTCCAGAACGACTTGACAGAAAAGGAGACTTTGGTCGGACACGAGCAGTTCAATATGTTCATCCGCTACCAGTACATCTCCTTGATTGACAGAAAATGGCTTGACCAGCTTGAATTCTTGGACGGACTTCGCGAGGCGGTTCACTTGCGTTCTTACTCGCAGAAAAATCCGCTCACAGAATACAAGATTGACGGTTTCAACAGATTTGACGATATGATTGACGAGATTCGTCTCCAGATTGCAAGCCGAGTCTTCAAAGTTAGAATCCAAATCCGGCAGGAAGAGCCGCAGCAGCCAAAAAGCGTAATGCAGGGCGGACAGGCGCAGCACTCAGAAGCTCAGAGCATGGGAGACCAGGTTCGCGGCGCGCAAATGGCGAGAAATGCCCAGAAGCAGGCAAGCCGCACAATGGCAGGTGCTTCAAGCGGAAAGCCGATGCAGTACGTGAGGACAACTCCGAAAGTCGGCAGAAACGATCCGTGTCCGTGCGGAAGCGGCAAGAAATACAAGAACTGCCACGGAAGATAGTTTTTGATTTTCATTTCAAAATGCTAAAATTAAAATAAACAAAAAGCCGCGCGAGGCGAGAGAAAATCTTGCTGAATGCGGCTTTTTTTTGCAAAACAAAAAATAAACTTAGGCAAGCCATTTCCATTCGGAAACGCGCTCACTTTGACTTTGGCAGCGAATGGCGTTTTGCCACGAGCTGAAATTAAACTGGGCAATCAATTTCCGCCCGGAAACGCGCTCACTTTGAGCTGGGCGGCGAATGGCGTTTTGCCACGAGCTGAAATCGAATTTTGCGGCTAATTTCCGTCTGGAAACGCTCCGCTTTCATCTTTCCGCAAAACAGCGTTCACGATTTCCTTTATCTCGTTCATAATGCGTTTTTTGTCTTTCGGCCAATCGGGGGCGATTAAGAGAGATTTTGGCGGGTCGCCTGTGAGACGGTGGACAACCGCGTTCTCGCCAAGCCGTGGCAAGGCTTTTTCAAGCAGAGCGAAATATTTTTCTTTTGAAAGCGGCTCGTACTCGCCTTTTTCATACATCTCAGAAAGTTTTGTGCGGCTCAAAACATAAAGCGACGTGATTTTTATTCCGAAAGCATGTTCAAAAAAATCGCAGCCAGCTTCCAAAGAATTCGTTTTCGACACAAAATCAACACTTTTCATCATATCATCGTCGCTTTCGCCCGGAAGCCCAAAAATCAGATGAGTCACAACGTGGATTTTCGGATTCGCCTGCTTTATTTTTTTCACGGCGGAAACGTAGTCGGAATTTGAATAGCAGCGGTTTATGATTTTTCCTGATTCTTCATTTGAAGTCTGAAGCCCAAGCTCAATTTGGACAAAATATTTTTCGGATATTTTTCTGATTTTTTCAAGAATCTCGTCCGAAACGCAGTCCGGGCGCGTTGCGATTGCAAGCCCCGCAATTTCAGGGCAGCTCAGAGCCTCAAGATATTTTTTTTCCAAGTCCGCCGAGTTTCCGTAAGTTGAAGTGAAATTCTGGAAATACGCGATATATTTTCCGTCGCGGTTTCCGCTTCGTCCGCGAAGCTTTGACTCAATGCGCGATTTTGCGTCTTCTATCTGATTTTTAATCGTCTCTGTTTTTTCAGGAGTGAAGTCGCCGCTTCCGTTTTGAGAGCAGAAAATGCAGCCGCCAACGCCTTTTGTGCCGTCGCGGTTCGGGCAAGTGCAGGCGGCATCAAGGGAAATCTTGTAGGTTTTGCAGCCAAAAATCGATTTGTAGAAGTCAGAAAGAAAAATCATAAAATTGAAAATAAACGCGAATTAAACAAAATCAACATGGATTTTCGCAGGTAAATAAAAACACGGATTGACACAAACGGCACGGATTCTCGCGAATAAAATGCAACAGGATTCAAATGAAAAGCCAGCGATTTCATTTTTTCAACTGCAACGTCCGCACATTTTATTTTCGTCATTCCGAAACGAGATCGGAATAACTAAAAACTTCGATTCAAAACAAAAAAAAGGAGAGAACTTCGTCACGAAAATTCTCTCCCAAGAACAAACTAATTGCTAATTCCGACTTTTCAACTCAGAATTAAAAATTACCGTTTGAGGCTCAAGACTGTGTCGAGCAAAGTATCGGCAGTCTGGATTGTCTTTGCATTTGACTGGAAGCCGCGCTGCGTAACAATCATATCAGTGAACTGCTCGGTAAGGTCAACGTTTGACATCTCCAAAGCTCCGGAAAGAAGCGAGCCTGCGCCAGCGATTCCAGAAGCGTTGATTCTTGCGGTTCCTGAGTTGTTGCTTTCAACGTAAGTGTTGTCTCCAGCCTTTTCAAGTCCGCCCTGGTTCGAGAATGTCGCCATCGCAATCTGTCCGATTGTGCGGTTTGTTCCGTTTGAGTAAACGCCGGTGATTGTTCCTGTCGAGTCAATCTTGAAGTTGTCGAGATAGCCCAAAGTGTAGCCGTCCTGATAGAAAGCCTTTGTTGAAGAGCTTGAAGCCGACTGCGTGACAGTGTTAATCATCGAGCCGATTGTTCCCAAGTTGATGTTCATTGTTTGGCGGTAAGGAGTTCCGTCATCATTAGCGTTCGCGTCAGGAACATTGTATGAAGCCTGAAGAATCACTTCGCCATCAGGATTTGTAACGTTTCCGGCAGAATCTGTAACGCCAGCCAAAGTTCCGTAGTTGTCAAAATTTATGATGAAATCGTTTCCCTGCCCGTCTGTTGTGCCGAGTCCAACGCGTGTCTGGGTAGCGTCCGCGTTGTCTGGGTCAATCTGGACATTTGCGCGCCACTGGTTCGGGTTTCCAGGAACTTTTGTGAAGTTCACAGCGAGCATATGCTGGTTTCCGAAAGAATCATAAATCTTGAATTCTGTGTTCCAAGTTCCTTTCGCAACGTCAGCCTCTGTCGCGTTCTCTGGAATCTCAGGCGTGTTCTTGTTCAAGTTGCAGGCAAAATTGATGTTCTGGGTAGCTTTTGCCGGGTCTTTCTGTCCAACAGGAATCACAAGGTCAGTCGGAGTCGCGGCAGTCTGGACAACCATCTCGCCGTTAAGCTCGCGCGCCATCCAGCCCTGAACTCTCATTCCGTTAGCAGGATTAACAAGAGTTCCATCGCGGTCAAGCCCGAAAGCTCCGGCGCGGGTGTAATATGTGTTCTCGCCGTTTTTCTCGATGAAAAATCCGTTTCCCTGAATTGCGATGTCAGTTGAAATTCCAGTTGACTGCAAGTTTCCCTGAGTGAAGACTGTATCAATCGCAGCGACAGTCATTCCAAGTCCGACTTCCTTAGGGTTCACGCCGCCCTTTTCCTCAGTCGGCTTTGAAGCTCCTGAAAGCTGCTGGCTAATCATATCCTGAAAATTCACACGTCCGCGCTTAAAACCGGTCGTGTTCACGTTGGAAATGTTATTTCCGATTACGTCCATTCTTGTCTGGTGATTCTGCAAGCCAGAAACTCCAGAATAAAGTGATCTCATCATATCGCTACCCTCTTGCTTATGTTAAAAGTTGTAAACGGATTTTACCTTGTTCATATCGTAGAACATTCCGTTCACCTGAATCTGCGGATTGGAATTTCTTGTCGCGCCCTCAACAACGCCTCTTGCAGTCGTGTCGCCCAAGTCAATCTCAACAGTGCGTCCGAGCAGGCTCTGCGCCTCAGAAGAGCTGACCATCGAAGCGAGCTTCTCAAAGTTTGTGCTCATGTTCGTCATCTGCTCCAATGAAGAGAACTGCGCCATCTGCGCGATAAACTGCGTGTTGTCCATCGGGCTTGTCGGATCCTGGTTCGTCATCTGCGCCATCAGAATCTTCAAGAAGTCGTCTTTTCCAAGCTCGTGGCTCGGCTGCCGGCCGTTCACCGCAATCGACTTGTTGAACATATTTACAGCGTTGTCTACTTTCGACTTGTCGCTTGCGCTCATTGCTGTGTTGATTTCCATATTCCACTCCAACCTAAAATCGGCACGAATCCCGCCAGCAGGCGTTTTTTAGATACCGAAAATTGATTCAGGTACTTTTAATATCGGCAACTGATTTCTTGACTTTATGTTTTTTTACGCGACGATATTCACCGAATATTCTTTTGAATTCTGCGCGCTGAACACGCTTTCGCCGCTTTCTCTTGAATCAGCAGACGAAGCAGAGACAAAATCTCCGTAGGCTTTCTCCGCAAAATATGAAGCCGACTGCCGCTCGCCGTTCTGAGCAAAATTCTGTCCGCTAGAGAAATTAAGGTCAAAAGAGCCAGTCTCAAATCCGCTTTCTGTAAAAGCCTGCTTCAAAGCGTCAATGCTCTCTTTGAACGCCTCTAAAGCCTCTCGCGTCTGAACGTTAATCTGCCCCGAAATCACTTTGTCGTTAAGATTCAGGCTGATTTTCACGTTTCCAAGAGCTTCTGGCTTAAAAATCAGATTTATCGAGCCTTGGTTGTTGTCCTTCAAGACGATGTTTCCAGCCTTCACAATGTCAGAAGCGTTTTCCTGAACCGCGTTTAAAAGCATCGACTGAAAAACTGAACTGTTCGCGCCTGCCGCCTGATTTGACGAGGAAGTTATGTTTGTTTCCGCGCTTCCGGCCATTTCCATTGTGAGCTGAACCGCCGCATCATTTTTTTGCCCGGCAGAAGAAGCGATTTCAAGATTCGCTTCCTTTTTCAACGCGAGTTTTTGCGCCGATTTTGACGGCTCCGCCTGATTTCGCAAATCGTGAACGTCGAATTTCACGCCTGATTTTTTTGACTTTTGAGGCTTCGCCTTTTCATCTTCAAAGCCTTTTTTCGCGCCGATTTCAGCGTCCGCAAGCTCGTGGACTTTCGCCAAAAACGCTTCCGGGTCAGAAATCGAAAGATTCTGCGCGCCTGCGAGCTTTTCGGCCTCGCTCTCGCTTCCAGGAATAAAATCGATTGCAGCGTCAATCAGGGAAGCAAAATCGTCTGCATTTTCGGCATTTGCAAAATTTTCATTTGAAGCGTCAATTTTTTCCGTTTTTCCAGGCTTTGAAAGCCAAGAAAGCTCCGCCGCGCTGATTCTTTTGCTGTTTTTGCTTTCAAAGATTTCGCCGTTCTCAAATGATTTTTCAGAATCTTCAAGATTTTTCTGATTTTTCAAGAAATTCTCTTTATTTGACGACAAAAGATTTTCAGCAGCAGCGTTTTCAAGCGGAAGTTTTTCCGCCACAACCACAGCATTTGCATTTTTTCCGTCTAAAGCGATTTCTTTTTCATCTGATTTTTTTGATTTTTCGTCGTCAGAGTCAGCGATTTTATTTTCAGATTTTTTGTCTTCCGAAATTTTCTCTGATTTTCTTTCAGGATTTGTTTCAGAAAGTTCCGATTTTTTCCCGTAATCGCTCGATTCTGCAACTTTAGAATTTGCTTCAGATTCAGAATTTAAAGATTCAGTTTTGCGGGAAATTTCTGTGGATTTAGAATTTTCAGCCTGTTTTTGGCTTTCACGGCTGTCAAGCTCGCTTTGAGCCGCTTTTAATGCGTCCGAAAATGAGGGTTCAGAATTTTTCTGGGCAAAAGCAAGATTTGTGTTCTGCGCGCTCTGTGGCAAAATTTGGCTTAGCTGCAAAGGGTTCATCGGCACGACCTCCAATTTTTAAATCGAAACCCGCGCCGCTCTCTGCAAAACTGGCTTTTCGCTAACCTTAGCTAAGTTTTAACTTAGTTGTCCGCATTTGAAATGCTGACAGGCTTGTTCGCCATTTTTCGCTGAATTGTAGCAGCACGCTCTGCGTTCATGTTCATGAGCCATACGGAAGACATCGATGTGGCTTTTGTCGCCGAGGCAAGAGTGTCTGCCTTTCGGAGAATATCAATCACATCCTGGTCGTCCATTGCTTCAAGTTCTGCAACGGCAGTTTTTGGCGGCATACTGTTCAAGTACGTCACGATAGTTTCTATGTTCCTATCTCTATCATCGTACTTTTTCAGCTGATTATTAAATGTTTTTTCGCGCTCATCCTGAGATTTTTTTCTTTCTTCAAGTTCCTTTGCAATTGCCTCGTTCTCGCTTTCAGATTTCGCAATGTCTGCCTCGCGCTTGTCAAGCTCCTGCCTTCTGATTTCAAGTGCCTCAATCCGTTTTGCAAGCCGGTCGTCATCTAAATCCGCCGAAAGAGGCTTTGAAGTTGTGGCTGTCGTTGAAGTCTGGGGAGCAAGCCCGAAAAGCCTGTAGACGGGCGAGAAGATTTTTTTCGCGTTGATTACGCCGAGATAGTCAAACCAGAGAAGACCGCCAATCACAAGAATAAAAATCAAAAACAAAAGAAAAATTGTCTTCCCGATTCCGCCATTTTTACCCATTTTTGTCCCCTAAAATCTCTTTTTTCTTAATAATCGGTATTTTACCATAATTTATTAAATTTATTCACCAAGTTTAAAGTTCCAAGTTTCCAATGATTCCAAACTCAGCGAGGCTTTCTCCGTCTTTTGGATTCGGGCGGAAAGAGAACGAAGCTCCAATCTGAAACTGAACCGCCGGGTCAGCCATATAGCCGGTGTTGGGGCTTAAAGTAAAAAATGCGCCGAGCGAAACGCAGTCAGAATAATCATCTTTTTTTACATCGGAAGCAATTTCATAAGCCTTTGCGATGTCAAAAAAATCTCCGTAGCTGTAGGAAATTTTCCCGGAATAAGAAAGAGACAAGTCAAAGCGTGCAGCATAAAGCGAAATAGCGGGAATTCCTTTTTGAATCTCATGCGTAAAAAGATTCGCCCTTGCCGCTCCGTAAAGAAAATAAGACGAAGACGGAAAAACCGAAGCCTGAAAAGAAAGCGGCGCAACAAACGGAATCCTCAAAGCCGCGCTTGCTCCAGCGTTCAGATATTTTTCTTTGGTCTCATAATCTGTCTTATAAATTTTGCTCTCGCCGTCTTTTTTGAAGTCAATCTTGTAGTTTTTTTTCTCAAAATCCAAAAACGGCACAAACGAGAATCCAGAAATGCAGTGAACGTTTTTTCCAGTCTGCCTGAGATTTGAAAATCCAAGATAAATTTTTGACTGGCCGAAAAATCCGTTCTTCCAGTAAGAGCCGTCAAATGTTTCAGTTTTTTCTTTCGATTCAACCGTGATTTGTGCGTCATTTTCGCTTTCACGTCCGTAAATCGCGTTTGCAGAAATTCCGCCTGAAAAAGATGAAGCCAAGCCGCGCCAGAAAACTTTTGAAAAATCTATGCTTCCGCTCGCCTGCTTGAAAATTTTCTTGTCAAAAACCGCCGCAGTTTCAAAAATAATTTTTTTTGAGCTGTCAGAGCCGGAATATGAAAGTGAAATGCCGCCGTCCTTGAAATCCGGGTCGTAGCCTGCTGAAAGCGCAATTAAGTCATCGAGATAAGGCTTTGTGGTCATGTAAGTCGCGCCCAAAATTCCAGTTGACTCAGTTTCAAAATCGCTGTTTTTCACCGGCACAAATCCGAGCGGAAGTTTTGTTCCTTTAAAAAGGTAAGGAAGATTCGAATATTTTTCGACTTTCAGATTTTCGGAATTTAAGCTTTCATTTGAATCAAAAACCGCAGTTGATTCTTGATTTGAGCCACGTTTTTTATCGAAACTAGAGAATTCCGCAGAATTAAGATTTTCGTTTTCTACGTTTTGCAAAATTCCAAAAGTTTCCAACCGTTCAGACGATTTTTCTTGTTTAACTGCCGCGATTTTTTGCCACGCGTTTTCGTCGTCGAGCGGCGGAAGCTCAATTTCGTAAAGCGGATTTGACTCAAAATCTTCAAGAACCGCCGCAAATTTCGTTTTTCCGTCCGAAACGTCAAAAAGAGCCGCGTAATTTACGCCGTGGAGCGTTTTTTCAGCAAAGACTGCGTTTTTTTGAAGATAAAAATTGCCGATTCCGCTTTCCAAGTCGATTTTCAAGACTCCGCATTTTGGAAGAGAGCCGCTGAAAAGCTCGGAATTTTCGCCATTGAAAAAAGCCCAAGAAAAGCTCACAAAAATGTTTTTTTCATCGAATTTCGCAAGATGAGGATTTGTCAAAACGATTTTTTCGCCAGGAGAATATTTTTTTTCGCCTGAATCCGGCAGTTTTAAGGCGATTTTCCAGTTCAAGCCGCTTTTTTCAGCCGCAATATTTTTCCCTGCATCAAAAACAATTTCATCATCAGGATTTTTAACGATTTTGTATTTTCTCGACTTTAAATTAAAAACACCTTTTTGAATTTTTACAGTTTTTTTCGCCGTCAAGCGAGTTACAAGAAGATTTTTTCCGTCGCCAGAAAAATAAAGCTCCTTGATTCCAAGCGCGGAAAAAAGTTTTTTCGGCTTTTTAAAAGCGTTTTCGCCGTTTTCCAAAAGAAAAACAGCATGAGTGACAGAATCATAAAACGCGGTTTTTTTCACGCCGGATTTTTCATCAATAAAAACATCAAAAGCGCGGATTTCAGCATTTTTCTTGCTTAAAAGACGCGAAGAATTTTCATTCTCGTCCAAAAATTCAGGAATTTTTATCGAATTCTTGAATTCTTTCCATTCATCATCGATTTTTGTTCCGTAAGTTTTTTCAAAAACGCCTGCCGCAAACGACAAAAAAGTCGCTTCGCCTGCATTTTTCCAAAGCTCACAATATTTTTCCATTCCGTACTTTTCAACGAGAAATTCCGCAAAGCAAGCGCCGAAAACATAACGGTCGCTTCCGCCGGGAGTTGTGTCGCGCGCACCTGCAACATCGCGCCACGAAGGAAATTTTTTAATTCCTGCCGCGTCATTCAGTTTCGCCTGAATCAAAAGTTCTGTGAAAAATGGATTTTTTAAGCGGCCGTCCTTTTTTTCTGTGGAGCTTTCGTTCAAGACCGCCGCGCCTTCAATCCAAAAATACGGCATGCTCAAAGCCGCCGGAGTCGCAAAATCTCCGAAAATTCTCGAAAGTTTTCTAAAAAGCGTAGATTTCAAATTCAGCGTTACAGCGTGGGTCAGCTCGTGATAAAAAACCGACAAAACCGTGTCAGAATAAGACTCCATTTCCGCAGAATCTGGCTCTGCAAGATACAGGACAATCATATTGTACGGAAATGGCGTAAAAAAGCCGTTCAAGCTCTCCACGCTTCTCGTGATTGAGACCGGAAAACGCTGGCAAGGCTCAGTTCCAAATTTTTTTGTGATTTCAAGATAATAGGAATCGGCGACAGACGCAATTTTTTTCGCATCGTCAAAAGTCTCGTCGCAAAAAATAAAGTCAAAATATTTTGTCTTTAAAACTGAAAGATTTTTATGATGGAAAACTTCGCCGCCCACGCAAAACGCGGACGACAAAGCAAAAAAGAGACAAAGTTTTAGCAGAAATTTCTTCATTTTTAAATTTTAGCGGTTCGAAGTTGCGGCAATCGCAGTTCCAAGCGTAATATCGTTTTCAAGAGTCAAAATCTCGTAATGAATTCCAAGTTTTCGAGTCAGGAAATCTTCAAGATATGACTCAATCCGCGCGTGGAGCTTGTGGGTCTTATAAAAAGTCGTTCCGTTGCACAAAATTCCAATCGGATGAAGGCAGTTTTTTCCCTCGCCGGACATTTTCGCATTGGCGCAAAGAATCGCAGCCGCATTTTTCGCGCAGCGCGTAACAAGCTCGTCAAAAAGAACAAAAATCGCCTCGCGGTCGCCGTCGTCTCCGCAAAGAGATGAAACCGTTCCTTCCTTAAATGGAGCGTGAAGAAAATCGTCAATCTCAATCAGGGAAAGCTTTTTAAGATTCATGATTTTTTGAGCGCAAAAATCAGAAACAAGCTTGTCTTTAGCCGCAAAAAGAAGCATTTCAAGAGCGACAGGCCCGAGATACGCGCCCGAGCATTGCTTTTCAAGCGGATACTGCTTTGGAACAGCGCATTTTTTGTCCATTGATTTGTCAAAATCAGAAAGCGGAATTTTGTCGCATTTTCCGCTCTCGCACACGACAATCTGCCTTTCGATTTTTTCGGTTTTGCCGTCAAAAAAAGATTCCGCCGAAGGCTGAACGTAAGCCGCGTTTATTCCAGTTCCCAAGATAAAGCCGATATAGCTTGAAAATTTCGTTCCGTTTTTTGAGGCCGCAGCTCCGGCAAGAAGAGCCGCCTCAGTGTCGTTGAGCAATGTTATTTTCTGAATTTTGTTCCAGCCGCGAGAATGAAGCTTTTCCGCCAGAGTTTTTCCGACAGGACAGCCCAAAACTTCTGGTGCTTTTACTTCCTTGCTGAAAGCGTTCGGAATTCCGTCTCCGTCTTTTGTTATGTTCATCGCATACGAAAAGCAAAATCCGATTCTGTCAGCCTTGTCCCTCAAATACTCGATATTGTCCGCAATCTGATTGAAAAATTCGTCTTTCGACAATTCTTTTTCAACGCCAGGCATTTTTGTCTTCTTGAAATCTGAAATCGAAAAATTTCCGTCTACGTCAAAACTTACAAGACACGAGCGGAAATTCGTTCCGCCGGCATCAATCACAATCACATTCTCACTTTTAGGCTTCTCGTCAGGCGGCAAAATCCACGTCCTGAACATATCCTGCCCGGCTTTCTCCTTTCCGCCGAAAAGCCCGAGATTCATATCATACAAAATCCGCTCCGTCAAAAAATCGACAGAAACGTCGCAATCAAAATTATGCTTTTTCAAGAAAAGCTCAGCCTGCAATTTTTTATTTTCGCTCATAGAGATTATTATAGAATAGAAATTGAAAATTTGAAGAGAAAAAACGAAAAATCGGATTTAATTGGAAACCGTGAGGCAAAATAGCGATAACTAAAAAACGAACCTAATCCAAAAGCGCAGACAACCAGCATTTACCTGTGGAACGCTCATTCCATTGCCTGTGGAACGAACGTTATAGTGCCCGTGGAACGAACGTTCCGCTGTGTGTGGAACGGCCTAGAGCACGAGTCTATTTCTGAAGATTTTTGCAAAACAAACGGATTTCTTGACCGCGGGAATAGTTTTTCATAAGATAAGAATGTGTTTGCCGCAACTAAAATAGAAAACACATTTTCTAAATTCTTATATTCTTGATATAATCAAGATATGAAGTCGTTCAGAGAAAATCTTAGAAATGAGCTTGATTTTCAAGGTCTTACTGTAAAAGAGCTTTCTGCAAAAACAAATATCATAAAAGGAACTCTCGACAACTATCTTGGGGTAAGGGCGTCGATTCCGCCAGCCGACATTGCGGTGAAGATTGCGGAAGCCCTGAACGTTTCCGTTGAATATTTGGTGACGGGCAAAGACAAAAAGACTTCAAAAGATTCAAAAACTTTCGTTCAGATTAACTCAGAGGAAAAGTCAATTTTAGACGACTTGAATTTGATTCCGCAGAACATTCAGAAAACATTCAAGACATTGATTCATCAGACAGCAGAATCTTTAAAATAAGAACTTTCCATCGATTTTTTCCGATTACCAAACGAACAATGATTTTTCATCAGATTTTTTTGAGAGGCTTCCAAGCAAAAGAGTCTCTTACATCAGACTTTTCGGCAGACTTATCAAGATAAAAACATTTTTTCATCTTGACAGGCTAAAATTTCTATCAAGGCAGAAGCTGCAATTTTATCTTGATGACACAGACAACTTTATCTTGATGACAGAGGGCATTTTATCAAGATACACGAGACCACTTTATCAAGATAAAACAAACTAAAACATCAAGATAAACGCATCCATTTCATCTTGATAAAATCCTGAAAAAACGCGGTAAATCGGCTAAAAATTCATCAAAAACGGGGTAAATTCCGTTAAGAATGGGGTAAAAATTCCAGTGAAAACAAACTTCGTTCCGAAAAAAAATTTCAGGCAAAGTGCAAAGCAAAAATAGCTTTTTTCCCAGAAATCGATTTTTTTTCGTTATTTTTTAGATTTTTTGACATTTTGCTCTTGAATAAAAATTCAAAACAATATAATATATTCAAACATAAGTTGAGATTGTAGCTCAGCTGGATTAGAGCATCTGCCTTCTAAGCAGAGGGTCGCCCGTTCGAGTCGGGCCAGTCTCACATAAAGTCTGTTCGTTTTGAGCAGGCTTTTTTATTTTTAAACGTTTTTTATAGATTCTGAATCAAGTTCAGAATGACAAACTTTTTTCTTTCGGATTCTTAAACAAAGTGGACAGGCACTGCTCGAGTTCGGAATGACGGATTTTTTCAAACCAAAATTATTCAATTTTTAAGAAATTCCAGAGTTCGGGATTCTCTTGCCCTACGCGCCAGAATGCGATTCTTGAAACGCCTTCGTTTTTGTAGAGTTCAAGGCGGCTTAGCTCCGATTCTGTGTCGTCAAAGTAAAGCGTGACCGTGCGTTTTTTTTCGAGCTTGAAATATTTGTTTCCGTTTTTGTCGGTCTTTATGTCTGAATCTTTGACTTCCTGTTCCCTCATTATCCGCTCGACTGAAATATTCGTCCAGGCCCTTCCGCCGATATCCTCGTCTGACCACGCGCGGCCGTAAAAAGGCGCGCCCATTATAAGTTTTTCTTCAGAAACCACAGTTTTTGCGTAGTCGTAGATTTTTTTCCCCCAGTCAGGAGAAGCGACAGGACCAGGCGCGCTCGTTGACCAGTGCTGGTCGTAAGCCATTATTATGATTTTGTCGGCTACGGTTGAAAGGCGCGCATAATCGTAAGGGTCTTTTTCAAGAGTTTTTGTCCGCGCAGGAATCGCAACGGTGAGCATTTTTCCTTTGAGCTTCTTTTTTAGAGTTTTAAGAAAATCGTAGAAAATCATATCGTCGTTTTTTGGAACTAATTCCCAGTCGATTTGAAGCCCCTCGTAAGTTTCAGAAGCCTTCACAAGCTGATTTATGATTTTTTTTCGAAGCTCCTTTGTGGAAAGAAGCAGATGAGTTTGCCCGCGCGAGTCGCAGCTTGTGACAAAGTGAACGCGTCCCACATAATCTGAGAAAAACTTTTCGCGCACGGGCGGCTCTGGAATGTTTCCGTATGGGTCAACCGCTTCCCAAAAGTAGCCGACATCGGTTATAGGAAAAACAGGCGAAAAAGAATCCTCGCGGCCGGTCATAACGTAGCCCCAAATCTCAGAAAAAGAAAGCCGGGAATATTTTTCTGCTGGAATTTCTTCCGTTTCGCAGTTTTGAAAAGCGTTTTCAGCAGGAAGATTTTCTGAAAAAGCAAAGGCGCAGGCAAAAAGCGCGATAAAAAGCGATAACAATGAAGATTTTTTATTTTTTGGCATGGAATCCTCGCTCCGCTCGCTGAGGCAGAAACTTTTGATGAAAAAGCCTGGTCAGCGCGGAAAAAGCACATAAAAAATGCTACGCCAGATTGAAGCGGCGCGAAGCGTTGCCGGACTTTCTTTTTATTTTAAGAAAATTTTAACGGATTTTTTAAGCAAAAAAAAGGCGTTTTTAATGAATTTTCCGCTGAAAGTCTGGCAATGGAACCGCGAAAAGCTGGGCATTGTATAAAAACTAAAACGCGGAGCTTTTCACAGATTTTAGTTGCTCAAGAAAATCTCCGTCCGAAAAATCAGGATTTCTGTAGAATTTCCGAAATTTTTCTGGCTTTTTCAGATTTCGACTTCTTGAGTTTTTTAGATTTTTGAAAATCAGTCTTTTTCCTTGATTATGAGGTTCAAGAAAACGCCGACGACTGTTGCAAGCGCGACTCCAGCGAGCGAGAATGTGAATTCGCTTCCAATCTTGAACTGGAGCAATCCGCCGCCGATTCCGAGCATCAAAATCACTGACGCGACTGTGAGATTTTTGCGCTTTGAGAAGTCAACCTGCTTTTCAACGAGAGTTCTCATTCCTGAGGCCGCGATGAGTCCGTACAAAAGCATGCACACGCCGCCCAGAACCGGGCTTGGAATTGTCGAGATGAGCGCGCCGAATTTCGGGCAGAACGACAGGATTATTGCGATTACGGCAGCTCCTCCGATTACCCAGACAGAGTAGACTTTTGTGATTGCCATAACGCCGATGTTTTCGCCGTAAGTTGTGTTCGGCGGGCCGCCCCAGACTGCCGCCCATGCCGTCGCGAATCCGTCGCCGGTCAAAGTTCTGTGAAGTCCCGGGTCTTTTGTGAAGTCTTTTCCGACAACTGTTGAAGTTGTGATTGTGTCTCCCAAATGCTCGCAGATTGTCGAAATCGAGATGATTATGAACGTTACGATTGCGACAACGTTGAATTTCGGAGCCATCCAGTAGTAATGTCCAGCCTCGTCAGTGTGAAGAAAAGGAAGTCCAATCCATTTTGCCTCAGAGACTTTTGAAAAATCAATCAGCTTGTAGCTGTCGAAGAAAAGCCCGAGAATCAGGACGAAAACGTAGCCTGAAACAAGGCCGATAAGAATTGAAAGAGTGTTGAAAAATCCCTTGAAATAGATTGTCGCGATAATCGCCATCAAAAGCGTGAAAATCGAAATGCTGAGAGCGACCAGCGAATATTTTCCGTTGATGTACATTGCTGAGTTGATTGCGCTTCCAGAAAGCGACATTCCAATAACGATGATTACCGAGCCGATTACGACCGGCGGCAAAGCCTTGTCAATCCACGACTTTCCTGAAATCTTGACGATTGCGGCGACAACGCAGTAGAAAATTCCCGCGAAAATTGCGCCGCCCATCGCGTAAGGAACGCCGTAAGCCTGCCCTATGCTGATTAAGGCAGGAATAAAGGCGAACGACGAGCCTAAGAAAGCCGGAACTTTCGCGCCTGTTATCAGGATATAAATCAAAGTTCCTGTTCCTGCGGTAAAAAGCGCGGTTGAAGTGCTAAGTCCCGTCAAAAGCGGAACTAAAACCGTAGCTCCAAACATAGCAAACACGTGCTGAATGCTAAGCGGAATCCACCGTGAAAGCGGCGGACGGTCATGCGGACCTAAAATCTCTTTTTGAGCCATAATAAAAACTCCTGTATTCTTTTTATTATCGGAAAATTCGATTCGGGATTAACATTAGAAACTAAAAAGAGGAAGAGAAAAGGCTTAGATAAAAAGGGGAATGAGGGACAAGGAACGCGGGATAAGGTATGAGGAACGCGGGATAAGGTATGAGGGGAACAAAGGAAGTTCAACCGAACTCGAGTTTGGAATGACACGGCTTTTTTCAACAGATTCCGAAATAAATTCAGAAATGACGCCAATTTTTTTTTGCGGCTAAAATCCCGGGATATTAAAATCCCGGAACAATCGGAGCCTGAAAACGCTTTTTCATTTGCTGCAAGAACGCGATTGCGGTGTCTGCGTCAACTTCCTTGTCTTCCTTGTGATATTCAACGAGATTCGCCGGGATTTCGTCCAAAAAGCGGCTCGGCTGGCACTCAACGCTCGTGTTCTGCTTGCGTCTCGACTTGCACGATGAGATAATCAGCTTGTCTCTCGCCCGCGTGATTGCAACGTAAAAAAGCCGCCTTTCCTCCTCAACCGCGGCATCTCCACCCTCGTCAACAGCGCGTCCGTGCGGAATCAGGCCTTCTTCCGTTCCTGCGATAAAAACGACCGGAAATTCAAGCCCTTTTGACGCGTGAATCGTCATCAAGTTCACTTTTCCCTGGTCTTCCTCATCGTCCATGTCGTCGCGCGAAAGAAGAGTGATTCTGTTAAGATAATTGTACAAAGTCGGCTCGCCCGAGTCAGGATTGTTTTCCCATCGCTCAATCGAATTTATAAGGCTTTCGATGTTCAGAAATTTGAATCTCGCGGCTTTTTCAGATTTTGGATTTTCCGCAATCAGATAGTCAAAATAGCGTATATCCTCGACCATTTTCTTGACTTTTTTTGAAAGTCCGTGGCCGCCGAGCATCGGCTTGTTTCCGTCAATCAGCTCGACAAAAGCCTGCAGCGACTTTTTCGTTCCGTCGGAAAAATTCTCGTCCGACAAATCATCAAATTTCGGATTGTATTCAGAGCTAGACGGCTGCATGAACAAATCCGCTTCGCTGTCGCTCACCTGCAAAAGCGAATTTATCGCCTCCCAAAGCGAGCAGCTGAGATTTTTCGCAATCTGGTTCAGCTTCTCGATTGTCGCCCGCCCGATTCCGCGCCGTGGAACGTTCAAAATTCTAAGAAGATTCACATCGTCATCATGGTTTGAAATCACGCGGAGATAGCTGATAACGTCCTTGATTTCCTTCCGCTGAAAAAATGAAGTTCCGCCCGACATCGTGTAAGGAATGTTCGCGGCAAGAAAAGCCTCCTCGATTGCCCGGGACTGCGTGTTCGCGCGCATAAGAACGCAAAAATCGTCATATTTCCGCTTTTCTGTAACGCATATTGACTGGACTGTCTCAACGATAAAATCGGCCTCGGCAGTCTCGTTGTCAGGCATATAAACTTCAATCGGCTTGCCCTCGCCGTTTCCAGACCAAAGCGACTTGTCCTTGCGGTTCGTGTTGTGCTTTATTACGCCGTTAGCCGCCGCAAGAATCGTTCCAGTCGAGCGGTAGTTCTGCTCTAGCCGGATTTCCTCAACATCTTTGAAGTCTTTCTCAAAATTCACAATATTCTGATAATCTGCGCCGCGCCAGCTGTAAATGCTTTGGTCGTCATCGCCTACAACCGCGACGTTATCATCCGCGAGAAGCTTCATAAATTCATACTGCTGATGGCTCGTGTCCTGAAACTCGTCCACCATTATGTATTTGTAGCGGCTTTTGTAAGAGGCAAGAACATCGGGATTCTCGCGGAAAAGCTTTATCGGCAAAGTAATCAAGTCGTCAAAATCGACCGCGTTGTAAAGTTTAAGCCCTTCCTGATAGCCTTCGTAAAGCTGCCTGTATATCTCGTTTTCGGCGTTCCAGCGCTTGCGCCCGGTTTTTATGTCTGAAATCAAAATTCCAATTTTGTAGATGTCCAAAGCCTCCGAACTGTAATGAAGCTCTCTGCCAGTCTCTTTTATAAGAGCGTTTCTGTCTGTCTCGTCGTAAATCGAAAAATTCTCGCGGTAGCCGAGCCTTGAAATGTCCTGCCTCAAGATTCTGACTCCGAAAGCGTGAAAAGTCGAAACCGTGAGCATCGGAAGTTTTTTTCCTGTAAGCTCCTTGATTCGCTCTTCCATCTCTTTCGCAGCTTTGTTCGTGAATGTCAGCGCGAGAATCGCCGACTGCGGAATTCCCGAATTCAGCATATGAGCGATTCTAAAAGTGATTACGCGGGTTTTTCCAGAGCCTGCGCCTGCGATTATCAAAAATGCGCCGTTGATTCTAGTTACCGCTTTGAATTGCTCTGGATTAAGCTCGTGTTCAAGTCTTGCAAGTTCTTCAGATGTGCTAGGCATATTAAGATTATAGAATTTGTGATGAAAAATTGGAATTCAGTAGCTATCCTTGATTGGAATCGAGCCTAAATCCAAGACTAGGCTGTAGCTTCTTGTCAACGAAGATGAATCCCAAGCGACTCCGACTGCGAAAAGCTGAACATAATACTCGGCAGAGGCAGAGGCAGTTGAGCTGTGCTTGTAGTCAAGGTCGCCGCTTTCAGGCTTCACATCGATTTTGCCGGTGCTGTCGCTGTCATCGTTGTCAAAAAAGTCGAAAGATTTATCGTTTGAATAGCGATAAGGAATTTTTCCAGTTGAAGTTCCTGAAACTTGTATGTCGGCAGCCAAATCTTCGCCGTCGCCGTTGTCAACAAGACGAAAATAAACTCGCCGGTCGTTTCTAGAGCTTGAAAGGAAAATAGAGTCCGAATTCTGAGGATTCATTCCGAGCGGCTGATAAGTGTAAGTCTCTACCATTCTCGTTGCGGCAGAGCTTCCGTTGCTTGTCGTGTTCACGGCAGTTATCGCGTTTCTTTCGGAAACGAGCACGCTTGAATTATTGTAGATTTTGTAATAGACCTCAGTCCCCAAGAATGAGTCTGGCTGGCTGCTTTCTTTTGTCAAAAAAGAGCAGTAATAATTCGTGTAGTCGGAATCAGAATAAAGCGGGTCGTTGTAAGTCACGGTCGGAGCTTCAACAACAATCACTTCCTCAAGTCCGCATGAAATCTGAAAAAAAAGACAGCAAAAAACCGTCAAAAAAAACAAATTCTTCTTAATGGTCTTTGCTGTCGTTTTCATATAAAAATAAAATAAATTTCGTTTTGCCGGTTACTTTTTTCCAATAAGAGATTTATTGGATTTGGCCTGCCGCTTTCAACGCAATAAGGCGTGATTTTGCGAGCTGCCCCCAGCTTGTTGTCGGGTGCAAGTCATTGAGCTTTTCATAAGATGACTTTGCAGAAGCGAAATCTGATTTTGCCTCGTAAACGCGTCCCAGACTGAACAAAGCGTGGTCGATCAAGACAAAGTCTTTATCGTTTGCGGCAAGCCCGTAATATTTCACAGCAGAGTCATTGTCTCCAAGCTCTTCTGAGCAAACGCCTGCGTTAAAATTGTTCAATGCGGCTGTGTAAGCTTTTTTGCCGCTTGCGGCTTTTACGTAAGCGTCGCGTGCTTCAGAATAGTTTTTCTGGCTGAATTTGATGTCGGCAACAAGCATATTCGCTCTAACGCCAACAATTCCTGATTTTGATGAAAGAGAAGCGAGCTGCTCCAAAGCCGAATTCTGGCGCGCAGTTTTTTCCTCAGCCTTTTTTGAAGCGATTTCTTCTTCCGAAACATTCTCGTCATCTGCAGCAATTTCAGATTCTCTTGTCAAAGAATAATTTATCGTGTCAATCAGCTCCAAGCCCTTTTTTGTCGCGCCGGCGTTTATATTCGAAACAACAATCACCGCCAAAAACGCGATGACAACAACCGCAGCAAGCGCAAGCAGAGTCTTTGATGATTTTGCTAAAGAAGCGTTGAGTTTCTCGGCAACAGTTTCATTCTGAACTTTTTCAGCCATTTTTATAATCTCCTAGGATTTCTATAATTTTTAATGTTTTCTATTTTACCGCAAATGCAGCTCGTTAAGCAAACGGCTAACGTAAGTCCGCTGGATTCCAAGAACTTTTCCAGCCGCTGTCTGATTCCAGTTGTTTTCCTGAAGAATTTTCTTGATGTAAGCCGCCTTGAATTTGTTCAAAGCAGTTTTCAAAGTCTTGTCTTCATTTTCATCATAAATTTCTTCAGCAAGATGACTGCAAAGCGAATCATTCTCGTTTGAATTCGTTTTGGAAACCGCAATTCCAAGATTTTCAGCCTGAATTAGAGGCGGAGTTCCCAAAACGCAGGCGCGCTCAACGGAATTTTCAAGCTCGCGCACATTTCCCGGCCAGTAATAATCGTACATCGTCCTAAGCGCGCTCTGAGAAAAGCCCTCAAAATTTTTCTTTGTCTCAATCTTGAATTTATTAAGGAAAAACTGCGCCAAAGACTCAATGTCTTCTTTTCGCTCCCGAAGCGGAGGAATATTAAGCGGAACGATGTTCAAACGATAATAAAGGTCGCTTCTGAATTTTCCCGAGCTGACCATCTCCTCGAGATTTCTGTTTGTCGCAGCCACAATCCTAACGTCAACCGAAACAGTCTTGTTCGAGCCGACACGCTCAAATTTATGCTCCTGCAAGACACGCAAGAATTTCGCCTGCAAATCAAGAGGAAGCTCCGCAATCTCGTCAAGGAAAAGAGTTCCGCCGTCCGCAGCCTCAAAACGCCCGATTCTGTCAGAAACAGCATCGGTAAATGCGCCTTTCACGTGGCCGAAAAGCTCGCTTTCAAGCAACGACGGAGAAAGAGCCGCGCAATTCACGCGGATAAAAGGCTTTTCAAAACGCACGCTTTTCATATGAAGCTGCTCCGCAAAAAGCTCCTTTCCAACTCCGCTTTCGCCCGTAATCAAAATCGTAGCGTTTGTTTTTGCAACCTCGTCAATCACGCGGAGCAAATCCAAGACAGCCGCGCTTTTTGCGACAAACGCATGATATTCCGAGCCGCTTATGATTTTATTTGAAAGAACTGAAATTTGGTCTTTTGCATTGCGGTAGATGTCCGCGTTGATATAAGCGATTCCAGCTTGGTTCGATAAAAGCTGCAAGATGTTCAAGTCTTTCTCATCAAAAGATTTCGGACCGGACTTGTTTATAAGCTCAATCACGCCGATGCAGCGTCCTTTCACGCACATCGGAATTGCAGCCATGTTTTTTGAAACGTATCCAGTTTTGTCCTGAACATTCCTAAAAAATCTCGGATCATTTTCGACATCTTTAATGATTAGAGGCTTGTTGTTCTCCACAACCCAGCCCGCAATGCTGTTTTTGTCTACTGGAATATTTTTTGCTTCCGCGCCTTTCGGTCCAAGCGCAACGACAAAACTAAGATTGCCTGTCTCAGTGTTTACAAGAAGCAGCGAAGAAGATTCGCATTGAACAAGACGCATTGCCGATTCAAGAATGTAAACCAGCAATGCGTTTATATCAGAATAATTTGAATTTATCCGTTCGTTTATTTCGATGAGTGTTTTTAATTGATCTAATTCAAGAGAATTCTTCGCACTCATCAATTCAACAAACTAGTTATTTTTCTGAGACTTGAGCATATCGCCAAGAGTATAAGCACCATCGTCCTCGTTTGCAGAAGACATATACTGGTTCATCTCTTTGCGAGCCTGCGCTCTTTTGTATTCCTTGATAGAGAATGCAACTTTTTCTTTGTCAACATTTACATCAACAACGTAAACATTTACTTTGTCGCCAACATTGAACTTTTTGATTGCTTCCTCAGCAGGAACATCGCGCTCGTCAGTCAAGTTTGAATTGTTTACAAGACCTTCGATTCCATCTGGAGCTTTTACAAACAAGCCGAAATCAGTGATTGAAGTGATTTCGCCCTCAAGTGTTGAACCAGGTTTGTAATCCTCAGCGAATTTCTTCCATGGATTGTCTGTAAGCTGCTTGATTCCAACATTGATTCTGCGGTTTTCCAAGTCTGTGTTCAAGACAACAACATCGATTTTCTGGTCAACAGAAAGCTCGCTTCCAGCGTGTTTAACTTTCTTTGTCCAAGAAATATCTTCAGCACGCAAGAAACCGTCGATTCCTTCCTCAAGCTGAATGAATGCGCCAGCGTTTGTAAGCTTTACGACTTTTCCGTGAACTTTTGTTCCCTCTGGATATTTCTCGCCAATTGTGTCCCAAGGATTTGGTGTGCACTGTTTAAGTCCGAGAGAAACGCGGCCAGCAGGAATATCATAGCCCAAAATCATGCACTTAACTTTGTCGCCGATTTTAACCATGTCAGAAGGCTTGTTGATTTTCTTTGTCCAGCTAAATTCAGAAATGTGGGCAAGTCCTTCAATTCCCTCTTCAAGCTCGATGAACGCGCCAAAGTCTGTAAGTTTTGTTACAGTTCCCTCAACGATGTCATCAACATGATATTTATCCTCAAAGTGAACCCACGGATCTTCCTTGAAGTGCTTCAAAGAAAGATTGATTCTCTTTTCAGCAGGGTCAAGACGGATTACTTTAAGCTCGATTTCCTGACCTTTCTTAACGAAATCTTTCGGACGTGTAACGTGTCCCCAAGACATATCATTGATATGAAGAAGTCCATCGAATCCGCCCAAGTCGATGAATGCACCGAAGCTTGTGAAAGATTTTACAACGCCTTTTACAGTGTCGCCAATCTGAGTTTCAGCGAAGAATTTTTCTCTTTTCTCGTTGATAACTTCTTCAAGATATTTTCTGCGGTTTACAACAACATTTGCCTTGTTGTCTGAATAAAGTCTTTCGATGTAGAATTTTGCTTCCAAGCCAATAAGTTTTGAAGAAACTTCAACCTTCTGGCTGTCTGCCTGACTAACAGGAAGGAAAGCGTGAATATCGCCGCCGAGAAGAACGTCATATCCGCCCTTGACTTCTTTCTGAATTGTTCCATCGATAGGAGATTTTTCTTCAAATGCCTTGCGGAGATCTTTCCAAAGCTGTTTTGACTGAGCTTTTGTGTATGAAATCTCAGGTCCGTTTCTTCCGTCTTTGCGGAGAACAACTACAGTAAGAACATCGCCTTCTTTAGGGAGCTTACCATTAAACTCGCTTGTCGGGATTCTTCCTTCTGATTTATATCCAATATCGATGAATACATAATCATTTGTAACCTGAACTACTGTACCATCAACAAGCTGACCGTCCTCAACAGTTCCAAGACTTTTGAGCGACTCTTCCATTAATTGTGTTTGGATTTCGCTCTTTTTGTTCTGAGCTTCTTCCTTTTCCACTTCCATCTGTTCCATATTGTTACCTTTATTGTGAATTTTGCTTAGTATTATCTCACAAACCTGTTCTATCGTCAAGTTGGAAGTGTCAATATATATCGCGTCCGAAGCACGTTTCAGCGCGCCCTCTTTCTTGTTTTTGTCGATTTCATCGCGCTTTATGATAGCGGCTTTCACTTCCTCGAGCGTCATATTTGAAACGCCCTGGTCAAAACGCCGCTGAGCCTGCACGTCAATAGACGCGTCAAGATAAAATTTGTAGTCCGCATTTGGAAAAACGACAGTTGTCATGTCGCGTCCCTCGCAGATTATGTCAAGATGATTTGTGATTTCTCTCATTCTGTCGTTCACGAGATGCCGGATTTCAACAATTGAAGAAACCTGAGCGACTTTCGCGCTTACTGCGTCATCGTGAAGATGAGACTCAACATCTTTTCCGTTCAAAATAAGATGAGAATTTTTATAGTCAAGCGACTGTTTTTTGCAGAAATCAAGAACTTTTTCCGTGTCGGAAATATCGATTTCTGTCTCATTCAAAGACATTGTAAGCGCGCGGTAAAAGCTTCCGCTGTTCAAATACGTAATATTGAGCTTTTTTGCAATCAAAGATGCGATTGTCGATTTTCCTGTTCCAGCAGGTCCGTCCATTGCGATTATCATATTTTTCCTTCTTTTTATTTCGTTTTAATTTTTGCAAAGTCTTAAAAGACCGTTTACTTCCGCGTTTGTCAAATTGCGGCTTTCTCCTGGCTGCAAGTCTCCAAGCTCCACGCATCCGATTCTAACGCGCTTAAGATTTTTAATGACAGCCTCGCGGCTTTCAAAAACGCGCCTGATTTCACGGTTTTTTCCTTCGACAAGCACGACTCTCATCTTGTGGGAATTAAGCTCCTGAGCGTCTTTCGCCTTGTAAAAAACATTGTCGATTCTGATTCCTCGCCTGAAATCTTCCGCAAGATAACGCGGAAGAGCAAAACTTGTCTCAACGAGATATTCCTTTTCGATTTCCGCGCTCGGATGGCTGAGTTTTGCAGCAAAATCTCCGTCGTTTGTAAAAATGATTGCGCCATGGCTGAACATATCGAGACGGCCGACATTGTAAAGCCGCTCCTTATACTTGCTTTTCAGCAAATCAACGGCAACCGGGCGGCCTTTTTCATCTGACTGCGAGCAGACATATCCAAGCGGCTTGTTCAAAAGAACATAGCGTTTTGACTCTTCAAGATGGACTTCTTTTCCGTCAACCAAAACTTTGTCGCTTGAAGAAACTTTTGTTCCAAGTTCTGTGACGACATTTCCGTTCACGCTCACGCGTCCGTCCAAAATGATTTGTTCTGACGCTCTCCGGCTTGCGACTCCGCAATGAGCCAAAAAAGCCTGGAGACGGATATTTTCTGAATTTGAATTATTAGCGGGCAAGGACAAATCTCTCCTCTTCTTTTTCATCAAGTTTAGGCAATTCTGCGATAGAATTCAATCTGAAAAATTTCAGGAATTCTTTTGTTGTTCCAAATTCGACCGGGCGGCCAGGAGAATCTCTTCTTCCGACTTCCTTGACAAGCTGGCGGTCAATCAAAATCCTGAGCATATTGTCAGGCGAAACTCCGCGGAGATTCTCGATTTCCGCGCGGGTAATCGGCTGCTTGTAAGCGATAATCGAAAGCACTTCAAGCGCGGACTTTGAAAGTTTTCCCTCATTTTTGTTTCCGTAGCGTTCTTTTATCGTGTCCCAATATTCTTTTTTCGGGGTCAGAATGTAACCGCCTGTGATTACGGAAATTTCAACGCCGCAGTTTTCCGCAGTGTATTTTTCCTTCAAAATCTCGATGCAGTTTTCAACAACATCTTCCGCAAGCTGCGTGATTCCTGCAATGGCTGCCGATGTTAAAGGCTGGCTTTCAAGAAACAAAACTGCTTCAACAAGTCCAGCTTCCTTCTCTAAATTCACGTCCATTTTTATAAAACTTCCCGTTTTTATTTTTAAGATTAAGCGACTGTGTATTTCGTTATCTTTATGTCTCCGAACATCCGGTTCTGATATATGCAGGCTCTCTTGAATTTTACAGCCTCGAGCAAGGCCATAAACGCGCAAATCACGTCAAGAAGATTTCCTTTCCGCACAATCAAATCCGTGAACATACACTCGCTTTTTTCTTCGATAAGCTCGTTCATCAAAGTCAGTTTTTCATTGACGGAAATTTCCTCATACATATCAAGGATTTTCTCATCCGAATACTGGCTCACGAGATTCTTGAACATTTTCTGCATCTGCTCAAGCAAATCCCAAGTGTCCACTTTCTGCCACAAATCTTCCTCTTCAAATGGAAGAATTCTCTGAATTTTTTTGCGTTCAAAAGTCCATTCGCTCTCGTCCTGTTTTTCCTCAATAAGCGACGAAAGCTTCTTGAATTTCTGATATTCAATCAAAGTGTCAACAAGCTCCTCGCGCGGATCATCAAAATCCAAGTCATCGTCAACTCTAACATCCGACGGAAGCATCATTTTTGACTTTATATAAATCAGGCGGGAAGCCATGCTGTAGAATTCGGACAAATCGCTAAGCTCAAACGACGCGGCGTAATCAAGATATTCCAGAAACTGCTCCGTAATCATTGATATCGGAATATCGTAAATGTTGATTTTGTTGTCACGGATAAGCGCCCAGAGCAAATCAAGCGGTCCTTCAAACTCGCCTGCCGTATACCGCCGCTTTTCTTTTTTTTCAGCGTCCTCAGTTTTTTCAAGAACAAAAGTCTGCTGAGATGAATCTGTCTGAACCAGCAAGTCTTCCATCGTTTTCTCCCGCTTTTTTTATCATCGCTTCAAAATCAGATGAGTAAAGCAGTTTTTTCACCTGCTCCGTTTTTTCTTCCTGCTCATCTTTTTTCTTAATTTGTGAAAGCCAGTCAAGAATCTGAAACTTATTTAAAATATCGGAATCTTTTGGCAAAACATCAAGGAGCGGAAGCAAAACAAAAGCGCGTTCTTGAAGCCTCGGATGCGGAACTTGAAGATTTTTCATCTTGTCTTTTGTATCAAGAAAATCAATCTTTTCAGTTCCGTAAAGCTCGATGTCAATATCAATCGAGCGAGGTCCGTTTCTTGTCTCGTTTTCACGTTCTCTTCCAAGAGACGACTCAATACCGTGGATTTTCTGCAAAAGCTCAGCCGCTGAAAGACTTGTGAATCCAGAAACGCACATATTGTGAAAATCCGCCTGCTCTTCAAGATACATCGCCTTTGAAATGTAAACGGAAGACACACGAAAATCAGAGACAAACAAATTTTCTAACCTAAAGCAGGCGAAAGACAAAAGCTCAAGCGGCTCAAGTCCGCCCCAGCTTTTGTTCGAGCCAAGCCCCAAAACTACGAAAACCATTTTCTAAAATCAAAAATCCTAGAAAAGTGCGTCGCTTGCGTTAGGAGAAGCCGGCTCTGCCCCGATGTCAAGCTTTGGAGCTTTTGCGGCGGCCTCTTTTTCAGCAGCTTTTTTCGCTTCTTTTTCAGCTTTTTCCTTCGCTTTTTTCGCCTCGAGAACGGCTTTTTCCTGCTCAGGATAAACAGCAACGCCCTCGCGGGTTCTTAAAATCTGCCCCGGGAAAAGGTCGCTTCTAATCTGAGCTTCAAGCTGTTTTGCGTAGTCCGCGTTTTCTGTAAGGAATTTTATCGCGTTTTCTTTTCCCTGCCCGACTTTTTCCTCTCCGCGTGTGTACCAGGCACCGCGCTTGTCGATAAATCCGTGCTTTACAGCCGAGTCCAAAAGCGACGCGACTGCTGAAACGCCTTTTCCAAAGTAAATGTCAAGCTCGACTTTTCTGAATGGCGGCGCAACCTTGTTTTTCACGATTTTTACGCGCACGCGGTTTCCGACTGCGTCCTCGTCGCCTTTTCCGTCAATCGACTCGATTCTCCTGATTTCAAGACGGACAGAAGAATAGAATTTCAAAGCGTTGCCACCGGTTGTCGTCTCAGGATTTCCGAACATGATTCCGATTTTCATTCGAATCTGGTTGATAAACACGATAATGCACTTTGATTTTCCGACGATTGCAGTAAGCTTTCTCAAAGCCTGGCTCATAAGACGCGCCTGCAAGCCCATCATCGAGTCGCCCATGTCTCCCTCAATTTCTTTCTGAGGAGTAAGAGCCGCAACCGAGTCAACAACGATGATGTCAACCGCGCCGGAACGGACAAGCTGCTCGGTAATTTCAAGCGCCTGCTCGCCAGTGTCTGGCTGCGAAACATAAAGGTTGTCGATGTCAACGCCGAGATTCTTCGCGTAAACAGGGTCGAGAGCGTGCTCCGCATCAACAAAAGCCGCAATTCCGCCGAGTTTCTGCGCCTCTGCGATTGCATGAAGCGCGAGAGTCGTTTTTCCAGAGCTTTCAGGGCCGTACATCTCGATGATTCTTCCGCGCGGATAGCCGCCGACTCCGAGAGCCTCGTCAAGAAGAATCGAGCCGGATGGAATCACATCGATTGAAGCCGTGTCAGTGCGGTCACCAAGCTTCATCAAAGAGCCTGAGCCAAACTGCTTTTCAATTTGAAGCCGGGCCGCCTCAAGGGCTTTCAGTTTTTCCGCCATATCAGGCGATTGAACTTTTTCTGCCATTTTGTCCACCTTAAATTTTATTTTTCCCTCACCACCATATAAATAGGCGAAAAATATTCAAATTAAGCAAGATTTTTTCAAAATCATCAAAAAAATCTAAAATTTTTCGGTGACTTTATAATTTTCTCCAAAATCTCCATTTTTTTTAGTTTTTAGAATCTAAAGATTTCAGGAAAAAATAAAAATTCCGCTTTTCAATTTTATTTTTTCTATTATGCCATCTATTTCATCAGCGGCTGATAAACCGCCCGTCCACGAAGAACAAGCTTTCCGTCATGATTTTCGATTTTCGCGAGAACTCTCACCGGCCGCTCGCCGTCAATCGCCGGATAAGGCGCGTCATCAAAAATCAGCGGCACAAAACCGTCAATTCTTTCCATAGATTCGTAACCGACGAGCATAACGCAGCGGAACGACTTTCCTTCCGTAACAGAATTCGAAATCCGTCCGCCCCATGAAACCCAGCAACCGATATAAAGCGCCGGATCCTTCGCGACCGAAGCGTAATCGTAATTATCAAGAAGAGAATCAAAAGTCGGCTCCTGAAAATACGACTCGACAACTTTCGCGTTCTGCTTGATTGCCTCGCTCGCGTTTGAATTCAAAAGTCTGTTAATCTCAACCTGAGCAGCATTCTCGCGGTGGTCGCCGTAATAATTCACCGCATTCTCGTAAGATTTCAAAATCTGCTTGTCGTTCAAGACGTATCTGTAAACAAAGCCAGACATATCTTTTTGCTGAGGATTTTTTTTCTCATCAACAGAAAGGAAAAATTCGCTCAAATCCGCATTTGAATTTGAGAATCTAAGCCTTCTTGAAAAATCTCCGAATTTTCCGGCATTAAAAAGAACAACTACCAAAATCAATCCGGCAAAAACCGAGAAAGCGACCCTTTTCACAGAATCAGGATTCACGCCGAGCGGAGGATAAAATTTCTCGATTTTTCCATTGTCAACGATTTTGCAAATTTCCTCATAAGAGCCGTGGTCTTTCAAAAATTCCATTGCAGCGGAAGCTGTTTTATTGTGCGGGTCGTAATCCAGAACATCAAGATAATAGTTAATTGCGCGCTCAGTGTCGCCGCGCCGCAAAAAAAGAACCGCCTGAGCATTCAAAAGAGTCGGGTCTGTAGTTCTGATGTGCCTTGCGTACTGAAAATACGCGCTCGCGCTTCCTGTGTCGCCAAGATAAAGGCAAGCAAGACCGGCCGTCATATAATAAGAGAAACTTTCCTTGTAGATTTTCGGGTTTTTCCCAGATTCAAGAAGAGAAATCGCCTGCGAGAATTTCCGCCGCAAAAGCAGACTGTGGGCTTTTTCCAAATCAGTCCGTCTCATTGCTGCCGCCTCAGCACTTTAAAGATTGCGTCAAGCTCCGCGTTCAGTCTTTCGATTTCTTCTTTGTCAGCATTTTCCGAATCCGACTGCATAGCATCGATTTTATCAATAAGATTCTGGATATATTCCGTGTCGAATTTGTAGTCATCTAAAGGCGCAACGATAAAATCAACATCTGTGCGCTTTTCAGACTTTGCAGCCTGGCTCACGTTTTTTTGAAATTCAGTTTTTTTATCCGAATTTTCAGGAACAGATTTTTTTGAAACGGAATTTTCCGCAAAATCTTTTTTAGAATTCTCGCCGTCAGAAATAAAATATTCGCCTCTGCACTCTCTGCCGTCTGTCGCGGTAAAGATGTAAAAATCGTCCGAAACCGTCGAATTCGCGCCCACAGAATTTTCACGCCAAGAAATCATAACCGCGGAATTATTGTAAAGATTTATGCTGTTGAATCCGCGCTCGGTCTTCGCATTTCCGTTCCATTCCATGTTTTCAAGAATTTCAGGATTTGCAATCAAGACATTTTTAATCGGAGAAATTTCTTTTCCATAAAGCATGAGCTGCAAAGAATTTTTTCTATCGGAAGAAAGAAGATAGCGGACATTTTTAAGCTCGTCAGAATAAAGCATTGTCTCCGTTGCAATTTGCCGTCCGTCCGCAGAAGAAAAATGATATGGAAGATTTTCGCTCAAAACCGTGTCAAAAATCGCCTTCAAGCTGAAGCTCCGAGTTTTTCCAGAAAGATTTGTCGAATAAATTTTCAGGAAAAGCGCGTCCTCATCGTCAACTGAAATCGTTGAGACAAAAGAAAGGTCAACCGCAATCTGAAAAAAATTCTCCAAAGAATAAACAACCTGCGCTCCGTTCTGAGTCTGACGGATTTGCTTTTTCACGTCCGAATTTTCATTTAGATTGTAAACTGTGCCGTCATATTTCAAAAAAAACTTTACCGGCGAACTGTTCACAGAAGAAAAAAGCGCAGTCTCCTTTCCAGAATCGGATTTTGCAAAAATATTGAACGAGCCGTTTTTAAACGCGGCACGTAAAGATTTTCCTTTTAAATCGTAATTCGAAAATTTCACATAAAGAAGATTCAGATTCTCGTCCATAACGGCTTTCTGGCGGAATTTTTTCTCTGCGGAAAGCTGCTTTTTTTCAAGATTCGTCTGTTTTTTCGACTCTTTTGAAGCAACATCAGAATCTGAGTTTTGAGAAAAAACAGAAAAAGAAGCCGCGAACGCAAATATCAAAAACAAAAATTTTCTCTTCATTTTTCTATTTTTCTCCATTTAGATTCTGCTCGTCGAAATTCTGGCTTTCAAGCAGATATTGAAGCTGTTTCGCCTTTTTCTTAAGCGCGGCCAAATTCTGCGCCACAGAATTTTTTCTGATATTGAAAGAAGAGTCGTCCGCAAGCGGAACAGATTCGCGGCTTTCATTTTCAGATTTTGAAAGTTCTTCAGCAGCCGAATTTATTCCAGCCGCTCCGCCGGATTTTCCAGAATCCGCATTTTTATCGAAATTTTTATTTTCAGAATCAGAATAAGAATTTTCATCAGAAGAATTTTCGGAAACAGAATCTTTCTCAGCCAAAGTCTCCTCAAGCTCATCGATTCGAGCCTGCATATCAATCAACTGACGATTAAGCCCGAGCTTGTCCTCAAGTTCATAAATTTTAATCTGACGCTCATATTCCTCGCGTGTCGAAAGATTTTCCTCGCCGATAACTTTCAAAAGATAAAGAAGCTTTTCTTCCCTCGCCCGCTGCGCAATCAAGTCGAGCTTGTACTGAGAATCACGCGATTTTTCACAATCCGGAAATTCAGAGACAATTCTCTTGTAAATTCCCTGCGCCGAATCAAAATTGTACTCGTCATAAAAAGACTCGGCAATCCAATAAAGAGCAAGCGGATAAAGTTCGTCGTCATAATGCTGGCGGCAAAAATCGCTCAGCGAAAGAACTGCGTCCTCATTTTTTCCGAGAAGATGCAACATTCTTCCATTTTGATACTGGACATGATTCGCGTAGACGCTAAGCGGAAAAAGCGAAAGAAATTTCTCGCAGTCAGACTGCGCCATTTTATACTCGCCTGAATAAATCTCGCTTTTTATGAGCATAAAATAGTTTTCGTCCGTCACATTCGAGGCATACGAAACGGCTTTCCGCAAAAACATTGTCGCTGAAATCCAGTCCTCGTTTCTAAAAGACTCATATCCCTGCCGCAAATCTGAATCTGAAATTCCGTTTAAAACGCCTGAATCCAAAGCAAAAACGCCCTGGCAAAACGAGAAAATCAGGAAAAAAGCAACAAGAAGATGAAATTTCTTCAAATTAAAGCTCCCATTTCAGCTTTCCGCTAAAAAACGCCGAGCCTGAAACAACGATGTCGCTTCCGGCGGAAACAACGTCCGAGACATTTTTCTCGTTCACACCGCCGTCAACAGAAATCTTGAAATTCAAATTTCTTTCATCGCGGACTTTCTTTAGCTTTTTGATTTTTTCAACGCAATAAGGAATGAGTTTCTGTCCGCCAAAGCCCGGATTCACGGTCATAACGAGAACAAGGTCAACGAGAGGCAAGATTTCGGAAATCGCCTCGACAGGAGTTGACGGAACGATTGAAATTCCGCATTTTTTTCCTTTTTCGTGGATATGGTTCACAAGCCTGTCAATATGCGTGGCTGCTTCATAATGAAAAGTAATCCAGTCCGCACCCGCGTCGATAAACGAGTCAACTGCAAGGTCGGGCTTTTCAATCATCAGATGAACATCGAAAGGAAGAGATGTCAGTTTCCGAACAGATTTTATGACCGGCTGGCCGTACGAAATTTGAGGAACAAACTGTCCGTCCATCACATCTATATGAACAACGCTTCCGCCGCAAGTCTCAATCATTTTGAATGCGGAAGCCAAATCGGAAAAATCCGCAGAAAGCAAAGATGGGGCAAGTAAAACTTCTTTCATTATAGAAAAAATAATATCAGATGAAAAATAGATTGTAAACAATTTCAAAAAAACGCTGAATGAGAAAGAGGATTTTGCGATGCAAAATTTTCCAAGCGAAAAAAGAAACCGAAAATCAAAAAAAGACTGGGCAACTAACAAAAATGAAACGAAAAATTCTAGCAAGACGAAAATGAAAAAACAAGAAAACGATTTCGGCAACGCAAAAATCTCGCATACGAAAACAAAACGAACAAATCTTGCGCGAGAAAAAAATCAAGGAATCTTGGCGAAATAAAAAAAACATTCTTTTTTCGACAAATCCTCTTCAAAAACTGATTTTTTCTTTTTTTTCTTAAAAAGATATTGACAAGTTATGAAAAAAACTTTATAAACTTTACCCCCTTTTTCCTATTTTTATCATTTTTATTGACTAACACCCCCAATCTGCGATAAATTTAAAAAAGTCGTATGGATATTCAAACCGAAGAAGAATTAAAAAAGGCTTACTCGCTTATTGAAGAAGGAAAAACTTCAGAAGCAAAGCGAATTCTTGCCGAGGCTTTGGAATATAACTTTGACAGCGAAGAGCTTAATTTTGCTCACTGGTGCTGCTCTTACTGGAACGACTTTATCAGAAGGCTTCCTCGTCTCGAGCTTTACGAGCAGGGAGAAAGCCTTGTGAGCCGATGGAAAACATTCCGAATCGACATTGACAGGCAAAAAAAAACTTTTCCGCGCGCTGTTTACGCAGTCCAAAAGGGAGTTTTTTCGCTGGCTTTCAATGCGTACGAGTCGATTCTGGCAGACAAGAACGCTCTTGAGCTAAGTTCGCTTCAAAAGGCAGAAATCAGCAGAAAGCTCGGTCTTTGCTACAAAAAGCTTGGAAACTACGAGGCGGCCTTAAGCTGTCTTACCGACGCTAATCAGGCGATGCCGTCATCTGCGGCAATTCTTTCCGAGACAGCGGACTGCTTTGCGCTGTGCGGCGAGGACAAAAAGGCGAAAGTTCTCTTTCGCGAAGCGTTCTTTATCGACGCACAAAAAGTTGAAATCGAGTTTTTTGACTCGGAGCTTATCTGCAGCCTGATAAAGCAGGTAAAGGACAAAGGATATTCCGGAGTCGCATTAAAAGAGTGGATTCCGGTTTTTGGCGTTCTTTACGGCGTTTTCAACATGAAACGGGAGCTGAAAACTCACGAGGCGGCGCGTCTCAGACAGGAAATATATGCTAAGGAAAACGAGCTGAAAAATCCGGCGAACGATGCCGAAATCTTGGTTCCGAAACTTATCAATATGTATTTCTGGCTTATCGATTATTATGTGCGCTCTGGAGAAAACGTCAGCAGAATAAATGAATGTCTGCTTCAGATTCGCGTTCATAATGAAAATATTTTTAAGATGTATACAAGTTAATTCTGGAAAATTCTAAAAATTCAGAATCTTGAAATACAATAAAAAGGGTTTAGATTTTTTTAATTTATATACAGGAGTATTTTATGTCAGAAGAGCTCGTAAAATTGGTTCAGGACAAACTCAAGGAAGACACCTGGACACGCGCGACAATCAGCAATTACACAAAAAATGACCTGATTGAGTTGACAACAATCGTTGAGAGAGCAAAGAACGAAAACTGCATCGACGAGATTAAGGCAATCTGCGATGAACAGCTTTCTCACACAAAGGACAGCATTACAGCTCTCTACATTTCGGGAATGCTTGGATTAAAAAGAGGTTCTTTGGACAACTCTTCGCTTGAAACTCTTGTAGATATTTTCCAGAACAACCACAAAGAGCCGATTGTAATCTATATGTGCGAGACGATTCTCGAAGATGACAAGAACAACAAATTCGCTCTCCGCACGCTCGCAAAAAATTTCGAGGCTTCAAACAATCCTGAGCTTTGGACAATTTACGAAAGAATCGTAAAGGCAGACCTTTCAGAGGCAGAAATCGCGAAAAAGCTCGCAGACCACTACGATGCGGCAGGCGACAAAGAAAAGGCTATTGAATTCTACAAAAAATCGCTTCTCCGCTACGTCAACAGCAAAAACATCAACATGGCGAAAGAGCTTTGGTCAAAACTCGTTGCGACAATTCCAGAGGAAATCGACTGGTTTCTTCTCGTCCAGAGAAAAATCGCAAAGTCAATCAGCGCGGACAAATCCGCATTGATGATGCAGGAGCTTTACACTTACTACAAAGACAACAAAAAATGGGACACAGCGATTGAGATTCTGAAGCTCAATCTTTCAATCGACCCGAACGATTTCTGGGCAAGACGGGAAATCGCAGACTGTTTCGCCGCAAAATATGCGAACCACAGCCACGTTGAAGAATATATACAGTCTTCAGACCTCACAAAAAATTTCAGAAACGTTTTTGAGGCAATCAGCGACTTTGAAAAGCACATCGCTTTTGACGCAAGAAGTTTCGTTTTCCACAGAACATGGGGAGTCGGAATCATCTTGAGCGTTGAAGACGACAACCTAAAAATCAACTTCGGCAAAAACGGAGTAAAGAACATCTCGCTTAAAATGGCGGTCAGCGCGCTCCAGCCTCTTTCAAGAGAGCACATCTGGGTAATCAAGGCGACAGTCGGCTCAAAATCTTCAAAATTCAAGACAAAGGCAGACCTTGCGAAAAAAATCAAGGAAGACAAAGTCTGGGCTTTGAAGACAATCATCACAAGCTTCGGAAACAGCTGCGACCTCAAAAAAATCAAGGCGGAGCTTGTTCCTTCAATTCTCACAGCAAGCGAGTGGACAAGCTGGAATTCAGGCGCAAAGAAAATTCTTGAGGAAGACTCAACATTCGGCGTAAATCCAAACAACATCAACGAATACACAGTACGCGAACGCGCAATCACTCCTGAAGAAAAATATTCGAACGAGTTCAAGGCACAGAAAGGATTCTTCCAAAGAATCGACATTCTCTACAAATTCATTGAAGACGACTCGACAGATAAGACAAGCGAGCTTCTCGCGGATATGGTCAGCTATTTCACTGGCTTCTTGAAGTCTTTCACAGCGGTAAACGAGGAAGTTATCGCTTCTTATCTCGTTGTGCAGGATGTGAACCAGCAAGTTCCAAACCTCGCATACACGCCAAAATACACTTTCGCGCAGTTCTATGGAGAAATCGAAAATCCAAAGGAAATGTACACAGTCTTGAAAGGCTCAAAACGCGTTGACTTGCGCGCAAAATTCCTTGAGGCGATCAAGCTTCTTCCAAACTGGGAAGACGAGTACATCAAGCTTATTCCTGCGGTTTTGGGAAAAGACAGCAAAAACAGCAAGGAAATTATCACAAATCTTATAAATGTCGGCTCGGTTGAAAGCGTCAAAAAACTTGCAGCCACAGCATTCAACGACTTTAGAGGATACAGAGATGTGATTCTCTTCTTCTTCGGGGAATGTTCGGATGAAGACTGGTTCAAGGCAGCTGAAATTCCGCTCCAGAAGCAGCTGATTGCAATCATCAACATTATTGCGCAGTGCTTCCGCGAGATTGAAAACCACGTTGATTCGACAGAAAACAAAAAAATCATCAAGAACGCATGCAAGCTGATTTTCAAGGGACTTTTCGGAAATCCGAAAGACAAGAATATTTTCACAGACTATATGCTTTCTTGCGATGAAGAGCAGATGTCGCATATGTACACACTCGTTGACGACATCAAAGGACTCGACACTTTCGCGGTTGACACAGACAAGAGCAACAAGTTCGACGCGACAAAAATCAAGCCTCATCTTAGAAACAAGATTCTTGAAAAATATCCGAACTTCAAATTCCACAAGACAGAAGAAAAATCTTCCGCTCCAAAAGGAATGCTCGTTACAAAAGCTCAGTACGACATCAAAGTTGCCCTCATCGACAAAATGCAGAACGTCGATATTCCTGCGATTGCAAAAGAAGTCGCAGAGGCAAAGGAAAAGGGAGACTTGAAAGAGAACGCAGAATACATCGCGGCAAAAGAAGCGCAGCACAAGCTCGGAAACGACCTGAAGAGAATCCAGGAGGAGATGTCGCGCGCTACCCTCTTCGACCCAACAACAGCGACAACTTCTGTAATCTCATTCGGAACAGTCGTAACGCTCACAGACAAGGCTTCTGGAAACGACGAGACATACACAATTCTCGGACCGTGGGAGTCAGACCCTGACAGCGGAATCATCTCATATATGTCGCCGTTCGGAAACGAGCTTCTCGACCGCAAAGTCGGCGAAGAACTTTCATTCAAAATCAACGACCACAGATACAACTACACTGTAAAGGAAATCAAACTCGCGAAAATCTAAGCAAGCTGACTAAGCAAAAACAGGAAAATCCCCCGGCGGAGAAAGGAAAAAACTCTGCTGGGGGATTTTTCATACAGACTGGATATTTCAGCCCGGCAGCCGGAGAAAGGCTTCGCCGGGGATTTTTATTTTAATGGACTGACATAGACTGGCACACACAGCAGTAAAAGAAAATAATACTGCTGAACCAAGACCACGAAAATAAGAACTAAAGCAGTGGGGAAAGTAAAATCAAAGAAAGTTCAACAGAAGTAAACAAAAAAGAACAAAACCACGAATGGAAAGAAACTAAGCGACTCGCTAAAACATGAGCAGTCTCGACAAATAAACAAGCACAAATCCAAGCGAGAAAAATTAAGCAAAACAGGAACAATCCCCGGCTAAAAAGGGTATCGACAAGGATTTTTTATTTTCATACAGGTTAGATATCCCAGCACGGCAGCCGGAGATGCAAAGAAATAGACGCGCAGGAAAAACACAAATCGAACATGGACGAGCAGAAGCCCGGAAAAGCAAAGTAATGAAGAACTGGCGCCAAGGAAAAAAAGAAATCCGCTAAGACATAGGCGGGGCTGGGCAGCCTCCGCGTGAGCCCCGGCGCGGCAAAGGAGAGAAAGGACAGAGCCACGCGCAGGGCCAGGCAGGGAAGCGC